>NZ_JBFBFP010000068.1:0-28939 GCF_040684275.1 Streptomyces sp. NPDC091371
ACTCGCTACGACAAAACCCGCGAGTCCTACCAGGCAGCCGTCACCATCGCGTCCCTGTTCCTCTGGCTCAGACCCCTTTGAAGACACGCCCTAGGGGCGGCGGGTGGTCTGCTGCGCGGTCTCTTGGACCTGTACACCCGATTCGTGTCCTGGCAGGCCGATCGTCGCGTTCATCGGCAGTTGCTCGCCGAAGGGGCGGCACAAGGGGTGCCCCCGCAGTTCCGTACGTACTTCGATCCTGCCGTCGACACCGTCGCGGCCGCCCTGCACAGCGTGATGGGCGCCGGGGCCGCGGTGCTGTTCGGCACCACGGGACAGATCAGCGGTGAGTACGCCGCCCTCGTCGTCGGAATGTCGGCGCCCATACTGCTCACCCAACTCAGTCGTATCCAGACGGTGAACGAGGCGCTGACGGGCGGCCAGCAGCCGGCTGGGACGGCGGAGGCGGTCGCGGAGGCCGGGGCGGAATCGCCTGCCGGTGCCGATGCGGGTGCGGGAGCCGGTGCCGTGAACGTGGGTGTTGCGGGCGGCCCCGGCACCGCAGGAGCCCCCGTTTCCGCGGCGGGGGTTCCGTCCGCCGCCACGCCCCGGACGGAACCCTCCGTATCCCCCGCCGCCCCGGCCCGGCCTCCCCTCTCCACGGAAGGTCCCCCGCTCCGCGCGCGACCGATGCCTGCCCCCAGGCCGGCTGCCGCGAGCGCGGACGGAACGGGACCTGGCTTCGATGGCCATGGCGCGCCACGATGGCCGCAGCGACCGGCGATCGGGGAGGAGGGGCCGTGAGGAGCGCTCCGCACCTGCTGAGCGAGGACCGCCAGGAGTACGAGCGGATCCTCGACGAGGCATTGCGCACCGCCCCCGAGCGTCCGGAACTGGCCGCCCTGGGCGAACGGCTCACGGCCGAGCAATTGCGCACCATGGCGCTCAGCGCCACCGCACTCCTCACGGCGGCCGCAGCGGCCGAGTACGACCACTATGTGAAGGTCCGCGAAGAACGCCGATACGCGGAGTTCTCCCCGCGCCGGTCATCGGACACGGTGCATTCGTCCTCGCGTTCGGCGGCCGCCCCCGCCCGGGAGGCCACCGACCACCCTGGACAGGCAGGTCTGGGCCGGCGGTTCGGCGCGGCCGTCCTGGGTGCCGGAGAACCGGGGAGCCGCCGGATCGGCGACGGGGTCGCTGCGTCGCGGTGGGCCGGGATGTCCTACGGCCGCCGCCTGCTGGCAGCGCTGCTGGGCCTGAGGGTACGTCCGGAGGTACCGACGGCGGCGGGGGCACTGCGTACGCCCGAGTCGCCGACGGCCGCCCGCACGCGTCCGACCGGCAGTGAAACACCGGCCCTGGAAGCGGCCGAAGCGGCCGGAGCCGGGTTGTTCACAGTCTTCGCCGTCCTCGCCCCAGTCCTCTCGGGAACCGCTGCCGTGGTGTTCTTCCTCATCGGCCTCGTCCTCGAGAAGACCGGCGGCGAGTCGGGGCCCAGCCGGACCGTGTTCGCCGCGGGTTGGCTGTTCGTGGCCGTGGCCGTGGCCGCGGTCGTCGTATGTGTGGTCGGCCTGGTGGTCACTGCCCTGCGCAACAGCAGCGACCAACCCGCGCCGGGGGCCGCGCTCGACGGCGAACCGATCGACGACCAGGTTGCCCGTGCCAGGGAAGCCTGGCTGAACGCCCTGCTGGAACGGGGCATCGTGCCGTTCCTGAGCGAAGCCCTCGCCGACCCGGTCTCTCCGGGGGCGGACGGATCTTCCCGCGCCCCCCGCCGCATACCGAACCTCGGCTACAGCGGTCCGGACTTCACCTCCCGCGGCTCAAGCTCCGATCCCGCTCCGAGCTCCCACCCGAGCCACACCAGCCCCGACTTCGTGGGCCCAGAAAACCAGCCGGAGTGAGGCGCCGACAGCCGTCCCGCTCCATACGGCCCGAGAGGTCCAACGGCGGCGGAGCGTTACCTCGTCGGCTCGGGGCATCAGTCGATGCAGAACTCGTTGCCCTCGATGTCCAGCATCGGGATGCACGCATCGTTGCCGTCATACAGCGTCCGCACGTGTACCGCGCCGAGCGGGAGCAGTCGTGCGCACTCGGCTTCGAGTGCGGCGAGGCGTTCTTCCCCCACGAGTCCGGTGCCGACCCGCACGTCGAGATGCAGGCGGTTCTTGGCGGCCTTCCCTTCGGGGACGCGCTGGAAGTACAGGCGGGGGCCCACACCTGAAGGATCAACACAGGCAAACCACGCGTCCTGCTGCTCAGCCGGCAGTGAGCGGTTGAAATCGTCCCACGTGGCAAACCCCTTGGGTGGCGGCGGTACGACGTACCCCAACACCTCGCACCAGAAGCGCGCGAGACGCTCAGGTTCCGCGCAGTCGAAGGTGACTTGGAACTGCTTGATCGAGGAGGACATCGGCGCACCTTACCAAGGTGCCCTGTCGGGAGCACCGACGCGCCTGTGGTGCCGGAACCGGCCGACCGGCCAACCAGGCGCCCGCTCCTGCCCGGTTGGTAACGTCGCCGGCGTGAATCAAGACCGTGTACTCGAAGCCTTCCGTCTGGAATCCGCGGCGCTCACGGATGCCGTCGCAAGACTCTCCGAGGCCGAGTGGAACCTCCCGACGCGCTGCACCCCCTGGACCGTACGCGACCTGCTCGGGCATGTGTGCGTCGTGATCGACTGGCTTCCGGGCATGCTGGACGCGCCACCACCGGGTGAGGCCGAGGTTTCCGCGGCGGAGTACTACCGTCCGGACGACCGCTTCTCACCCCGGACCAACAGTGCCCGGATCGCCCTGGCTCAGGACCGGGCGGCGGAGTCAGCCGACGGCTCCGCCTTCGCCGCCCAGTTCGCCGCGATATGGCAGCGAGCCGACCGGCTGTGCCGGCGCCAGCCGGCCGGCCGTGCCGTGCGGACGCGCCACGGTGACGCCATGCTCCTGTCGGAGTTTCTGCTCACCCGAGTCGTCGAAGTCGCCGTCCACGGCCTCGACCTGGCCGATGCACTCGGCCGCGAGCCCTGGCTGACCCCGTCGGCCGGTGACGCCGTGACGGAGCTGCTTCTCGGCACGGACCAGATGGCGGCCGCCGCCACATTGGGTTGGAGTCGGCCGCACTTCCTGCGCAAGGCCACCGGCCGCGAGCCGTTGGACGTATCGGAGACCGCGCAGATCAAACAGCTCGGCATCCGATGGCTGGCCCTTGGCTGACACGGCCACTATGCCGACAAGATGCTCCGCAGCCGTTCGCGGGTGGCGGCGGGCAGGCCGGCCACCACGCACTCCCATGAGTGGTGGAGCAAGTTGCTGAGCTCTTCGTCGGGCACCGAGTCCTCATCCAGGCGCACGGTGAGCCAGTGCCACCTGCGCCCCTGGTGCCACGGGCGTACCGCCGAGTGCTGTTCGCACAGGTGCAGTGCGAGAGGGGGCTCACACTTGACGGTCACCTGGTCGGGGTGGGTCCTGGTGGCCTCCGCGAGCATGGCGAAGATGCGGCCGCCGACCTTGAAGACGGGTCTGTGGGGACCGTACGGATCTTCCTCCGTCACCTCGGGCAACGAGAGGGCGAGCTCCGCGATTTCTTCGGGGGTCATGGTCGATTCCTTCGGGCCACCCGGCGTGGGGGCCGGGTTCAGCGGTACTCGTCCGGGTTCGGTGTTTCACCCGTCCTTGCCGGCGGCGCTGATGCAGAACGGCTGGCCGGAGGGGTCGAGCAGTACGGTCCAGTGCTTGCCGCCCGGCTGATGGGCGGGCTTGGTGGCGCCGAGACCGATGAGGCGTTCCTCGGCCGCCGCGACGTCACGGAAGGCGAGGTCGAGATGGAAGACGAGCTCGTCCGCGGGCCAGTCGGGGGCCTTGAAGGACTCGGCGGTGTAGAAGACGTACCGCGTCGTGCCGTCACTGATCATCGCGGCGGCCTCGCCGTAGGTCTGGGTGACCTCCCAGCCCAGGGCGGCGGCGTAGAAGGCGGCGAGCGCCTTTCCGTCACGCCCCCAGAAGGCCGCGCACTTCACCACGCCCGCGGCGGGCTCGTTGGTGTTCTCCGCCATGGCCGTCACCAGGTCCGCTTCTGGGTGACGCCGATGACGTAGCCGTTGGGGTCGGTGAAGTAGAAGATCTTCTGGCCCTGGTGCTCCAGGGTGTCCTTCTGGATCGTGACCAGCGGCCGGATGCGCTCCACGTAGGAGTCGAAGTCGTCGACGGCCAGGTAGAACATGCCGAACGCGCCGACCGGGGTGTCCTTCAGAACGGGCAGCCAGCCGCGCAGGTGCTCGTCGCGGTAGACCATGAGCGCGAACTCGCCGTCGAAGAGCAGGATGCGCAGGTCGTCGTTCGGGTCGTTGCCGGCGGGCAGGGCGGTGAAGCCGAGCTTCTCGTAGAAGTCGACGGTCGCCTGGGTGTCGGAGACGCCCAGGCAGGGGGAGATGGCGGGAGGCTTCATGAGGATCACTCCTTGACGGGGAAACGTGAACATGAGGGTGGACCTCCTCATGGGCACAAGCGGTGCCCCGAGAAGTCCTAGCGGAAGCATGGCTTCCATATAGGACAGATCGCGTCCTATATGGGGTGACCTGTAGGACTTTCACACGCATGGCGTGCCGCGTGCGCTCTTTTGACCCTTTGTTCCAGGTCGCGGCGGACGTGAATCTGGATCCAGGGATTCCGCGCGTCTTATTCGCATAATCGTGATCAATTTACTGATGGAATTAAGCCATCGCGCGGGGCGGTGAACGGTTTTCGGACATCCTTGGGGCACGAGAGAGCTGGTGGGGTACGCCTTGTCCGAATTGCATCAGCTTTTACTTTTGGCCAACAGGCTAGGCTCCCAGGCCAATTGATCCACTCGGCGACCATGGGGGGAATGCCGTGCCGGTACCGCCTGAATTTCGCGCGATGAGACGAGATGTCGCATCGTGGCACTATTTCGCCCTGGCAATTGCCGTGGCGTTTGCGCTGCTCTTGGGCGTCGTGCCGGCCGAGGCCGCGGAGTGGAAACTCAAGGATCCGCGCCGGTGGTCGCCCGGGGCCCTGCCCAAGACGGACTCGGTGCGGGGCAAGAACGCTCCGAAGGCCGAGGCGCCCGCCCCGGTGGGTCGCGGTGGCGGTGCCGCCTCCTGGCGTCCGAAGGATGTGTACTGGCCGCCGGCTGCCCAGGCCGAGGTGGATCTGGGGGCTCCGGCTCCCGCGGCTCCGCGTGGTTCGCTCTTCACGGCGCCTGCGCCTGCCGGTGTTCCGGCGGCTCCCGTCGCCGACCCGAGCCGGGCGGGCGCTGCTCCTGTCTGGGTGAGGCCGGCGTCGGCCAAGGGTGCTCCGCGCTCGGGCAAGGCCGCCGTCCGGCTCGCGGACAGGGCTGCCGCCGAGAAGGCCGGGGTCAAGGGCCTGCTGCTGGCCGTTCGTCCGGCCGGGGGAGCGGTTGCGGGTGGTCCGGTCAGGGTTTCGGTGGACGTGTCGCACATCGAGGGCGCCTTCGGCGGTGACTGGTTGTCCCGGGCCCGCCTGGTCGCGCTGCCGGAGTGCGCGCTGACCACTCCCGAGAGAGCGGAGTGCCGTACGCAGACACCCGTGACCACGGTCCGGGACGGTGACCGGGCGGGCCTGCTCAGCGCGGAGGTGGCCCTCAAGGCCGGATCCGCCGCGGAGGGCGCACGCGTGAGCGCGGCTTCGGAGGGGGCGACGGTCCTCGCGGTGTCCGCGGCCCCTGCCGGCAGCGCGGGTGACTACCGGGCGACCAGCCTGGCCCCGTCCGGCTCGTGGAGTCACGGCGGCAGCACGGGCGGCTTCGCCTGGTCGTACCCGATCAACGTGCCCGAGGGGCTCGGCGGCAGCAAGCCCGGCATCTCCCTCTCCTACAGCTCGCAGTCGATCGACGGCCGCACGGCCGCCACCAACAACCAGGCGTCCTGGATCGGTGAGGGTTGGGACTACTCGCCCGGCTTCGTCGAGCGCCGTTTCAAGCCCTGTGCCAAGGACGGCCAGGCCGACTCGAGCGAGCAGTGCCTGGCCGGCGAGAACGCGACGATGTCGCTGAACGGGAAGTCCTCCACCCTGGTCCGCGACGACACGTCGGGTACCTGGCGGCTGGAAGGCGACGACGCCTCGAAGGTCGAGAAGCTGACCGGCGCCACCAACGGCGACAACAACGGCGAGTACTGGAAGATCACCACCACCGACGGCACGCAGTACTACTTCGGTGTCGGCCGCAAGCCCGGCAGCTCCACCGCCCCGGCCACCAACTCGGCCTGGACCACCCCCGTCTACGGCAACAACAGCGGCGAGGCCTGCCACCAGTCCACCTTCGCCGCGTCCTGGTGCCAGCAGGCCTGGCGCTGGAACCTCGACTTCGTCGTCGATCCGCTCGGCGGCGTGACCACCCACTGGTACGACACCGAGACGAACTACTACAAGCGCGGGGTCTCGGCCGCCAGCCCCGAGGGCACCCTCACCCAGTACATCCGGGGCGGCACCCTTTCCAAGATCACCTACGGTTCGAAGCTGGCCGACGCGGACACCGTCAAGCCGTCCGCGCAGGTGATCTTCACGACCTCCGAGCGCTGCATTCCGGACGCCGCGTTCGACTGCGCGGCGGACAAGCTGACCAAGGACAACGCCGCCACCAAGTGGCCGGACGTCCCCTTCGACCAGAACTGCGGCGCCACCGGGACCTGCGAGAACTACTCCGCGACGTTCTGGACCAGGAAGCGCCTCACGCAGATCGCCACTCAGGTCCTGAACGCCACCGGGGGCTACGACAACGTCGACTCCTACGCGCTCACCCACCAGTTCCCGGACCCGTACGACCAGACGGCCCGTGCCCTGTGGCTCGCCTCGATCACCCATACCGGGTACCAGGGCTCGACCACGCTCGCCACCAAGCCCGTCCTCTTCTACGGCAGCCGCCTGAACAACCGCGTCGACTCCAGTTCCGACAACCGGCCCGCGATGAACCGGCTCCGTATCGTCAAGATCAAATCCGAGACCGGTCAGACAACCGACATCGGCTACGCGGACCCGGACTGCACGCCGGGTGCCGGTCTGCCCTCGGCCCAGGACTCCAACACCAAGCGCTGCTACCCGGTCTACTGGAACCCGGACTACAAGAGCCCGAACGACCCGACCCTGGACTGGTTCCACAAGTACGTCGTCAACCGCGTCACACTGATCGACCCCTTCGGCGGCTCCCGCCCGCAAGAGGTCCGCTACGAGTACGTCGGGCCCGCCGCCTGGCACCGTGACGACGAGGAACTGACCGAGGACAAGTACCGCAGCTGGAACCAGTTCCGCGGCTACGAGCAGGTCATCACCCGCTCCGGCACCGCCCCCGACGTGGTCTCCAAGTCCGCCACCTTCTACCTGCGCGGCATGGACGGCGACTTCAAGGCGGACGGCAGCAAGCGGACCGCCACCTTCGCCGGCATCGACGGGAGCACCCGCACGGACTCCAACCCGCTCGCCGGCACCGTCAGGGAGAGCCAGGCCTTCGCCTCCGACGGCGGCGAGCTGATCTCCACGTCCAAGAACGAGCCGTGGCTCTCCAAGACCACCGCCACCCACGGCCGCGGCACGAAGCTCCCCGCGCTCACGGCGCAGATGCAGAGCACGGGGGCCACCCAGACCAAGGCCCTGCGCGCGGACAAGACCTGGCAGGCCACGTCGCAGACCACCAAGTACGACGAGACCTACGGCATGGCCCTGTGGACCCTGGACCGTGCGGACGGCCTCCCCGACACCTGCACCGTCCCCTCCTACGCCCGCAACACCGCCACCTGGATGCTCGACCGCACATCCGAGAGCGTCCAGTTCCAGAGCGGTGACTGCACCGCCGCCGCGACCGAGGCGAACACCCTCGCCCGCAACCGCACGTACTACGACGGCCAGCCCCACGGCACCCTGAACGGGCCCGGCCAGGTCACCAGCACGGAGGAACTCGACCGCTTCGAGGCCGGCCAGCCCAAGTACACGCTCAACTCTGCAGCGACCTACGACCCCTACGGCCGCGTCACCAGCTCCACCGACGCCGCGGGAGCGAAGACCACCACCGCCTACGAACCGGCCTCGGGCACCCGCCCGACCACTGTCAAGATCACCAACGCCAAGGACTGGACCACCACCTCCACCCTCGACCCGCTGCGCGGCAGCACGGTCAAGACGGTGGACCAGAACGACCGCACCACCGAGGTGGCCTACGACGCCCTCGGCCGGACCACCTCGGTCTGGTCGCCCGGCCGCGCACGCAGCGAGAGCGCGAACACGCTGTACACGTACGACCTCACCGACACCGGCACCAGCTCCGTCACCACCCAGACACTCCGGTCCGACGAGTCGTACGCCACCTCCATCAGCATCCTCGACGCCCTCGGGCGCCAGGTCCAGGTCCAATCGGCCCCGCGGAACAACGCCGCGAACACCCGCCTGATCAAGGACACCTTCTACGACAGCCTCGGCCGCGCGTTCAAGACCAACGAGACCTACTCCAACGCCACCTCCGCCCCGGTGAAGACCCGGTTCATCGCGGACGAGAACACGGTCCCCGGGCAGAGCACCACGCTCTACGACGGCACCAGCCGCGCCGTCGCCACGGTGTTCTCCGCCAAGGCGCAGGAACAGTGGCGCACCACCACGGCCTACCCCGGCGCCGACCGCACCGACACCACCCCGCCCCCCGGCGCGGCGCCCAGCAGTGTGATCACCGACGCGCGCGGCCGCACGGTCGAGCGGCGCGAGTACAAGGGCACCAAGCCCGAGGGCGCCTACGACGCCACCGGCTACACGTACGACACCACCGGAAAGCTGACCCGTCTCACCGACGCGGCCTCCAACACCTGGACATACGAGTACGACCTCCACGGCCGTCAGATCCGAGCCGTGGACCCGGACAAGGGCACGGCGACGACCGCCTTCGACGCCGCCGACCGCCCCGTCACGACCACGGACGCCCGCGGCATCACCACCGTCACCACGTACGACGTCCTCGGCCGCCCCACCTCACGCAACCTCGGCACGGCGGGCGGCACCAAGCTGGCCACCTACGAGTACGACACCCTGGTCCTCGGCCAGGCCACGGCCTCCACCAGCTGGGTGGACGGCAAGGCATGGCGCCAGGAGACCACCGGCTACGACACCGGCTACCGGCCGACCGGGACCAAACTGACGGTCCCGGCGGGAGAAGGCGCGCTCAGCACCACCTACTCCACCTCCGTCGCCTACGACCCCATCACGGGCCTGCCCGACGTCATGGTGGTGCCTGCGGCCGGCGGCCTGGCCAAGGAAACCCTCTACACCGGCCGGAACGCCGACGGGCTGCCCGTCTCGCTCGGCAGCAGCACCACCGACTACGTCAACTGGACCGACTACGACGAGTTCGGAGCGGTACAGCGCACGACGCTGGGCGACATGCCGAAGCAGGTGAGCTTCACCAACGTCCGCGACCAGGCCTCGGGCCGCCTCCTGCGCACCCAGCTGGACAAGCAGGACTCGACCACTCCGGTCGACATCACCGACTACACCTACACGCCGGCCGGCGACGTCACCTCCCGCGCGACCGTGCAGGGCGCGGCCCGCGACACGCAGTGCTTCACGTACGACTACCTGCGCCGCCTCACCGAGGCCTGGACGGACACGGGCACCACCACGACCAAGCCCGGCCCGTCGGTCCCCGGCATCGGCAACTGCACGAACACCGCACCCCAGCCCGGCCAGATCGGCGGACCGGCCCCCTACCGCCAGTCCTTCAGTTACGACGTGACCGGCAACCGGACCTCCTCCACCGACCACGACCCCGCGGGCGACGCGGCCAAGACCACCACGACCACGAACACCTTCCCGGCCCCGGGCGCCCCGCGCCCGCACGCCCCGACCTCCACCACCAGGAAGACCGGCACCAGCCCGTCCGTCACCGGCACCATCACCTACGACGAGACCGGCAACACCCGCACCCGCCCCGACGCCGCCGGCGCCACCCAGACCCTCACGTGGAACCCCGAGGGCAGACTCGCCTCGGCAACCTCCGCCGCGGGAACCTCCACGTACGTCTACGACGCGGCCGGCAACCGCCTGCTCCGCAAGGACCCGGGCAAGACCACCCTCTACCTCGGCTCCACCGAGGTCACCCTCAACACCACCACCAACACGGTGAGCGGCGCCCGCTACTATCCGACCTCCGGCGGCCTGACGATCGTCCGCACCTCGGACGGCAAGCTCTCCTACGTCGCTAGCGACCACCACAACACCGGCACCACCGCCATCGACGCCACCACCCTCCAGGTCCAGCGCCGCGCCACCAAGCCCTTCGGTGAAGACAGGGGCCCCGCGCCGGCCGCCTGGCCCGGCGAACGCGGCTTCGTCGACGGAACCAAGGACCAGGCCACAGGACTCACCCACCTCGGCGCCCGCGAATACGATCCCCGCACCGGAACGTTCCTCAGCGTCGACCCTGTGATGGTCCTCGACTCCTCACAGGGACTGAACGCCTACAGCTACGCCAAGAACAGCCCCGTCACCACCTCCGACCCCACGGGCCTGTGCGCCGAGATTGACTGCCCGACCCGGCCGACCCCGGACCACGAGAACACCACACCGGGACACGTGCCCGGGCCGCCCAAGCTCACCCCGGGTGGCCAGGCGAAGAGGAACTCCGGTGCCGTCGGAGGAACCGTGACCCCTCCCGGCTCTGGATGCCTCCTCGGCAAGTACATCTGCGGACCGCCCAGCGGGAGCCCGCTGCCCACGTTTCCGCTCGGATCGGTGCAGGTGACGCCGCCGCCCGTGCCCCAGAAGCCGTTCGACTGCAAGCTGAACGACATCAGAGCCGCATGCATGACGGAGGTCTCGGCCGGAACGATCCTCAGCCGTCCGTACAACGCGGGCAACGCCCTGAACGGTGCCAACGAGATCGCGGCCGGCTATGCGGGCGTGGCCTCGAGCTGCACGATGCGCGCCGAGCAGTATGTGTGCTTCGGGCACTCCCCGGCCGGGGACCAGCCGATTACAGTGGGCGACGTACATTTCTATCCGGGCGACAGGGCGGACTTCATCGAGCGGCTCACGAACGAAGCTGAAAGGCGTGATCGGATCACGGCAGTCGCAGGCAAGGCGACCGCCGAGGAGTTCGGCCCCGATCTGGAGCGCCACGAAGCCATTCACTCGAGGCAGTGGGCCGCGGCTGCGGATGCCAAGCACTTCGCATTGGCCTATTTCGCAGAAGTCGGGATGTCTGAATACAAAGTCGGTACTCCGGCGCACGCCAACCGCTTCGAACTCGGCGCGAATCTGTGGTGGGGTGGCTATCTCAAGTGGTATCCCACGCAGGTGAATCCGCCGGGCGTGGCACCAACCCTCTGAAAGGGAGAACATGGGCTCGGCGACTCTACTGCGGCGCCTGAAGGTGGGAGTTGTGCTGTCGGCTGCGATATCGGCGGCAGTCGCGTGCACACCGACTCCCAAGGGGCTGCTGGCCGTTGAACGGACCGAGACGGGATCGGTCCGTGTCCTCATCGCTCCCTGCTCGGATTACGATGCGCTTGATTTCTCCGTTTTCCGCAAGGGAGGCGGATCCGCGGATCTCCAGCGGTGGGCAGTCAGCAACGAAGTGATGAGGGGGTCATTGCCCAGCATCGAATTGTTCGCGACGCCGCCGGGGTGGCGGACCACGTCGACCACACTGTCCGACCTGAAAGGCGGCGGAACATACACGCTGACCGTCTACGGGGCCGTGGGCGGGCGTGGGCTGGATGGGAAAGTCGCATTCACCGCGGGCCAGCTCGAAGGGCTGACGGCGGGCCAGGTGCTGGTCAAGCAGGGGAGTGAGACGAAAGTCGTCAGCCGTTCCGAGTTCATGAAGGACGACCCCGACCGCTGCACTCCCTGACGCGGGGCGGTCGGGGGCGGAAGGGCACTCCACCCGGAGTGCCGCTCCGCCGCCAGGGCATGGCCGACGGGACCGAGGGGGCCGCGTCCGGGGGTGATGTACGCCCCCGGACGCGGCCCCCTCGGTCAGCTCTGCCCGCTGGTCACGCCCGACGCCCGACGCAGTGCGGAGCGGCCGGCGTAGCGTGCCGAGTCGCCCAGCCAGCGGCCAGCAGGTCGCGGCGCAGGGTGTGGAAGACCTCGCTGCCCATGCGGACGGCTTCGGCGAAGGTGTCCGCGCCCACGGGCGCGATCACGAACTCCTGGAAACCCGGCGGATTGTCGGCGTGGGCGCCGCCGTTGATGATGTTCATCATTGGCAGCGGCAGGAGGTGGGGGTCGGCGCCGCCGAGGGAGACGCCGAGGATCGCGTTGGCGCCGAGCCGGGACTTCGTGGCCGTGCCGTCGAGGGCGACCAGCGCGGCGTCGAGACCCGCCTGGTCCGCAGCGTCCCGGCCGCGCACGGCCGCGGCGATCTCCCCGTTGACGTGGGCCACCGCACGGTCGACGCCCTTGCCGTGCCAGCGAGCCGAGTCCCCGTCGCGCAGTTCCACGGCCTCCCGGGCACCGGTGGAGGTACCGGAGGGACGGCCGCGCGCCTTAGGGCGCGGCCGGCGACGACCGGGTGCCGACCCCGGGAGTCGTGTTGTAGCACCGGATGATCACGGCTGTGCATTAAGTTGTGTGGATGACTACCGGGACGGCATTGCGCCACACACGGATTGGTGACCCGGTGCTCTCCTGAGCACCGTACGGGCCAGTGCGGGCCCGCTGCTCGAACGGGGAGCCTGCGCTGCTGCGCGGGCTCCGCCTCCGTCGTGTTGATCAGAGGCTCGACACATCAACCACGACAGGAGAGTTCATGCCCACCAAGACGTTGCAGATTCCCACCGCGGACGGCCGGGCCGATGCGTTCGCTGCCTTCCCCGACCACGGCGAGCAGCACCCGGGGGTGCTGATGTACGCGGACGGCTTCGGCATCCGGCCCGTGCTGCGGGAGATGGCCCGCGAACTGGCCGGGCACGGGTACTACGTGCTCGTCCCCAACTTCTTCTACCGGCATGGCCCGACACCGGTGATCGAACTTCCCGAGCACATCGGAGAAGAGGCCCGGCCCCAGGTCATGGCCCAGGTGATGCCTCTGCTCAAGGCGCACACCGCCGAACGTGTCCTGCGCGATGCCGACGCCTACATCAGGTTCCTCACTACCCAGCCAGAGGTAGGCGCCGGTCCGCTCGCGGTGACCGGCTACTGCATAGGCGGCCTCCTGGCGATGCGCACCGCCGCGGCCCACCCCGGCCAGGTGGCCGCCGTCGCCGCGTTCCATGGCCCCGTGGGCGCCGACGGGCCCGCCCTCCTCTCCAAGCTCACCGCCCAGGTCCACCTCGGCCACGCCGAAGGCGACATGACCCCAGAGGCGCTCGGCGAGCTCAACCAGGCCCTGGACGCGGCAGGTGTCAGCTACACCTCCGAGATCTACCCCGGCACCATCCACGGCTTCACCATGTCCGATACCGACGCTTTCAGCCCATCCGGGCTGAAGCGCCACTGGGACCACCTGCTCCCTCTCTTGGGCCGCACCCTGGGCGACAGCTGAGGCTCAGGCTCGGAGACCAAGCCTGAAGTACACGCCTCTGTGCCTCCCTTGGCGAATGCCGCCTGGGGAGGCACCTGCATCGAGACCGACCAGTGATCCACCGTAGTCGGCCGCGCTCCGGCGCGGACGCCTCTGTGTCGCGCTCTAGAAGGTCACCGTGCCCCTGAGGGGGTGGGGTTACGGCAGGTCAGGTGAGGTCTGACGCAGGGAGAGCGTCAGCCTGCGTCGTTGCACGTCGATCCCGGTGATGACGACCGTGACGTCATCCCCAACCCGTACGACCTCCTCCGGAGTCTCCACCGGTGTCCGGGCGAGCTCCCGGACGTGGACCAGCCCCTCGATCCCGTCGGCGACCCGCACGAAGGCGCCGAACGGAACCAGCCTGGTGACCTGCACCGGCAGGATCCGGCCCACACGAGTTCCTTCGGCGAACGCCGCGAACGGGTCCGGCCGCAGTGCTCGCAAGGACAGCCGGGCTTCGCCGTTCCAGTCGTCGAACTGGAGGAACTCGCATGTGACGTGCTGCCCGACCTGGACGACGTCCGATACCGAGTCCACGTGGTGCCAGGACAGCTCGGGGACGGTGATGAATCCGACGCCGGGGAGGACCGGGTGGGCAGGGCCGTCGTCCAGCGACACGAAGACGCCGAACCGCTCGATCGCCGCGACCGTACCGGAAAGGATCTCGCCGCGGTGACGTGATCGCAGGAACGCCCAGAGCTCCGGGTCCTCGGTGGCGGTCATCGACAGTCGGGCTCGGCCTTTGTCGAGATCAATGTCGGTCACCTCGCCGGTGATCCGCCGGCCGACCTTCACGGCCGTGGCCCGCTCCCCGCGCCAGGAGACGTCCGACGGCCACACGATTCCCAGCGGGCGCCCGGAGAATCCGTCGAGGGTCACCGCCACCCCATCCGGCCGCGTGACCCTTGCGATGGTCCCGCCGCACACGTCGCCGACGTGAAGCCCCGCCAGGAACTCCCGAGCACGCTGATCGTCCGATGCCGCTCCCATGCCGCCCAGCCTCTCACGGGGCGCCGGCGGGCTGCCTACCCGGCGGTCAGGAGGCTCCACGCCAGGGTGCGGAGTTCCTCGTCCGCGTGGACGTCCTCGTTGAAGGGAAGGTCGCTGAGCAGGCGGAGCGGGGAGAAGGCGAAGGCGCGGAGCGTGGGGCGGAGGTCTTCGGGGACCTCGCCGATGGCGGCGAGCGCCCTGAGGGCGCTGAGGCCGACGGGGGAGGGGGAGACCAGCTCCGCGAGGACGGGGACGGCGCGGTCCGGCGAGCCGGTGAGGGCGTGGAGGGCTTCGGCGGCCGCCATCCGGGTCCAGTCGTGCCGGGCCGTCAGCAGCACCTCGACGGACGGCAGCAGCGGGGCGGCGGCCTTGCCGAGCGGTGTGAGGCTGCTCAGGTTCCAGTGGACCGGGCCCTGGCCGGGGCCGCGGAGCAGCCCCTCGAAGGTACGAAGCGCCGGCTCGGCCTCGCCGGTCAGCCGGTGGAGGGCCACGGCTGCCGCGGTACTGAGGGCGCCGTCGGTGCTCCGCGCAGCCTCGCGCAGCAGGGCGGTGGTCTCGGGCGTCGCGATGCCGTTGAGCCCGAGCCGGCGGGCGGCGGCCACGGGCGCGAGGCGGGTGCGGAGGCAGTCGAGCAGTTCGGGCTGGGCCTGGCGGGCGGCGACCCCGAACGGGTCCAGGGCGCCGACCAGTTCGCCGGCCGCGTTCCCGGCGGCTCCGGCCGCCAGTTCGCGGCGGATCACGGGTATGAGCAGCTCGCCCGCCTCGGGGAACGACCGGGAGGCTGCCCGCAGTGCGGGGGCGTCGGGACGGCGCAGCACCAGTTCGAGGGCGCGCGGGTCGCGGGAGCGCACCAGGGCGAGGAGGGCGGGGGCAGCACTCTCTCCCTCGGCCCGTGCGTGGCCGTAGAGCGCGTCCCGGAGTTCGGCGCGCGGCTCGGGCAGGTACTCGATCCAGGAGGCGATGGTGGACAGGGTGTGGGCGAGCGTACGGGTCCCCTCGTGCGGGGGCAGGGCGGCGAGCAGCAGATCCAGGACCTCCGGCTCTCGGTCGCGCCAGGTCTCCACGATCTCCCGGGCGAGCCAGGAGCCGCGTGCGTGGAGGTCCCCGGCCGCGATCCAGCGGGCCGCCACGGTAAGGCCGGCGTCCGGTTCCGAGGTGAGCAGGTGCGTGAGGTGCGTCTCCTGCGAGGCGGTGCCCGGCCACGGGAAGCCGTCGTCCCCCGGGTCGGGCTCGGCGGCGTCCTCCGCGAAGACCTCCACCAGCTGAGCCGCGTACGGTGGCCCGGAGCGCTCGGCGGCGAGCATGGCCGCGGCCAGCCTGACCTCGGGCAGCGGGCTGTCGAGTCCCGCCTCCACCACTTCGCGGCCGAGCAGGGCCAGCACGACCATCGCGTCCGCCCGTACCGCCGGGACGGGGTCGGTGGCGTACAGCTCGTCGAGCCGGCTCGCGACGGAGGAGCCCACTTCGGCCGGGAGCAGCCCGGCCGCGGCCGCCACCACGCGCAACGCCGCACGGCGCACCCCGCGCTCGGCATCCCCAAGGCAGGGGAGCAGGTCAGGAAGGACCCCGGCGAGCTCCGCGCAGATCGCGGCGATCGAGCTGCCGGGCCAGCGCGGCGACTCGAGGTCCGCGGGGTCGTGGTCGGCGAGGGTGGCGAGCAGCATCAGCAACTCGTCGCGCCTGCCCGGGGCGTGGTGGACGGCGTGGGCGAGGAAGGGGACGGCGGGTGCCGAGGCCGGGTAGACCGAGCCTTGGTGGTGGATGTTGCCGTAGAGCTCGTAGACCGCCTCGCCCGTGGTCTCCTCGTCATCGTCGTAGAGCGCCCGGATCAACGCGGGCACGTCCTCGGCGGAGCCGTAGGCATGGGTCAGGGCGTGCCACGGCACGTCGTCCAGTTCGGCCGGAGATTTCAAGGGTCCGCGCTCCTCAGCTGATCAAGTACGCCGACCCTAGCGATCACCACTGACAGCGGCGGCTACGGGGGAGCGGGTACCGATCTGCCGTACCCGTCCCGGACGTACCGTCGGGTTCTGGAAACGACAGGAGTGGTCCATGAGGGATGATCCCGTTGTGGACAGAGTCATTGATCTTGACGAGGCGGCCGCCATCCTGGCTGACCGGGCCGAGCGCTGGAGGTCGGCCGGCCTGGAGGTGGGGCAAATGACCTGGCGGGACGCGCAGGCGGACTGGCCTCAGCCTCTGGAGACCGACAGGGCGCGGGTGCGTGACCCCGACTCGCTCGGTCTGACCCTCTCCGGCTCGGCGGAGGCCGAACTGTCGGTCGTCCTGTTCCGCGGCGGCTGGGGTGACGTGGACTTCATCGCCGGCCTCGACGAGGCTGGTTCCCTCCCTGCCTCGGACATCGTCTCGGCATCGGACTTCGCGGCCCGGATGGACCAGTGGGTGGATCGAGTGTTCGGCTGCTCGGGTTCCGTCGGCGTGTATCAACATGTGGTTGCCGACTGAACACCGGCTTCTGGAAGGAGTTGGACCACGCCGACCCACGGGAACTCGTCAGTCTTGTGGAATGCACGGACACCCCATCGCCCCGGGGGCACGGGAACCGCTGCTCCCGCCGGTTGGCCTCTGCCGTCGGGGTAGGACACGCCGAGATCCCTGCCCGCCTCGGCCGAGTCCATGAGAACTGCTGGCCCGTCGGTCTCCCAGACTCCGCACCCCTCCCAGGGCGTTGCCGGGTCTCTCAGGTGGTGGCGGGCTCGTCGCTCAGCACCAGCCGCGGGAGAGGCGGCGGACGTCATCTACGGCTTGCTGAGCCCGGAACTCTTCCTGGTCCTCACCCGCGACCGCGCGTGGCCGGTGGACACGTGGGAGCGATGGGCGTACGACACCCTGTGCGCTCAGCTGTTGGCCAGGAAGCAGAACCAAGCTCCCTGATCGTGATCGGGGGACGACTGCGGGCCGCGGTGGCGGCCGCCCGACAGCGGGGTGTCGTCGGGCGACTCGTCACCGCGGACCAGTGGCAGGCCGGGAACCGGACGTCAGGCCGGGTAGGTGATCGAGCCCAGCGGCGGGCAGGGGGCGAGCGTGGTGCCGGCGCCCGGGCGTTCGACGAAGGCCCGCGCCGAGGCGGCCTGCAGGCGGTGGGAGTCCAGCTCGTCGGCGTGCCAGGCGTCGCGCCTGGCACGGGCGTAGTCCCACGAGTCGTCGATGAGACTGAGGCTGGTATTGCCGGAGCTGCGCTGGAACTCCGCCTTCAAGGCGACCTGCTGGAGTGCGGTCTGGACCGAGGCGAGCTCGATGCGGGTGATCAAGATGCCCGGGGTGTTCGGTTCGCGGGTCGGCAAGGGGGCCTGCGGAAGCGGCGACACCCCGGTGTCGAGACGGCCGATGTTGTCGACGCTCGCTTGCTGGGCGTCCCTCGACATGATCTGCATTTCCTGGTGCAGCCAGAAGAACTCGTCGAGGTCGGCCTGCGTGACGCGCATCCGCCCGTACAGGGCCTGAAAGCGGGGATCGTGGTGCAGCGGGCGTATGGGGCCGACGTGGAGCGCCACGCAGTCGTTGTACCCGGCCGTCACCGCGGCGTCGAGGTGGTGGATGGCCTGGTCGGTCTGCCCGCCGACGCAGGCCAGGCTGCCGAGGGTCGAGTGGCCCGCGGCGACGAGCCACGCGCCGTCGGGGCCGAGCGCCGTGGAGCGCGCGACGACGTCGTGGAGACCCCTCGTGTCCGCTGCGGCGAAACCATGGGTCAGGAGCGTCACCTGCACTTCGTGAAGACGCGTGACCAGTGAGTTGACGGTGTCGACCATGGATCTCCTCGGACCTCGGTGGTGAAGAGTGAGACGGGTGTTGAGTCTGCGGCAACTCCCGTGGAAATGACGGGCGGAAGGGTGGAGAAGTTCCCGTCCGGCCCCGGCCGTGACCACGAGCGACACCGGCGTCGGGGCAAGGCCGGCTCGACCGCCAGGTGGATCTCGGTGGTCAGTCCACGGGGGAAGCCAGGCGGACGACGCGGGTGGCTTCGGCGGTGCCTCCCAGGTGCACCAGCGGGCGGCCTGCGGGGTCGTGTCGCGTCGCGGTAGAGGAAGCCGTGGCCGTCGCCGTGGCCGTGGCCGTGATCGTGGAGGGGCTGCCGAGGGAGTCGCCCATGTCGACGGCGATGTCGGTGATGCCCTGACCGGCCAGGTGCGAGGCGAGGCAGGCGGTGCTGTTGGCGTTGGCGATGTCTTCCGGGACGCCGATCGACGGGGCGAACATGCGGGCCGCGACCGTGACCGCGACCGCGACGCGGCCCGTGCGCATCGGCGCGCAGTAGACGAAGGAGCCCAGGAAGCCGAGGCGGTCGCAGGCGGCACGGAGACGTTCGAAGTCCGGGTCGAGGGCGACGAGTACGGATCGCGACCTCACGGGAACCAGCAACCGCGACCGCCCCACCGAAGCGACGCGCGCACCCGGAGCGAGCATGTCCGGGGTGATGCCGAGCGCGGGCAGGACGAGCCCGCACTCGACGCCGGTGGGCTCGCGCAGGTCGACGGTCCCGGCCTCGAAGCGGGCATGGAACTGGGCCCCCACCCGCACGGACCAGCCCGCGAAGGAACGCCCCGACGCGTGGAGGGTGGCGCGGTACTCATCGCCCCCGGCGCGCTCGGCCAGGAAGGCCAGGGCCGCGACCGTACCGTGGCCGCACGCGGGCAGTTCCCCCTCGGCCGTGAAGAAGCGGAGCGAAACGACGGGTTCGCCTCCGGGGCGGGAGTCGTCCACCGCGACGAAGACGGCGTGCGAGGTTCCCGCCAGCACGGGCACGCGACGGCGCTGGTCGTCACTCAACGGCGCCTCGTACAGCACCGCGGTGGGGCTCCCGCCCGCGCCCTGGCGCAGACACGCGCGGACGATCGCCACGGGCAGGGCGCGCAGCCCGCTCATCGGCGGTGGCCGGGACGTCGTACGGCGAACATCACGCGAAGCACCGTACCAACGCACCGCTTCCCCGGCCCTGAACCGTCCCGGCGGCCTCCGCCCCGGACGAGCCCGCTGCCGGGACGGGGGTGCGTCGGCGCCGACGCGTGGGGCGACTCGCATCCGTCCGGGATCCGCTCTGCCCGGTGTCAGCAACATCGGCCAGGATGAACCGCATGATCCAGACTCTTCCGCTGGCCCTCCCCGGCTCGCTCGTGGACCACCACCGGCTCGATCTGACCGCGCTCTACTCCAAGGGCTGGGGCGTGCACTTCTTCGATGTCGCCGGCGCGCCGAACGGCGAGGTGTACGCGCTGTACGGCGTGTACCGCCACACCTACGGAACCGCCGACGACGAACAGGACCCGCAGAAGGCGAACTTCGGGTACCGGGTCATCAGCCGGTACTCCGCGGACGCCGAGGTCCTCGGGACCGCACTGTTCCCCACCGGCGGCGCGCGTGAAGGGGATTCGGCCGTCGCCGGCGGCGGCGACATCAGCCTGTGCGTCCTGCCCGACGGAGTGCTCGCCATCAGCGCGAAGCCGAACAACACCACCCTCGTCGCCCCCGATCTGAGCCGGGTTCTGGCCGTCTACGACTCGAAGGACAGGCGGTCCTTCGAGCCGTTCACGCCGGCCGACGGAGACCCCTTCGCCTGCTCCGTCAGCGTCACACCCTCGGGCCGCCTGCTGTGCACCGTAGCCGAGTACGGCGTGTGGAGGTACGGCAGCGTCCTCACCAACCTCGTCGGCGTCGCCGACGGAGCCCTGACCGCCGACGCCAAGCCGGTGATCAACACACTGGCCTCCCTCGACCCCGAACCGGCCCATCAGAGCGACGTCGACCTGCGCGCGCACGCCACCTACCGAGGCGCCCCCGTCGGCCTGGCCAGCCGGCCCCGGCCCGCGCTGACCGAGCTGACGGCCGGCGAGGACAGCCTCTCGAGCTGGCACGACTCCCGCCTCGGCCGGCCCGTACCGCTCTCCGACAGCCTGTTCGTCGTCCCGTTCTACGCCAAGACGTTCCGCGGCGGCAGCCGCGGCCAGCCCTTCGTCTTCGCCCTCGTCAACGACCAGGGCGAGATGACCGGACGCCTCCACGGCCTGCACGAGTGGCGGGACTCCCCTTTCACCGGCTTCTGCTTCAACCTGGCCGCCGACGCCCACCGGGGCCGTGCCTTCCACCTCAACCGCTACGGCCTCTACGCCTGGAACAAGGGGGGAGTGCTCCGCGCCAAGCTGGACTCGGAGAACAAGACCTTCAGACCGCTCACCCACTTCGTCCTCGGGGCCTGCGCCCCCAACGGCGACCTGCTGCTCGTCCACACGAAGCAACACCTCATCCTGCGCGTTCCCGCACCCGACGACCTCACCGACCTGCCGGCCGCGGTGGAGGACGCACTTCGCTCGTACGCCCGCCAACGCACCGCCTTGAAGAAGCAGTGGGGCCCCGTCAACTGGCACTGGACGCAGACGTCCGCTCCGGTCCACCGCATCTGACCGCCGCGCAGGCTCGCTACGCGGCCGCACTTGTCGCTGGCGGCCTGGCCCGTCAGCCGCTTCCGGGGCTCCGTGCGGGGCGACGTAACCGGCGTTGTCGGACCCGCCTGCGATGCTGCGTGTACGGGACGAGGGGCGCGGCCAACGTCCCTGCCGATGACGAAGACTGGGGGGCACGGTGGCCGTTCGCGATGACATGTGGGCAGGCGTGGGGTGGGAGGAGTGGCAGGACCACGAGGCCATCCTCCGGCGCCTCGATCAGGGTGCCGATCCGGAACGGTGGAGCGGGGGGCGGCCCCTGCACCGGGCGGCCGGCTTCGGCTCGCCGCAGGTCGTCACGGAGCTGGCTCGCCGCGTCGCGGACGTGGACGCGCTGGAGAACGGGACGACGGCGCTCTGGGAAGCCGTCCTGTCCGGCCGGCCGGACAACGCCCGCGCCCTGGCAGCCGCCGGAGCGGATCCCTGGCGGCCGTCGATGGGCGGCTGGTCACCGGGGCGGCTCAGCCTGGCCGGTCCGACACCGGACCTCTTCGTGAGGCCCGAAACGGAACGCGGCCTGAGCGAGGCCGAGCGAAGGGCGGCCCGGGAGGCCAGACCCCTCGTCGCCGCGCTGGAACGGATCCTCTACGAGGGCACGGGCCTGGCCTGCGTGGCCGGGATCGATGCCGAGGAAGCGGCGCGCCGCCTGGAGGCGGCACCGGCGGTGGGGGAGGAAATCGAGGAACTGCTCGACGAGCCGTGGGCGTACGAGCCGGAGGAGAGCGAGCGGTTCGTCGGCGTGACGACCGTGCCGGGCGGTTGCGTGGTCACCCAGCCGTGGGGGGCCGTCCCGGTGAGGCTGGGTGTTCTGACCCGCCTGTCCGCCGGGACCGTCTGCTACGGGCTGTACGCCAACCCCAAGAGCGGCAACCAGGGCAGCATCTTCCGCAACGGCGTCGTCGAAGGCTGGGACCTCCACCCGGGCGGCGGACCACAGCCGGACGACACCCCCGAAGAGGTCCTCGCCTGCTACCTCTACCGTCGCAGCGCGGTGGCCTACGCGTGCGCTTTCGCGGGACTTCGGCAGACCCATCCACGCGCGGTCGTGGGGCCGCCCGACATGTGGCTCGAACTGCCGGAGCACGACTACTGGAAACACTGAGGCCTGGGGGCGTCCGCCGTCCGGACGGGCGAGAATGCCCTACCTGCACCAGCCCCGACGAGGCCGACCAGGCACGCAACCGCCTGAAGCTCGGCTCCCGCGGCAGCCGGCCACCGCGCTGTCGCCATGCGATGGACCAGGCCACCCTCCGCTACGAGGCGACCGTCCTGGCCGCAGCCCTCAAGGAATGGCTTCGGCCGGAGGTGGCCTGCCCGCCATCGTTCACCAATCCCGGCCGGAGGTCAGTTCCTCCGCGTGCGCGTCCGTGAACCCGTATGCCGACGCGACGAAGCGGAACTCGTCACAGATCCACTCACGCGCAACCGTCTCGATCCCGCTCCCGGCCGCCGCGAACTCCCTGTCCAGGAGGTTGAACTCCTCCGTCGCAGCCTGGGTGAGCGCATACAACGGCTTCAGATCCGACGGCTGCTCGACCTCAATGCGCTCGCACAACCGCAGCAGGATCGCCTTCCCCTACCACTGACAACGGCCGTGGACGGGGACCGACCGCACATGCGCGCGGGGCGTTGATCAGCTGTGCCCCTACCCTGACAGCGCTTCAACTGTTCGAGCCAGGGGTGGGGATCCGCATGGCAACGCCCACGACCGACGACACGGGGCCGGGTGGGGAGCGGAGGCTCCATCGTTCTGATCGCCCGAGGGAACATGACGGACGAGGGCTGCTCGACCGTCGCCGCGCTTGACCTCACGACCGGTCGCGAGCGATGGCACACGCCATGCACACCGGGGGACCTGCGCGAGACGTTCACCGACATGGTCGCCGTCGGTGGCGGTATCGCCGTCCTGCGAGACGCCGACGGCACGTGGGTCCCCGACACCCGGCCTCCCCCGTCTCCGGATCGAAAGCCGCTCTGCGCGCCTTCGATCTGCGGACCGGCGCCCCACGCTGGATAGAGGCCGTCCCCGACGGCTGCGTGCCCGAGCAGGTCGCCGCCGGGGAGCAGCAGGTCGTGGCCGTACTCGCTTGCGCCCGCACTGAACTGCGGCTCGCCGCGTTCGATCCGGCTGATGGCCGGCAGCGGCGGACCGCGCCCCTCGGCGGCCGGACGACCCCCGTACCGGACGGGCAGGTGACCCTGCGGTCCGCCGAGCCGGCGGTCGTACAGACCGGCGGGACGACGGAGGGCCGGCCAGGCGCCTTCCTCGCCTTCGGCGCGGGCGGAAAGGCCACCGGCCGGGTCGAGACCACCGGCGGATACGCAACGGTCCCGGCACGAGGCCCTCGACGAACTGCGGGTTCTCCGTGTACGCGCGCGAGCGAAGGATCGGCGACTGTCCTGGCGATCACGAGGGCGGGGTAGCGGCCCGGTGGTCGGAGGCGGCCGGGTCCTGGTGACGGGTGAGGGCCGTCAGTATTGCCGCCGGGCGGCCTGGCGGCCGGGCCGCCGGGTGCCCCGAGGCCGGAGGGCTTTTGCTGCCCGTTCACCCGCCCCCGGCGCCGGGCCGCTGATGTTTGCGGGGGCCAGTCTGCGGAGCGCAAGACCGGGGGAGGCGGCCGGGGCTCACCGCGCACGCATTCACTGGTGCGGCACTGCCACGCCTCTACGGCGAAGGAGCGTCGTCCGTCCCGCGCGTCCGGACGGCCGCGGCTCCGGCGCGGCTAGACCTTCACCCCCAGCAGCTTCCAGAGCGCCTCGGCCCCGTCCGGCGTCACCTTCACCGCGCGCCCGGAGCCGACCCGGCGCACCCACTGCCGTTCCAGGGCTGCGGAGCACAGGGCCGCGCCCAGTGCTCCGGCGAGATGGGGGCGGCGCTCCGTCCAGTCCAGGCAGCCCCGCACCAGGGGCCGTCGGGTACCCGGCGGTCGCTGGTAGCCCAGGGCATCGGTCAGCCAGGCCTGGCCAGCCGTAGTGACGGCGAGCCCGGAGTCGGCGGCGACTATGCCTCGGGCGATCATCGCATCGGCAAGGGCGACGCCGAGCCGCCCCGCCAGATGGTCGTAGCACGTGCGGGCCCGGGCTTCGGCGCTGAGCCGCACGGATTCGCGTAGGTTCTGCGGATGCGGGGTATCCGGGGCGTACGACGCGAGGGCTTCGATCAGGGCGGCCACCTCGGGGCCGGCCAGGCGGACGTAGCGGTGCCGGCCCTGGCGTTCCTCGGTCAGAAGTCCGCCCTCGATGAGGCGGGAGAGCTGCTCGCTGGCGGTGGAGGGCCGCACACCTGCGTGCCGGGCGAGCTCGCCCGCGGTCCAGGCGCGGCCGTCGAGCAGCGCCAGGCAGAAGGCGGCCCTGGTGCGGTCGGCGAACAGGCCGGCGGTCTCGGCGAGGGGGGACATGGGGACATGATGCCGCAGGGACGGTTCGGGCAGCGCCGAACCATCCCGGCCCTACCTTCGGGGCCATGACGCACACGACGCATGAATTCAACCGCTACGCGGACATCCGGGCGGCGCTTGCCGACCCGGCGCTCGTCCCGGATCTGCCGACCGTGGACGGAGGTCCGGGCGGCACGAGTGTCGCGTGGCTCCGAGCCACCGTGGCCCGATTCAGCTCCGGTGAGCCGCATCGGCGAAGGCGGGCCCTGGTGGAGGCCGAACTGGCCGGGATCGAGCCCGCCGCGCTTCGGCGGGCGGCAGCAGGGCAGCCCGAGGGGGAGACCAGGGTGCGAGTCGTGCGTACCCTCGCCGAGGCCCTGGGGATGCCGGAGCCCGGGGCGGTAGCGGAAGCGGTGATCGTGGTGGCCGGTGCCTACTTCGGGGGTACGGACGCGGAGGCGGGGGCGGACGCGGACAACTCGGTGGCCTGGCTGGTGGCGCAGTTGGTGCCGGGGCGGGCGGACGAAGCCGCGCTGGAGGCTGCCGCCAACCGCATCGGGCTGCTGGTGCAGGCATGCGCGGCGACGGCTGCACTGGTGGAGGCCTCGTCCGGTGGTGACGTACCGCTGGCCCGGGTGCTCCGGGAGGTGCCGCCGGTACGGACCACGCGCCGGATCGCCGCCCGCGCCACCCGCGTCGGCGATCGGGAGGTCGCCGTGGGCGATGTGGTGCTCCTGGATCTCGCGGCCGCCAACCACGCCCACTCCATCCCCCTCACCTTCGGTACACCACCCCGGCTCTGCCCCGGCCGGGCCCATGCCCTCGCCCTGTCCGAAGGCCTGCTCCGGCGCCCGCTGACCCCCTTTGCCAGACTGCACCACCAGGCCACCCCGCTGCTCCTGCCCAACGCCTGGGACTACGCTTCCGCCGCTGCCCTGGCGGCGCAGGACTTCGAGGCGATCGGCACCACAAGCCTGGGCGTGGCCGCGGCCGCCGGCCTGCCGGACGGGGCGGCCGCCACCGTCGACGCGACCTTGACGCTGGCCCGCCGACTCGGGCAGGGGTCCTTCCTGTTCACCGTCGATGCCGAAGCGGGCTTCAGCGACGACACGGAGGAAGTGGCCGAGCTGGCCCGAAAGCTGCACGCCGCCGGCGCTGCGGGCATCAACCTCGAAGACGGCCGCCCGGACGGCACCCTCACCCCCGCGGAACTGCACGCGGCGAAGATCGCCGCAGTCAAGGCCGCCGCGCCCGCGCTGTTCGTGAACGCGCGTACCGACACCCACTGGCTCGGACGCCAAGAAGAAGAGACCGCGGCGCGCCTCGCGATCTACGAACAGGCCGGTGCGGACGGGGTGTTCGTGCCAGGACTGTCGGATCCGGACGGAATCGCCGACCTGACGGCAAACCTGGTCGTCCCGCTGAACATCCTGTACACGCCGACCGGACCCACCCTCGCCGAGCTGGCCGCGCTGGGCGTGCGCAGGATCAGCCTCGGCTCGCTGCTCTACCGCACGGCCCTGGAGGCGGCCGTGACCACCGCGACCGGCATCCGCGCCGGCCGACGGTCGGATCTCAAGGCCCCCTCCTATGCCGAGGTACAGGCACTGGTCGGTGCCTGAAGGAGAGCGCTGTAGAAATCTCCGGCCATTCGCTTGATGCAGTACTCGAAACAGGCATCGGGCGCTGGCATGGGGAAGTTCGGGTGTGACGTCCACGACGGAACCCAGGTCGCGACCAGCCGCCAAGCGGTGCACGTTTGTCCGTACTTGGCGGAGCATTCAGAGGGCTCTGGCAAGATTTTCGTAGGCGGAGATCATCTCGGTGAGATGGCCGACCGGTCCGCATAGCGGCGGCGAAGGTGGGCCATCAGGACGACGCGGTGGCGGAGGAGTGGGACGCCAGCACGCCCGGCCATGATCCGTTTCTGGAGCTTGACGTCGGTGATGCGGCCTTCGTTGACCCCGGAGTTGTAAGGGGTGGTGATGCCCTGCGCGATGGCGTGCCGGTCTTCATGCAGGGCTCCGGCGAGGCCGGCGAGTGGGGCCAGTCCGCTGTTCGCGAGGTCGTCCAGCCAGCCTGGCAGGGGTGCGGCGTCCCGGTTGTCGAGCATGGTGGCGAAGCGGCGGACCAGGTCGTGGGTGAGCTTGAGTTCGGGGCAGTGTTCGAGAAGCCGGGGCAGGCGTTCGTTGATGTGCGGGTTGCGGTGGCGCGGGTGGGTGGTGATCCAGCGGGCCGCTTCGCGAGGTGAGGGTGGTCGCTCGTGTGGCTCGTCGATGGGTAGGCCCCGCCGGAGTGGCGCGACGGCCATTTTCACGCGCTGGTAGTGGCCGAGGTAGCCCTTGGCCTGCAGTTCTTCGTGAAGGATCTTCGCGCTGTGCTGTCCTTCGTCCCAGCGTTGTCGCAGGTACTCGAGGTAGGGATCCAGGGTGGAGGGCTTGCGGGGTGGCCGGCGCATCACTTCCTGCCAGGTGCAGGCGCGCGCGTACTTGCCGACGGTTCTGCGGTCCAGGCCGAGTTCGCGGGCCACGGAGCTATGGCTCCGGCCGGTGCGGGTCAGAGCATGGACAGCCTCGAACAGACTCTGGGCATGGCGCCCTGCCCGGGTGTTCGCCGCAGCGTCCTCGGTGGTCTCCTCGACCGGTGGGGGATCGTCTTCAGTGACCGTGGGCAGAGCCGCGGGCAGGCAGCCGCGATGGGCGGAGGCGATGTCTTGAACTCGGCGGGACAGGCCCTGCCAGAGGTGAAAGCGGTCGCTGACCTGCACGGCTTCGGGGGCCCCGGCCGTGATGCCCTGCCGGTAGGTGAGGGAGCCGTCGCGGCAGGCGACCTCGACGCCCGGGTGCTCTCGGAGCCACCGTCCGAGCTGTTCCGCATCGCGTCCTTCCCAGAGGCTGAGCGGGAGCCGGGTGATGGCATCGACCAGAAGCGTGCCGTAGGTGCCGCCGTAGAGCGCGAAGTCGTCGACCCCCAGCACCCGGGGCGTGACCAGTGGCGGCAGCGGCACCCGCATCAGCTGGGACAGGACGGCGACCCGCGAGAGCCTGATGTTCAAGATCCGAAGCATCCGGGCTCCGCCCCGGCCAGCCAGCACCACGCCCACGGCCTCCACCAGGCACTGCAGTCGCGGTGTCCGCCGCTGATAGCGCGCTGTCAGGCCGGGTACTTGCTCGGCGAAGGTCACCTTCGGGCAAGTCGTGTTCTCGCAGTACAGACGGCGCACGGACAACTCGACGCGCAGAGGCCGGCCCGCGAGGGTGACGTCGGCCAGGCTCCGTACATACCGACTGTGGCACCACACGCTGAGCTGACCGCATCCCGTACATCTCGCCGGTTCACCCGATCTCGTGCGGGCGCCGACCGTCACCGCGGCATCGGAGACCTCGACCGAGCTCACCAGCACATCAGACAACTGCGGTAACAGACTGGCCAGTTCAACAGAGCACAGTGGCAGGCTGCCCGCTTTGCGGACCGGCCGACCACGCCACCGAGATGATCTCCGACTACGAAAATCTTGCCAGAGCCATTCAGAGGCGTACGCCGACAGGAGGAAGCGACACATCGTGGTGGGTACCCGAGGGCTCCCCCTGCTGGTCATGGTCACCCCGCCGACATGAACGACCGTGACCCTGCCAAGGAAGTTCTCTCTCGCCTCCGGCTCACGCACCTCGAGATCACCATGGTCTGGGCCGACTCTGCCTACGTCGGTCAGCTCGTCGACTGGGTGAAACCCACCTGCGGTTGACGGTCAAGACTGTCAGTCGACCCAAGAGCACCTCTGGGTTCGTCGTCCTGCCACGTAGATGGGTCGTCGAACGCACACTGGCATGGCTGATGCACGCGCGCCGCCATGCCCGCGACTACGAGCGGCTCGTCCAGCACAGCGAAGCCCTTATTACATGTGCAGCCATCACATTGATGACAAGGCGGCTCGCCTCCCGACTCTGCGGACCGCCTGGTCTGTCAGGTGTCGTACTCGCCGTTCCATGGAGCCGAGAAGCCCAAGCCGTCGGGATAGAGCTCAGCCCAGTCGTCCTCGCCGTTCTCGTCCTCGGCATGGCACTCCGTGATCAGGCCGAAGACCACACCGTCAACGGTGAGCTGGAACGGCCGGATGGCGATGGCGCAGTACTCACGCTCTGCGAGGCCTGCGAGGACTGCGGTCAGTCGGGCTTCCGCGCGGGCAACCACAGAATGCTCGTCACGCGGGCGCTTCATCTGCTCTGCCCAAGTACCGGCGCACCAGATGTCGGACTCCTGGTGGTGTCCGTCGTGGTCGAACTTGTGGAGCACGGCGAAGAGCCGCTTCTGCTCCTCCCAGCCGTCCCCCATCGCGAATCCGTCTCGGAAGGCATAGGTGACCGAAGCCAGAAACTGGCCGCCGCTGAATCGGCCGATGGTGCTCGTCCGATAGTCCGGCTCATGGGCGATGGGGATGATCTCAGGGACAGCCATGCCCGCACCTTAAACATCAGGTGAGCCCCGCCTCTCACCGGGCCCTAGATCGGAAACAGGCACTGAGCTTGTCCTACCTTCCAAGTGTGGGTCTGAGTCGGTCATTCGTAAGATCGGCGGATCCGGGGGTTCTGGGTATGGCTGTGAGCTTGTCGCCGTTGG
>NZ_JBFBFP010000069.1:0-28318 GCF_040684275.1 Streptomyces sp. NPDC091371
GGCCGAAGGCCATCGCGAAGCGACGCGACCGAAGGGAGCGCCCTTTACAGGCCGGCCCGACACGGAAGGACTATGGGACTGACGGGAAACCCCCCGCGCCTTCTCCGATTCCGCCCGGCTCGGACCCCGCCGCCCGAAGCTCCCGCCGCTCCGCCCGCCCGCCCGCCGCTCCGCCCCGCCCGCCCGCCGCTCCGCCCCGCCCGCCCGCCGCCCCGCCGCTCCGCCCCGCCCGCCCGCCGCCCCGCCCGCCCGGGCTGGGTGCCCCCGGCGCGCAGTGCCGCGATGTCAGACCGTGCCAGAACTCTGGCCCCCGTCCCACTTTCTGACGTACCGTCATATCCGCTTGAGCTGCGTACCCCGCTCCACCCCGCCACCCTTCGAAGCCCCCACCCCGCCCAGGAGGTTCGCCATGCCCGCCGACCGGCCCATCGGACTGGACGAGTACCCGATCCACCAGGCCCCGCTGTCGATGAAGCACCTCGTCAGCGGCGACCGCAACGCCTACGACCGATGCATCTTCCACGTCTTCGACCACGCCGGCCGTGCCGTCCTCATCCTCGGACTCGGGGTGTACCCCAACACCGGGGTCATCGACGCCTACGCCACCCTCCGCATCGGCGACGAGCTGCTCGCCGTCCGGGCCTCCGACGCCCTCACCGACGACCGCATGAACCTCAGCGTCGGGCCCCTCTCCATCACCGTCGACGTCCCGCTCAAGCAGCTCACCCTGCGCTGCGCCGCAGATCCGGAGGACCCGGACGGGCTCTCGTACGACGTCACCTGGACCGCCGAGTTCCCCGCCGTCTGGGAGCCCCACCACATCCAGCGGCGCGGCGACCGGCTCATGCTGGAGGGCCGCCGGTTCGTCCAGGCCGGCAACGTCACCGGCACCATCCGTGCGAAGGGGGAGGAGCTCACCCTCACCCCGGGGGAGTGGACCGGTACCCGGGACCGGAGTTGGGGCGTGCGGCCGATACCCGGCGAGGACGGTGGCCGCGCCGCCGAGGAGTACCGGCCCGAGGGGTTCCACTGGCTCTGGATCCCGGTCCGCTTCGAGGACCGGTTCGTGATGGTCATCGCCCAGGAGGACGCCGACGGGCACCGCACCCTCAACGAGGCCGTGCAGGTCTTCCCCGAGGAGACCGGCCGCCACGACGTCCAACTCGGCTGGCCGCACACCGAGATCCGCTACCGGCCCGGAAGCCGGCACCCCGAGAGCGCGGTCGTCCACCTCACCGATCCGGCCCGCAAGCCGCTCGAACTCGGCGTGGAGATCCTGAACTCCTCCCCGCTCGCCATCGGCGCCGGCTACCCGCCCGCCGGGGACTGGCAGCACGGCAGCTGGCAGGGCCGGGGCTGGACCGACCGGCGCGTCTACGACCTCTCCGACCCCACCGCCCACCCGATGGCCGCCTTCGGCGTCACCGACCACTCGGCGCGCTTCACCCTCGACGGGCAGACCGGCCACGGCATCTTCGAGCACGGCAGCTTCGGGCGCCACGACCCGAGCGGCTTCGCCGACTACTCCTCCGTCGCGCAGTAGAGATGAAGTGATGAAGTAGAGAAGGGGCACATCCATGGCAACCGCTCCACGTCCGCGCACCTCCACCCGCGAGCCCGAAGAGCTCGGCCGCCGTCTCGCCGCCTGGCTCGACGCCCGGCTCCCCGGCGCGAAGGTCGTCAACGTCTCGGTCCCCGGCTCCAACGGCATGTCCAGCGAGACCCTGCTCTTCGACATAGAGCACCCCGACACCCCGCTCCGCGCCTGCGCGCTGCGCCTCGCCGCCGATCCGGCCGCCTACACCGTCTTCCCGACGTACGACATGCCGCGCCAGCACCGCGTGATGAGCCTGGTCGCCGAGCACACCGACGTGCCCGTCCCGCGCGTGCAGTGGCTGGAGGAGGACCCGGAGCCGCTCGGGGCACCGTTCTTCGTGATGGCCCGCGCCGAGGGCCGGGTCCCGCCCGACGTCATGCCCTACACCTACGAGGGCAACTGGCTGCACGCCGCGACCGACGACGAGCGCGCCGTGCTCCAGGAGGCGAGCATCTCGCTGCTGGCCCGCCTGCACGACCAGTTCCCCGTCAAGGAAGCCGAGTTCCTGCTGCCCGACGGCGAGGGCAGCCCGCTGCGCCGGCACGTGGACGCCCAACGCGCCTACTACGAGTGGGTGGTGGCCGGCCTGGCCCCGTCCCCGCTGATCGAGCGGGCGTTCGCCCGCCTGGAGGAGCTGTGGCCCGAGGACGAGGGCCCGGCGGTCCTCAACTGGGGCGACGCCCGCATCGGGAACGTCATCTACGACGGGTTCACCCCGGCGGCCGTCCTGGACTGGGAGATGGCGGCGTACGCCCCGCGCGAGGTGGACCTCGGCTGGAGCGTCTACCTGCACCGGTTCTTCCAGGACCTCACCATCAGCTTCGGCCAGCCCGGCCTGCCGGACTTCCTGCGCCGCGAGGACCTGGAGCGGAGGTACGCCGAACTCACCGGCCACACCCCGCAGAACATGGACTTCCACACGCTCTACGCGGCGCTGCGGCACGGGATCGTCATGCTGCGCATCGCCTACCGGCAGGCGCACTTCGGCGAGGTCGAGATCCCGGAGAATCCCGACAGCCTGATCCTGCACCACGCCAGCCTGGCCGCCATGGTGCAGGGAACGTACTGGTAGGGGCGGCGGAACGGGCCGCGGTGGACGCGCAGGGGGCCGTCAGGCCGCCTGCGCGTGCTGCTGCTGCGTCTGGGCCTGCGCCTGCGGCAGGGCCGGGCGCACCAGCCGGACTGGACGCGAGCCCGGACCGCCGACGTGCGAGAAGGGCTGCGTGCGCCAGTCCAGCCCCTGGGGCAGGTCCAGGAGCACGACGGCGTCGAGCTCCTGCGCCTCCGGCGACGGGAACGCGCCGACGCTGGACAGCGCGTCGCCGGCGGGCCGCCCGGTGCCCACGCACACGGTGAGGCCGAAGGGGTTCCACGGGGTCAGGCAGAGCGCGTGCTGCGGCAGGTACTCCTCGTCCGCGACGAGGGCGATCGACTGGCCGCAGTCGGGGCAGATCGCGTGGTGGATCTCGAACCCCTCGCCGTCTTCAAGGTATTCGGCGTATTCGGGGTACGCGCCCTCCTCGGCATCGGCCGGTTCGAGGGGCTCCGGTTCGGTGCGACCGGCGCGCTTGGTGTTCAGCATGGATGTACTCCCCCTTGGGTGGGCCGGGCGGGCAGGTTCTTCGGCCTCGGCCACACCAAGCACTTCCCGCAGCGCGGCACGAGTAACCACCTCAGCACGCCGTACGCCTGCATGACGCTGTGGCCTTGGTCACATGCCCGGCGCAGATGCCTCCAGTGGGTGGACACCGCTGGGCCCGGAGCGCCCTTGGGCCTTAGGTTGAGCGGCTATGAGCGCAATGGAGGAGCTGGACCGCCAGATCGTTGATCTGCTCGTGCGGGACGGGCGGATGAGCTACACGGATCTGGGCAAGGCCACCGGACTGTCCACGTCGGCGGTCCATCAGCGAGTACGCAGGCTGGAACAGCGCGGGGTGATCCGCGGTTACGCGGCGGTGGTCGACCCTGAGGCCGTCGGCCTGCCGTTGACCGCCTTCATCTCGGTCAAGCCGTTCGACCCGAGCGCCCCGGACGACATCGCCGACCGGCTGTCCGGCGTGCCCGAGATCGAGGCCTGCCACAGCGTCGCGGGCGACGAGAACTACATCCTCAAGGTCCGGGTGGCGACCCCCTTGGAACTGGAGGACCTGCTGGGCCGCCTGCGGGCCCTCGCGCACGTCTCGACGCGGACCACGGTCGTCCTGTCCACCCCGTACGAGGCCCGCCCGCCCCGGGTCTAGGGCATCCCGTCCGGGCCTTGAGCGCGGTACGGGCTCGGCGCGTGGCCGGGGGAGAGCCGCCCGCAGGGCACCGGTACCCGCGTCCGGCCGCGGCCGGACGAGGGGCGAGACTGTTCCCCATGACTGACCGCACCGCCAACTCCGCCGACGCCGCCGGAGCGAACGACACCGACCCCGCCCCCCACCGGACCGTCCTCCTGCGCGGGGGCGAGGTCCACAGCCCCGCCGACCCCTTCGCCACCGCCATGGTCGTCGAGCGGGGCCGTATCGCCTGGGTCGGCTCCGAGGGCGCGGCCGACGCCTTCGCGCAGGGCGTGGACGAGGTCGTCGACCTCGGCGGCGCGCTCGTCACCCCTGCCTTCACCGATGCCCACGTGCACGCCACCTCCGCGGGGCTCGCCCTCACCGGGCTGGACCTCTCCGGCGCCCGGTCGCTGGCCGCCGCACTGGACCTCGTACGGGCCCACGCCGCGAGCCGCCCCGCCGACCGGGTGCTCCTCGGGCACGGCTGGGACGCCGCCCGCTGGCCCGAGCGCCGGGCGCCGCGCCGCGCCGAGCTGGACGAGGCCGCCGCCGGCCGCCCGCTCTACCTCAGCCGCATCGACGTGCACTCCGCGGTGGTCACCACAGCCCTGCTCGACCTCGTCCCGGGCGTGCGGCCCGAAGGTGACGAGCCGCTGACCCGTGACGACCACCACGCCGTCCGGCGGGCCGCGCTCGCCGCCGTCACCCCCGCGCAGCGCGCGGAGGCCCAGGCGGCAGCCCTCGACCGGGCCGCGTCCCTCGGCATCGGCTCCCTGCACGAGTGCGGCGGGCCCGACATCTCCTCGGCCGAGGACTTCACCGCCCTGCTCGCGCTGGCGGCCGAGCGGCCCGGGCCGCGGGTCTTCGGCTACTGGGCCGACCGGGACCTCGGCCGGGCGAAGGAGCTCGGGGCGGTCGGCGCCGCCGGCGACCTCTTCGTGGACGGCGCCCTCGGCTCCCACACCGCCTGCCTGCACGCCCCCTACACGGACGCCCCGCACACCGGGACCGGCTACCTGGACGCCGCCGAGGTGGCCGCGCACGTCGCCGCCTGCACCGAGGCGGGCCTCCAGGCCGGCTTCCACGCCATCGGGGACGCGGCGATCAGCGCCGTCGTGGAGGGCGTCCGCGCGGCCGCCGACAAGGTCGGCCTGGCTCGCGTCCGCGCGGCCCGGCACCGCGTGGAGCACGCCGAGATGATGACCCCCGCCACCATCGCCGCCTTCGCGGAGCTGGGCCTCACGGCCTCCGTGCAGCCCGCTTTCGACGCGGCGTGGGGCGGCGGGGACGGCATGTACGCCGACCGCCTCGGGGCCGAGCGCGCCCGCACCCTGAACCCGTACGCGGCCATGCTCAAGGCGGGCGTCCCGCTGGCCTTCGGCTCGGACGCGCCGGTGACCCCGCTCGACCCCTGGGGGACCGTCCGCGCGGCCGCGTTCCACCGGACCCCGGAGCACCGCGTCTCCGTACGGGCGGCGTTCACCGCCCACACCCGGGGCGGCTGGCGCGCGCTGGGCCGTGACGACGCGGGCGTCCTGGTCCCCGGCGCCCCGGCCGACTACGCGGTCTGGGAGACGGCCGAACTGGTCGTCCAGGCCCCCGACGACCGGGTCGCCCGCTGGTCCACCGACCCCCGGTCCGGGACCCCGGGGCTCCCCGACCTGACCCCCGGTTCGCAGCTCCCGGTGTGCCTGGCCACCGTGGTCGGCGGGCGGGAAGCATTCGTACGCCCACAGGGGTGATCCGGCGGTCCTCGGTTCGGTGCGGGCGGTCGGACCCGGATAGGTTCGGCCGGGTCCACCACCAGGACGTCCGTGCCGGACGGATCCGTCCGCTCAGCGCGCCCGCGCCTCGGGGGCGAGGGAAGGTTTCGCCGGTTGGGGGTCCCCCCTGCTCCGAAGGGGCCCGGGGGAGGGTGGTCCCGGTTCGGGGCCCTGCGGTCCAGTAGACAACGGTCGCGGCGACCCGTAGCCAGCGGGAGTCCGACCGGCCCGAAGGACCGCGGGCCCCGATCGCTGTTCTAGAGTCGTTCCCTGCGACCAGACGGACAACGCGTGCGAGAGCACGAAAGGGGACTCAGTGAGCGACGGCGGACAGCGGACCCACGGACCGCTCGGTACGGCCTTGGTGATCATTCCGACCTACAACGAGGCGGAGAACATCGGGCTGATCGTCGGCCGCGTCCGCGCGGCGGTGCCCGAGGCCCACGTCCTGGTCGCGGACGACAACAGCCCCGACGGCACCGGCAAGCTCGCCGACGAGCTGGCGGCCGGCGACGACCACGTGCACGTGCTGCACCGCAAGGGCAAGGAGGGGCTCGGCGCCGCCTACCTCGCCGGCTTCGCCTGGGGCCTGGAGGCGGGCTACGGCGTGATCGTCGAGATGGATGCCGACGGCTCCCACCAGCCGGAGGAGCTGCCCCGCCTGCTCACCGCGCTGGCCGGCGCCGACCTGGTCCTCGGGTCCCGCTGGGTGCCGGGCGGCCGGGTCGTGAACTGGCCGAAGAGCCGCGAGGTCCTCTCGCGCGGCGGGTCCACCTACTCCCGGCTGATGCTGGGCGTCCCGATCCGCGACGTGACGGGCGGCTACCGGGCCTTCCGGCGCGAGACCCTGGAGGGCCTGGGCCTGGACGAGGTGGCCTCGGCGGGCTACTGCTTCCAGGTCGACCTGGCCCGCAGGGCCGTGCAGAAGGGTTTCCGCGTGGTGGAGGTGCCCATCACGTTCGTCGAGCGCGAGTTCGGCGACAGCAAGATGAGCAAGGACATCGTGGTGGAGGCCCTGTGGCGGGTCACCCAGTGGGGCGTCAAGGCCCAGGCGGCCAAGCTCCTCGGCAAGGGCCGGGGCAAGGCCTGAGCCGGCCGGGCCGGAGGGGCCGTAGGGGCCCGAGCGGGGGAGCCGTAGGGGCCCGACCAGGAAAGTCGCCCCCTAGGGGGTGTCCGGTACCTCCGGCTGAGGTCGCTTTTACCCGGACCCAGGCACACTGGACGGTATGACGACCGGCATTTCGACGGCCCCCCGGCGGCGCTCGCCCGCCCGTACGTTCCTCCCCCTGGCGATAGCCGCCTGGCTGATCCTGGAGATCTGGCTGCTCAGCCTGGTCGCCGGAAGCGCCGGCGGGCTGACCGTCGCCGCGTTGCTCGCGGGCGGGTTGGTCCTCGGCGCGGTGGTCATCAAGCGGGCCGGGCGGCGCGCCTTCAAGAATCTGGCCGACACCTTCCAGCAGGCCCAGCAGGGGCAGCAGCCCACGCCCCAGCAGCCGGGCCAGGGCAACGGCCTCACCATGGCGGCGGGGCTGCTGCTGATGATGCCCGGCCTGATCTCCGACGCCGCCGGCCTGCTCCTCCTGCTCCCGCCCGTCCGGTCCTGGATCGGCCGCCGGGCCGCCCGCTCGCTGGAGCGGAAGATGGCCTCGGCCCCGGCCGGCAGCTTCGGGGACGCGTTCCAGCAGGCCCGGATCCACTATCCCGACGGCAAGATCGTCCAGGGTGAGGTCATCCGCGAGGACCGGCCCGGCGACCGGGACCAGGGCCCGGACACGGACTACCGCCCGCCGATCGCCCCGTAGCGAACGCACGCCGAGGGGCCCGCCACACGATGTGTGGCGGGCCCCTCGGCGTTTCCGGTGTTACAGCGTCCGCAAACTACGCGGACTTGCGGCTGTCCCGCGGATGCACGGCAATGTTCATGGCGCCGGAACGAAGGACCGCAAGCCTCTCGGCCAGCACTTCCTCCAGCTCCTCGCGGGTGCGCCGCTCCATGAGCATGTCCCAGTGCGTTCGCGCAGGCTTGCCCTTCTTCTCTTCGGGCCCGTCCCCGTCCACCAGGAGTGCCATGGCGCCGCACGCCTTGCACTCCCACTCCGGCGGAATTTCTGCCTCAACCGAGAACGGCATCTCAAATCGATGTCCGTTCTGGCATGCGTACTCCACCGCCTGGCGCGGGGCCAGATCGATGCCGCGGTCCGTCTCGTAGCTGGTAACCACGAGGCGCGTACCGCGGAGAGCTCGCTCACTCATGAATCGTGCCTCCCGGGCTTGTCGCCCACAGGACAGGTGTCGCTGTCGTCGTCATCCGGTCAACGTCCGGTCGGCGGTATAGATTCCCGCTCCGGGTCATGCGTCGCCCGTCGTGCCGCCCCTTGTTGTACCCACCAATGCCCGTTTTGTCACATCTGGCAGCAGATGTCACCCAACGTCCACGCTGATTGAGCGCGCAGTAACGGTCCGCCTGGCAGGCCAAAGGCGTACACTACCGGCCCTTTGCTTCAACGTCTAAATTCGTTCGGAATTCGTTCGTGGATCCGGGCCGGGCACGCTCACGGACCCCCGTCAGATCCGTTCGGGTACAGGATTGCCCGCCGCCTCCACCGCGCGCCGCACCGGCACCCTCGCGAGCAGCACGAAACCCAGTGCGAAGAAGACCACCAGCGAGATGATCGCGTCCCGGTAGCTGCCCGTGAGCTGGTACGTCAGGCCGAAGACGAGCGGCCCGACCCAGCTGAGCCCGCGGTCGCTCATCTCGTACGCCGAGAAGTACTCGGCCTCCTTGCCCGCCGGCACCAGGTGCGAGAACAGCGAGCGGGACAGCGCCTGGCTGCCGCCCAGCACCAGCCCGATCATCGCCGCGAGTGCGAAGAACCACACCGGGGTCCGGGCCGGCAGGAAGTAGCCGACCGCCAGCGTCACCGCCCACGCGGCGAGCGACCCCAGGATCGTCCGCTTCGCGCCGTACACGCGGGCCAGCCGCCCCATCGCCAGCGCGCCCGCCACCGCCAGGACCTGCACCAGCAGCACCGCGCCGATCAGCGTGGACTGCTCCAGCTCCAGCTCCTCCGAGCCGTAGATCGAGGCCTGGGAGATCACCGTCTGCACGCCGTCGTTGTAGATCAGGTACGCGAGCAGGAACGACAGGGTCAGCGGGTAGCGCCGCATGTCCTTGAAGGTGGCCACGAGCTGCTTCCAGCCGCTGACGGCCGGGGCCCCGCCCCCTTCCCGGACCACCGCCCGGTCCCGCAGCCGGCGCAGCGGGATCAGCGCGAAGGCCCCCCACCACAGGCCCGCCGAGGCCAGGCAGATCCGTACGGCCTCGCCCTCGGTCAGCCCGAAGGACTCGTGTCCCTGGAAGAGCACCAGGTTCACCACGAGCATCACCGAGCCCGCGGTGTAGCCGAAGGCCCAGCCCCGCGAGGAGACCGTGTCCCGTTCGTCGGGGGTGGAGATCTGCGGCAGGTAGGCGTTGTAGAGCACCATCGAGACCGACAGCGAGGCGTTCGCCACGATCAGCAGCAGCCCGCCCAGCAGGTAGCGCTCGCCGCCCAGGAAGAACATGCCGGCCGTCGCCGCGGCGCCCGTGTACGCGGCCACCGCCAGCAGCGGCTTCTTGCGGCCCGTCCGGTCCGCGACCGCCCCGGCCAGCGGCATCAGCAGCACGGCCAGGATCACCGAGGCCGATACCGAGTAGGCGAAGAAGGACCCCGCCCGCACCGGGATGCCCAGCGGGTACACGAAGCCCTCGGCGTCGGCGGCGGCCTTGGCGATCGAGGTCAGGTAGGGCCCCAGGAACACCGTGAGCACGCTCGCCGAGTAGACGGACACGGCGAAGTCGTAGAAGTACCAGCCGCGCTGTTCGCGCTTGCGCGCGGCCGCCGCGGCGGCTCCTGATCTGCCGTCCTCGGCCCCGGATTCCGCTTCGTCTTCGGTCTGCGCACTCATCGGTGCCCCCTCGCTGGTCCCCGTACCGCACGGCCCGCCGGAGCCCCGCGCGGGCACCCGCGGCCGTGTCAGGCCCAGGCCCCGCGCCGGTCCAGCACCGTGCGCAAGATGTCGATCCGGTCGGTCATGATGCCATCGACTCCCAGGTCGAGGAGAGCCTCCATGCGTTCCGGTTCGTTCACGGTCCACACGTGCACCTGGAGTCCCCGTTCGTGCGCGGTGCGTACGAACCTCCGGTCGACCACGCGGATGCCCGCCTGGGTCTCCGGAACCTGCGCCGCCACCGCCCCGACGCGCAGTGCCGCCGGGATCGCGAACGAGCGCAGCCGCAGCCCGAGCACCCCGCGCACCCCGTAGGAGGTCGCCAGCCGGGGGCCGGCGATCTTCTGCGCCCGGGCCACCCGGCTCTCCGAGAAGGAACCCACGCAGACGCGGTCCCAGAGGCCCGCCCGTGCGACCAGGTTCACCAGCGGGTGCAGGGCCGACTCGGCCTTGATGTCGATGTTCCAGCGGGCCTCGGGGAACTCCTCCAGCAGCTCCTCGAACAGGGCGAGGGGCTCGGTGCCCCCCACCCGCGCCTCCCGGATCCGCTTCCAGGGCAGCTCGGCGATCCGGCCCTGCGCGTCGGTGACCCGGTCCAGCGTGGAGTCGTGGAAGGCGACGAGCTTCCCGTCGGCCGTGGCGTGCACATCGGTCTCGAAGTACCGGTAGCCCGCTTCGGCGGCCCGGCGGAAGGCGGCGGCGGTGTTCTCCAGCCCGTCGGCGGCACCTCCGCGGTGGGCGAAGGGGATCGGAGCCGGGTGGTCCAGATACGGATGGCGAAGGCGTACGTGCGTCACGCGCGCAGTATCCCCCGCCCGGGCCGCCGTCCGGTGACCGGAGGAGGTCGCGCGGTCGACGATCGTCCTCCGCATACCCGCCCCTGGTGCGGGTGGACTGGTCCGTGACACCCTGGGCCCGCAGTTCCCAATCCAATCCCGACCCCGGTCGGGGCCAATCCGACGAAGGTGGACCGGACGCATGGCCGAATGGACCTCAGCGGTCGGTGCCGCGCAGCTCGCCCGTCTCATCACCTCGCAGCAGGAGCGGACCGCCGTACCGGGTGCCCGCAAGCTGCCCGCGTACCGCACCCTCGCCGACGGGATCCGGCTGCTCGTCCTGGAGGGCCGCGTCCCGGTGGCCGCCCGGCTGCCCGCCGAGCGGGAGCTGGCCGGCTCCCTCTCGCTCAGCCGCACCACCGTCGCCGCCGCGTACGAGGCCCTGCGCGGGGAGGGCTTCCTCGAGTCCCGCCGCGGCGCCGGCAGCTGGACCGCCGTCCCCGCCGGGAACCCGCTGCCCGCCCGCGGCCTGGAGCCGCTGCCGCCCGAGTCCCTCGGCTCCATGATCGACCTCGGCTGCGCGGCCCTCCCGGCCCCCGAGCCCTGGCTGACCAAGGCCGTCCAGGGCGCCCTGGAGGAGCTCCCGCCGTACGCCCACACCCACGGGGACTACCCGGCCGGGCTGCCCGCGCTGCGCCGCATGCTCGCCGACCGCTACACCGAGCAGGGCATCCCCACCATGCCCGAGCAGATCATGGTCACCACCGGGGCGATGGGCGCCATCGACGCCATCTGCAGCCTCTTCGCCGGGCGCGGGGAGCGGATCGCCGTCGAGTCCCCGTCCTACGCCAACATCCTCCAGCTGATGCGCGCCGCCGGGGTCCGCCTCGTGCCCGTGGCGATGGCCGAGGGGCTCGCCGGCTGGGACATGGACGTCTGGCGCCAGGTGCTGCGCGACTCGGCCCCCCGCCTCGCGTACGTCGTCGCCGACTTCCACAACCCGACGGGCGCGCTGGCCTCCGAGGAGCAGCGCCGGGCCATGGTCGAGGCGGCCCGAGCGGCCGGCACCGTCCTGGTGGCGGACGAGACCATGCTCGAACTCTCACTGGAACCCGATCTCGACATGCCCCGCCCGGTCTGCTCCTTCGACCCGGCCGGCTCCACCGTGATCACCGTGGGCTCGGCCAGCAAGGCCTTCTGGGCGGGCATGCGGATCGGCTGGGTCCGCGCGGCCCCCGACGTCATCCGCAGCCTGGTCGCCGCGCGCGCGTACGCCGACCTGGGCACCCCGGTGCTGGAACAGCTCGCGGTGAACTGGCTGATGCGGACCGGCGGCTGGGCGGAGGCCGTCGAGATGCGCCGCGAGCAGGCGCGCGAGAACCGTGACGCGCTGGTCGCGGCGGTCCGCCGGGAGCTGCCGGACTGGGAGTTCGAGGTCCCCCTGGGCGGCCTGACCCTGTGGGCCCGCGCGGGCGGGCTCTCCGGCTCCCGCCTGGCGGAAGTCGGCGAACGGGTCGGCGTACGGGTCCCCTCGGGCCCCCGCTTCGGTGTGGACGGGGCCTTCGAGGGCTACGTCCGGCTCCCCTTCACGGTGGGCGGCCCGGTGGCCGAGGAGGCCGCCGTCCGCCTCGCGGCGGCGGCCCGCCTGGTCGCCTCCGGCGAGGCCGGCGCCTCCTCGGAACCCCCGCGCACGTTCGTGGCGTAGCCCCGGCGGCCCCCAGCCGCTGCGCGGGGCCTTCCCCCCACCCCGCCCCTTCCCGAAACCGGGCTCTGCCCGGACCAGGTCCTCAAGCGCCGGACGGGCTGGAGGGTGCGGCTCGGCCGGAAAGACCTGGGGCTCCACCCCAGACCCCGCGCCCCAAACGCCGGCGAGGCTGGATATGCGCGCCCGACAGCGTCGGCTGAGGCTCCCTCAGGGAGCCTCGGCGGGCACCTCGGGCACCTCCGAAGCCTGCGCCGGCGGAACAGCCCGCAGGGGCTTCGTCAGCGTCACGCGCCCCTGGCCAGGGCCCGCCGCCAGCCGCTCCGGGAGGAGATCCCGCACCGCCTGGCGATACGCCGGGTGCGCGCCCTCGTCGTACGGGTCCGGGGTGGCCGGCACCTGAAGCCGGTGCACGGGCCCCGTCCCCAGCCGGGCGTACCCGCGCCCCGGCGGCACCAGGGCCGCCGGGGTGGTGTGCGGGGGCAGCCCCAGTACGTCGGCGATCTGCGAACTCGCGGCCGGCCCGAGCACGATCCGGGCCCGGGTGTGCTGCCAGACGGCGTCGTTCAGCAGCTCCAGGTGGTCGAACTGCTCGGCCACCACCACCGCGACGTGCGCGGCCCGCCCGTGCCGCAGCGGCACGGCCAGCTGGGCCAGCGGGTCGGGCAGCCCCTCCGCCGCCGCGAGGTGCGCCGGCACGCTCGGCTGGTCCAGCAGGATCCACAGGGGCCGCCGGGTGTCCTCGGGCGCGGGGCGCCCGGCCTCCCGGGCCCGGTGCGTGGCCACCAGCCGCCGCTCGGTCTCCTGGGCCGCCCATTCCAGGGTGGCCAGCGCCCCGGCCGGCCCGGACTCCACGGCGAGGACGCCGGCCCGGCCGGTCAGGCAGGCGTACTCGCCGCTCCCGCCGCCGTCGATGATCAGCACGTCACCGCCGTGCCGCAGGGCCTGCAGGGCGACGGAGCGCAGCAGGGTGGTGGTGCCGCTGCCGGGCTGGCCGACGGCCAGCAGGTGGGGCTCGGTGGAGCGGGGGCCGGTCCGCCAGATCACCGGCGGCACGTCCCGGGGCTCGTCGCCCTCCAGGACGGGCAGGGTGCGCTGCACGCCGCCGTCGTCGGTGAAGCCGAGCACGGTCTCCCCGGGGGAGGTCACGAAGGGCTGGGCGGCGATGCCCGTCGGCAGCGCCGCCAGCACACGCAGGTCGAGCTGGTTGCCCTCCTCGTCCCAGTCGAAGAGATACTCCCGTCCGCGCCCGGACTTGGCGTGCAGCAGTGCCTCGATCCGGGCCCGCGAACTGGCCTCGCCATCGGTGAAGTAGGCCGGGTAGCGGATGTGGAGCCGGGTGACGCGGCCCGCCTCGTCGAACTCGTAGCCGCTGAAGGCCTTGTCCCAGTCCCCGCCGTGGGCGAAGAGCGGACTCGGGTCCTCCGGGATGGAGAAGTACGGCACGAGGGCTTCGTAGAGGGAGCCGAGGCGTTCGGTCTCGGCCTCGCTGGGCCCGGTCTTCACCGGGTTGCGGTCGCGTCCCTGCCAGGCCGCCGCCGCCATGAGGGTGATCAGGGCGAGGAGCGGGCCGTAGGGGACGAGCGCGACCACCAGGACGCAGGCGGCTCCCAGGAACAGCGCGGGACCACGCTTGTCCTTGGGGGTTTCGGACCATTTGCGCCGCCCGGCCGAGGCCAGGATGCGCAGGCCGCGTCCGATGGTGAGGAGCGGATGGAGGACGTCCGTGGCGCTGTCGGCAGCCGTGCGAGCGAAGTCGCGGCCCCGGGCCAGCGACGCTGTGCCGCTGATGAGGATGCGGGGAAGTGGGCGCCGGGCCACGGGCGTCTCCTGGAGTTGTGGTGTGACGTGTGTTTCGGGTGTCGCTGGTGATGCCGTGCGGTGGCCGGGCTAGAGCTTGATCCCGCCGAGCAGGCTCGCGAGGCTCGCCGTGCTCGCCGTGATGCTCGGGGCGATGGCGGAACCGGCGAGGAAGAAGCCGAAGAGCGAGCAGACGAACGCGTGGGTCAGCTTCATCCCGTCCTTCTTGAAGAACAGGAAGCAGATGATGCCGAGCAGTACGACGCCTGAGATGGACAGGACCATGAGAGGTTCTCCTGGTTGGTGGGGACAGTCACCATCAGTTCTCCCAGGCTCACAGGAAGTATCAATGCGACAAAAGGTGCATATGGGTGAATCTGCGGGTTTTTCACTTGACCGGCCCACCCCGGCTGGCGCGTCCGGCGCGAGGGGGGTCGAGGGTGATCATTGCCTCGCCCCGGGCCGTACATGTGCAGGTCCGGGCGCTACCCTGACGATTCACCCGTACGGACGCAGTGCCGTGCACCCCCCTGCCCGCACGGCCCGGGGAAGCTTCATGCCAGCAGCGAGTGAAAGGCGGTACGCACGATGAGCGAGCACACCGAAGGCACCTCCCCCGAAGGTCCGGACGAGGACGTCATCGAACTGGCCACCAAGATCTTCGACCTCGCCCGCCAGGGTGAGACCGCGCAGCTCACCGCGTACCTCGAAGCGGGCGTTCCGGCGAACCTCACCAACGACCGCGGCGACACCCTCGTCATGCTGGCCGCCTACCACGGCCACGCGGAGGCCGTCACGGCCCTGCTGACCCACGGCGCCGAGGCGGACCGGGCCAACGACCGCGGCCAGACCCCGCTCGCCGGAGCCGTCTTCAAGGGCGAGGAGGCGGTGATCCGCGCCCTGCTCGCCGGCGGGGCCGACCCGAACGCCGGAACCCCCTCCGCCGTGGACACGGCGCGCATGTTCGCAAAGGCCGACCTGCTGGAACTCTTCGGAGCCAAGTAGTCCGCTTTTTGCCGGGCCGTGGCCGCCGCAGACCTCACAGGTTGGTCACGGCGGCCATAAATGTGGTCGCGGCGCACAAACCGGCTGGGTCATCATGGCGTCGGATTCGATTCGCGAGCACGGGGGACGGGCAGGACGGCAGGACGCGAAGGGTGTCCCGGCCGGGGTCCGGCCGCCATGGTCACGAAGCACCGACGAGAGATGAGAAGGCAATGGTCTACATCGAGCGGAACACGACGGCGAACGCCCTCACATGCTGTTACGCGGCCCTGTGAATCCCGATTCCCGGTTGCGTCCCCAGCTTGATTTGAGGCCATTCCCATGTTCGAACCAGTCATAGCACCGAGCGGTACCCTGCTCGGGCTCCTCCAGCGCGGCCGCGGTGACGGCACGCTGCACGCACTCGCGGCACCCAGGGGCGAGGCCCTCGCGGCCCTCAACCAATGCGTGCTCCGCGATCCGCGCCAGGACTGGCAGGTCGAGAACCGCTCCCTGTACTACGCCAGGCTCTACCTGGACCTCGCCGGCCCCCTCGGCGAGATCGAGAGCCACCTCTTCGGCGTCGACGACCTCGTCGACGAGGAGGACCACCGGACCGGCCTCGCCCTGTCCGTCCTGGGCCACCTGGCCTCGTACGGCCGCGACGACGCGCTCATGCTGCTGCGGCGCTACGCCGCCTCCGGCGCGAACTGGGCCTGGGCCCTCGACGAGCTCGCCCTGCGCGACGACGACGAGGGGCTGCGCTCCCTCGGCGCGTCCGTCCTCGCCCGCTTCCCCGCCACGGCGGACGGCGAGGCGCGGCTGGCCGCCGCCGTGCGCGACGCCTACGAGCCCCGGCCGTGGTGCCTGTGGGAGGAGTCACCGCTGTACGGCGAGCGCTTGCGCGCCGCCCGCCAGCAGGGCTCCTTCGACCGCTGGCAGCGCCAGCTGACCCCGAGCGGGCCCCGCCCGGACTGGGGGGTCCAGGCGGTCTTCGACTGGGCCGCCGACGGCCTGCGCCGCGGCACCCCGCTGCACGTGCCCGCGGCCCGCTGCCTGGCCGCCGTGGCCCAGCCCGAGGACCGGCCCGCCGTCCTCGCGGCCGCCGCCGGAGCCAACGGCGAGGCCGCCCGCGCCACCGCCCTGCACCACCTGGTCCTCGCCGAACCGGACAACCCGGCCGTACTGGACCTCATCGAAGCCGCCGCCGACGAGCCCGCCGTGGCCGCCTACGAGCGCATGTGCGGCCCCGAGGCCGTCGAGCGGGCCCGGCGCTGGGTCCACCGCCCCGACGCCCTCGGAGCGGCCGCCGGAGCCATCCTGGCCGCCCGCGGCGGAGCCGAGGACGCCAAGCTCGTCCTGGGCGCGCTCCGTTCCACCGTCCGCGGCTCGGGCCCCGACACCCAGCGGCTGTTCGCCCTGGTGGACGGCGCCGGCCGGCTCGCGATCGGCTGCGCGGCGCCCGTACTGCGCCACGTCTACCGGGAGACCTCCTCCTCCCACCTCCGCGGCCGCGCCGCCCAGGCCCTGGCCAGCACGGACCCCACCTTCGCGGCGGGATTCGCCGTCGAATGCCTGTGGGACTGCGAGGAGACCACCCGCGAGGTGGCCGCCCGCCACGCCGAGACCGCCGACGCCCGCGTGGCCCCCCGCCTGCGCCGCCTGGCCGCGGACCCGGCGGAGGAAGAGGACGTCCAGTCCGCCGTGCGGGACCGGATCGCTCCGGAATCCGCCGTGTAGGGCCACCGCCCCACCGCCGCCCACGAACACAGCGCGCCCCCGGTCCGACGACGGACCGGGGGCGCGCTGCGATGCGGGCTACCGCTTGCGCGGGGCGCTCGGGGACGGGCTCGCCGGCGGAGCGGTGCCCGCCCGGGCATCCTCCTCACGGGCCAGCCGCATCAGCTCGTCCCAGTCCTTGGCCTCCTTCGGGCTCATGGTCCGCTTCGGGGCCCTGGCCGGATCCGCGTAGACGGGCACGCAGGACGGCACCTTCGAGGACTCGACGGCCCCGAAGCCGATCGGGTGGGTGTCGGAGGCGTCCATCGGCGTGCTCAGCACCAGCGTGTGGCCGGGCGGCACCGTCTCCGGGGTGATCATGTATTGCGCGCTGGAGTCCCGGGCGCCGGCGAACTCGCCGCCGCCCTCCCCGGGCGTGAGCCCCTGCGGGTACGCGACGGTCGAAGGGCACTGCTCCGACGGCCTGCGCGGCGCGACCGCCACCGTGATCCCCAGCTCCCGCAGCTCGCGGACCGTCCCGTCCACGCCGTCCGGGTGGAAGACGTGCACCGAGATCGTGCCGTCGTCGTTGCGGGACACGGCGTACGCCGGCGACGTGCCGCCGTCCTCGCCGAGCACCGGCAGCGCCACCATCCCCGCCACCGCCGCCGCCACCGCGCCGAGCGCGAGCGGCATCCGGTAGCGCCGGGCCGCAGGCTTCCGCACCACGGCGGGGGCCGGGACCCGCACCTCGGACCGCCCCTCGGCGACGGCCATCAGCTCGGACTTCAGACGTTCCTCGAACGCGCGGGGCCTGCTGCTCATCGGACTACCTCCAGCTGCGGTTCCGGAACGGGGCGGGGCGAGGCGGCGGCGCGCAGGGCACGCCGGGCCCGGTGCAGGCGGACGCGGACCGTGGCCTGGGTGACTCCCAGCGCCTGGGCGGCCTCCGCCGGGGTGAGGCCGTCGACCGCGACCAGGTCGAGGGCCGCACGCAGCGGCTCGGAGAGGGCCTCGTGGCGTTCGGCCAGCTCCCGGAAGGCCCGCTGGGCGTCGATCCGGTCCTCCAGCGCGGCCACGTCCTCGTCGTCCAGCAGCCGGCGGCCGCTGAGCCGGGCCAGGGCGCCGTTCTCGCGGACCCGGCCCCGGGCGTGGGACGCCAGCACGTTGCGGGCGATGCCGAACAGCCAGGCGACCGACGAGCCCTTGTCGGCCCGGTAGCCGGCCGCCGAGCCCATCGCCGCGAGGAAGACGTCCGCCGTCAGGTCCGCCGCCAGGTGCGGGTCGGCGACCCGGCGGGTGACGAAGCCGAGCACGGCGTCGATGTGCTCCTCGTAGAACCTGCCGAACCCCTCGGGCGTGGTGAGAGCCGGTGGCCCGGCCTCCCGTGGTGGGTTGCGCACCCGGTTCCTCCCCTGTCTGCGGGACCCCTGCGGCCCCGTTCACCCGTACTTGGCACCGGCCGCGCGAAACGTTTCATCGGGGCCGCCCCCCATGCGTTCACCGGCTGCGGACGAAGCGCACCGCCACCCCCGGCCGCGCCTGCGCCGCCGAGTCCAGGGCCGGGCCCGGCGGGACCACGCCCACCACCGGGTAGCCGCCCGTCACCGGGTGGTCGGCCAGGAACACCACCGGCAGGCCGTCCGGCGGGACCTGCACCGCCCCCAGCACCATCCCCTCGCTCGGCAGCTCGCCGGCCCGGGCGCGGACCAGCGGGGAACCCGCCTCCGTGCGCAGGCCGATGCGGTTGGACATCGCCGACACCCGGAACACCGCACGCCACAGCCCGGCGAGCGAGGCCTCGGTGAACCAGTCCGCCCGCGGCCCCAGCCGGAGCGGGAGCAGCAGCTCCGACGGGGCCCCCGGCAGCCCGCAGGCGTCCGCGCCGGCCGCCGGGTCCGGGCCCGCGGCGCCCACCGGCAGCAGGGTCCCCGCCGCCAGGACGGGCGGGCCCAGGCCCGACAGCAGGTCCGTGGAGCGGCTGCCCAGGACCGGGGAGACGGCGAACCCGCCCCGCACCGCGACGTAGCTGCGCAGCCCGGATTCGGCCCGGCCCACCTCCAGCTCCGCCCCGGGCGACAGCCTCACCGGCGCTCCCCAGGCCACCGGGCGCCCGGAGACCCGTACGGAACACGGCGCGCCCGTGACCGCCACGGTGGTGGCGGCCAGCGCCCGCAGGGCGACCCCGTCCAGGGTGGTCTCCAGCGCCGCCGCGTCCGGCGGGTTGCCGAGCAGCCGGTTGGCCAGCGCGTACGCGGCCGTGTCCAGGGCGCCCGAGCGGGGGACCCCCAGGTGCGCGCGGCCCGGGCGGCCCCGGTCCTGGACCGTGGTCAGCGCCCCCGGCCGTACCACCAGCAGGCCGCTCATCCGGATGCCTCCGTGAACCGGACCCGTACCCCCGGCGCGAACAGGGCGGCCGGCTCCCGGTCCGGGTCCCAGAGCACCGCGTCCGTGGAGCCGATCAGCTGCCAGCCGCCGGGGGAGGAGCGCGGGTACACCCCCGCGTACTCCCCGGCCAGCGCCAGCGAGCCCGCGGGGACGGAGGGCCGGGGCGTATCGCGCCGGGGCAGGTGGAACCGCTCCGGCAGGCCGGTCAGGTAGCCGAAGCCGGGGGCGAACCCACAGAAGGCCACCCGGAACTCGGTGGCCCCGAGGATGCGGGGCACCTCCCCGGGGTCCACCCCCCACAGCCGGGCCACGTCCGCCAGGTCCGGCCCGTCGTAGCGCACCTCCACCGCGACCAGGGGCCCCTGCGACGGCCCGAGCGGCGGCACCTCCCACCGCGCGATCCGGGCGCCGAGCGCGGCCGGATCCCGTACGCCGTCCAGCAGTACGGTCCGGGCCGCCGGCACCAGGTCCCGTACGGGGCCCAGCTCGCCCGCGTCCCGGCGGCGCAGCAGCTCGGCGTGGAGGGCGGCGACCTCCGCCGCCGAGTCCAGTTCGATCAGCAGCGCCTCGCCGCCCACCACCAGGCTCCGCATGCCGCTCACGCGAAGGCCTCCACCCGCACCCCGGCCCCGCCCAGCGCCTCCCGGACCCGGCGGGCCAGCCCGGCCGCCCCGGGGGTGTCCCCGTGCAGGCACAGCGAGCGCGCCGCCACGGGCACCAGGGAGCCGTCGGACGCCAGTGCCGTGCCCTCGGCCGCCATCCGTACCGCCCGCACCACCACCGCCTCCGGATCGTGCAGCACCGCCCCCGGCTCGCCCCGCGGCACCAGCGTCCCGGCCGGCGTGTAGGCGCGGTCGGCGAAGGCCTCCGGCACGGCGGCCAGCCCGGCCGCCTCGGCGGCGGCGAGCAGCAGCGACCCGGGCAGCCCCAGCACCGGCAGGCCCCCGGTGGCCCCCGCCCCGGCCGCGAGCCGGACCCCGGCGACCACGGCGGCCGCCTGGTCGGCGTCGTGCACGGTGCGGTTGTACAGCGCACCGTGCGGTTTGACGTACGACACCCGGGAGCCGGCCGCCCGGGCGAACACCTCCAGGGCGCCGATCTGGTAGGCCACCTCGTCGGCGAGCTCGCCGGCCGGCACGTCCATGGAGCGCCGGCCGAAGCCCGCCAGGTCGCGGTAGGACACCTGGGCGCCGATCCGTACGCCCCGGGCGGCGGCCAGCTCGCAGACCCGGCGCATGATGGACGGGTCCCCGGCGTGGAAGCCGCAGGCGACGTTGGCGCTCGTGACGACGGACAGCAGGGCCTCGTCGTCCGTGAGCGTCCAACGTCCGAAGCCCTCGCCGAGATCGGCGTTGAGGTCGATCACGGGAGCGGGTGCGATCATGGAAGCCATGCGCCGAGGGTAGAACAGGCGGCCCCGGGCGCAGCCCCGGACGATCCCAACGATTCGAACGATCAGAACGATCCGGCCGAACCCTCGCGTTTGGGATGTTGTCAGGGTCAGCGCCTAGTCTTTGTCCGTGACTCTCCCTGCCCCGGCGAAGACCCTTCCGTCCCCGGCGCCGGGCCCGGCCGCCGACGAGGGCCTGGCCCGGCGGCTGCGCGCCCTCGCCTGCACCGCCCCGCTGCACGACCTCGACGTACGCAAGGCCAATCTGGCCGGCGAGTACGGGGTCTACGCGATGGCGGAAGTGGCGCTGTCCGCGATCGACCTGGTCACCCTGAACATGGACTTCGACACGGGCGCCGACCACGAGCAGATAGTGGCCCGGCTGCTGCCCCGCGTCGCCGCCCAGGCCCCGGCCCGCCCGGCCGCCGAGCACGAGCGGGTGGCCCGCTGGGTGCTGGAGAACCTGATCAACGTCGGCAGCGTGGACCGCGGCTTCCGCGCGATCTACGGCACCTTCGGCCCGGACGGGGTCTACGTCCGCCGTGACTACGACTTCAAGCTGATCGAAGAGGTCCCCGGCCACGGCGGCGCGGTCTACCTGCGCACGACCGACGAGGCCGTCAACGTGCTCGTCGGCGCCCTCGACACCGACGTCACCAGCGCGCAGATCGCGGCCGAGGTGAAGCTGGAGGTGCTGATCAGCCGGGGCCGGCTGGCGGACGCCCAACTCGCCGCCGAACAGGCCCGGTACCGGACCGTGCAGTACGCGGAGACGCTGCGCCGCACGCTGGACGCGACGCGGCGCAACGTCCGGGCGGTGGACTGGCTCGAGTCCGTGCCCGACATGATCGAAGAGGCCCTCGACCACGTCGCCGACCGCTACCGGCACGAGAACGCGATCCTCACCAACATCCGCAAGGCGCGCGACGAAGCGGAGGAGCCCGACAACAAGCGGCGCGCCGCCGAGCTCGTCGACATCGTCCGGGACTGCATCCGCCGGCACACCCAGCTCCAGTCCCGGCTGCTGGACGCCGGCCCGCTGTTCCGCGCCGAGCAGGACCGCCAGGCCTTCGCGGCGCGCGCGCCGCGCTCCGGCATCGACCTGTACGGGCAGCTCGTCGCCCCGATCCTGCCGCTGCCGGTCGCCCGGGCCCGCCGGGTCACCGACGCCTTCTTCGCCTCCGGCGCGGGCCTGCGCACCCCCGTCTCCGTGCGCGTCGGCGACCTGGTCGACATCCTCCTCACCCCGCCGGTCGAGCGGGAGCACCTCGGCGTCGAGATGCCCGAGCCCGACCTCATCGCCACGCCGGACGACAGCCGCTTCAGCGAGGAGCAGCTCGCCGCCGCGACCCGCCTCCTGGACCTCCCGCACGACGCGCCGCGCCGCCTGTCCGGGCTCCTCGCCGAGGCCCGCCGCGGCGACCCGGACCTGCCGTACCTGGTGGCCCTGCTGGCGGTCCACGCGGCGAGCCCGGCCGTCGGCACGGCGTACCGCCAGGGCGAGGAGCGGCTCCTCTTCGCGGTGGACGACGGCACCCAGCTCGACGACCCGGAGTTCGGCGGCGCCGACCTCATCGTCGGCACGGCCCTCCTGGACGCCGCCGGCATGGCGGCAGCCCGCACGGAGGCAGCATGACCACCTCCGCCCCGTCCGCCGCCCGGCCGCCGGCCGCGCGCGCACCGTACCGCCAGGCCCTGGCGGCCGCCGCCGCACAGGGGCCGGCCCGGCCGGGGGCGCGGGGGCTTGCCCCCGCTTTCGGGAAGGGGCGGGGTGGGGGACAGAACCCTCTCGCCGCCGCCCCGCCCGCGCGGATCCGTACCGCACCGGTGACCAGGGCGGAGCCCGCACGGCGCATCACCCGCACCACCATCACCACCCGTACCGCCGAGGAGACGTACCAGTGAGCGACCACCACGCCGAGCACACCGCGTGGAGCGAGCCCGACGCGCCGTCGGCTCCCGTCGCGCCCGCGCCCGCGTCCGCACCCGCAACGCCCGCCCCGGTGACCCCGGCGGACGCCGCCGACGCGGCCCGCCTCGTCGCCTTCGGCCTGCAGCCCAAGCTGCTGCCCGCCCGCGACGCCGAGTACGCCGAACTCCTGCGCCGCTACCGCGAGGACACCGCCTTCGGCCGCCTCGCCGATGCCGTCGCCACCGGCCTCGGCCTCGTCGTCCTGGAGGTGTCCACCCGCGCCGGCATGGCCGTCGCCGCGGGCGAGGACTCCGTCTTCGCCGTCCGCATGGGCGACTACGCCCGCCGCACCACCGCCGACTCCGCCGACCGCTTCCTGCACGGCCTCGCCCACCTCGCCGTCGCCGCGCTCGCCTTCCCCCGCCCCGAGGACCTCGCCGACGACGGCTACATCGGCCGCATCACCGTCAATGGCGTCGACGCCTTCGTCCGGCAGACCTGCCGACGCCTGGAGGAGCGCGCCGAGGAGCTCGGCGAGAACACCGACCCCGCCTCCGACGCCCCCGGCCTGGAGGCCGCCTGGCGCGTCTACGCCCGCCGCAGCGCGACCGGCGCCACCAAGGACGCCCGCCGCCTCGCCGGCTCCACCACCGGCATCGTCGGCAAGGCCGCCGCCTTCCTCACCGACTCCGGCTTCCTCCAGCGCACCGGCGACGAGGCCGGCGGCACCTACCGCACCACCCCCCGCTACCAGCTCCAGGTCCGCGACATGGCGGGCAGCGCGGCCATGGCCGAGCTCCTGGAACTCGGCGTGGTCCCCGTCAGCGACGGGTCCGCCACCCTCCTGCCGCCGCCCGAGGGCGACGACCTGGACCTGGTGGCCGACGCCGGCCTGCCGTTCCACGCCTGAGCCACCGCGCCACCGCGCCACCGCCCTCCGTACCTCCGTACGTCCGTACCAAGACACCACGAGAGTCCGCCGCCATGTACGAGCTGTCCCGGATCCGCCTCTACTCCATCGGGCCCGCCGGCGCGCGCTACGCCGACACCGTGCTCGACCTGCGCGGAGTCGGCGAGCCGGTGCCCCACCCGGCGCCGACGCAGGCGGAGTTCTTCGAGGACGAGCCCACCGGCCCGCCGCGCCGGCCCGCGCCCGCCGGCGTGCTGTTCCTGGAGAACGGCGGCGGCAAGTCGGTCCTGCTCAAGCTGATCTTCTCGGTCATGCTCCCCGGCCACCGCAACACCCTCGGCGGCGCCAGCTCCGGCGTGCTGCGCAAGTTCCTGCTCGCCGACGACTGCGGCCACGTCGCCCTGGAGTGGCAGCACACCCTGACCGGCGAGTGCGTGGTCGTCGGCAAGGTCAGCGAATGGCGCGGCCGCCAGGTCTCCAACGACCCCCGCAAGTTCGCCGAGGCCTGGTACTCCTTCCGCCCCGGCCCCGGCCTCAGCCTGGACAACCTGCCCGTCGCCGAGGCCACCGCCGTACGCCCGCCCGTAGAAGGCGCCTCCGGCGCCCAGGGCCGCCGCCGCACCATGAAGGGCTTCCGCGACGCCCTCACCGAGGCCGGCAAGGCGTACCCGCACCTGGAGGTCTCCTGGGAGGAGATCCACGACCGCTGGAACGAGCACCTCACCGAGCTCGGCCTCGACCCCGAACTCTTCCGCTACCAGCGTGAGATGAACGCCGACGAGGGCGAGGCCGCCGGCCTCTTCGCGGTCAAGAAGGACTCCGACTTCACCGACCTCCTGCTGCGCGCCGTCACCGACACCCGCGACACCGACGGCCTCGCCGACCTCGTCCACGGCTTCGGCAACAAGCTGGGCCGCCGCGCCGAGCTGATGGCCGAACGGGACTTCACCGCGGGCTCGGTGGACCTGCTCACCCGCATCGTCGAGGCCGCCGAGACCCGCTCCCGGCTGCGCGACGTCCACGCCGGTGCCGAACGCCGTACGCGCACCCTCGCCCGCCGGCTGTCCGCCCGCGCCGCCGAGGAACGCGGCCGGGCCGCCGAACTCGCCCAGCGCGTCACCGGCGCCGCCCACGAGGTCACCGCCGCCGAGTCCGCCCGCTCCCGCAGCGCCGCCGTCTCCGCCGAACTCGCCTACCGGCACGCCTCGCTGGCCCTCACCGTCGCCGACAAGGCCGCCGCCGCCCAGCGCCGCGAGCTCCTCGACGCCCGTACGCTGCACTCCGCGTGGCAGGCCGCCGAGAGCGTGCTGCGCCACCGCGCCGCCGCCGACCGCTCCGCCCGGGTCGCCGCAGCGATCCTGGAAGCCGAACGGGACGCCGCCCCGGCGCTGGCCGCCCGCGCCACGGCCGCCGCCGAGCTCGTACGCGCCCTGCACACCGCCGCCGAGCAGGGCGAGCACGCCGCGAACGAGCAGGAGGAGCGGTCCGCCGAGCTCCAGGCCGTCGGCGAGGCCGCCCACCGCGACGCCACCGCCGCCGCCACGGCCGCGCAGCGGGCCCGCAGCGAGGCCGAACACCTCCGCTCGCGGCTGGGCGAAGTCGAGCAGGAGACCGCCGAAGCCGTCCGCGCGGGCTGGCTCGACGACTCGGCCCCCGACGCCGACCCGGCGCGTGCGGCCCTCGCGGCCGCCGACGCCGAGAAGACCGCCGTGGCCGCCTGGGACGAGTCCCGCGAGGCGGCCAGGGCCGCCGCCGAAGCCGCCCGCGAGGCCGCCGCCGCGGAATCCCGCGCCGAACTCACCGCCGCCCGCGCGGCGGACGCGGCCGATGCGGCAGAGGCCGCCCACGAAGCCGAACACCGCGCGGCCGCCTCCCTCGCCGACTCCCCCCGCCTGGCCGCCCTCCTGGGCCTCCCGTCGGCCGACGGCCACGCCGGATCCGGTACGGACCACCGCGCGCCCGGCGGAGCCACGGGCCTGCCCGGCTCCGCCGAAGGCACCGGCCACAACGGCGCCCGGGCCACCGCCCCCAGCGCAGCCCAGGCCGCCACCACCCCCGGCAGCCCGCAGGGCACCGGCAACGGCGCAGCCCAGCACGACCCCGCCACCGCCGGACGGCTGTCGGCCGAGGACCTCGACCGGAACGCGGCCGACCTCCACCGCCTGCTCACCGACGGCGTCGCCTCCGCCGAACGCCACCTGTTCGAGCTCCGCACCGCCGCCGCCGACGACGCCCGCATCCTCGGCGCCCTCGGCGACGGCGGCCTGCTGCCGCCCGGCCCCGACGTCCTCGCCACCGTCGAGTACCTCGGCGAGCACGGCATCCCCGCGCTTCCCGGCTGGCGCTACCTCGCCCAGTCGGTCGACCCCGCCGACCACGCCGCCGTCCTCGCGGCCCGCCCCGAGCTCGTCGACGGCGTCGTCATCACCGACCCCGACACCCACAGCCGCGCCCGCGAGGTCCTCTCCGGCGCCGCCCTGCTGCCCCGCTCCACCGTCGCCGTCGGTACGGCCGCCGCGCTGCTGGCGCCCGTACCGCCCGCCGACGACACCGACACCGGGGTGTTCCTCGTCCCGCCCAACCCGGCCATGCACGACGAACACGCCGCCGACGAGGAGCGCCAGGCGCTGCGCACCCGCGCCACCGCCCGCGACACCGAGATCCGGGACCTGGCCGCCCGCCTCGGCGGGGACCGCGAGCTCGCCGCCCGCCTCGCCTCCTGGCGCACCGGCTGCCCGCCCGGCCGGCTCGCCGAACTCGCGCAGCAGGCCGCCGCCGCCCGGGCGTTCGCCGAGGAGGCCGACGCCGAACTTGCGGAGGCCCGTACCGTACGCGCCGAAGCCGACGAGGCCGCCGCCGACGCCGCCCGCGTCCGCGACGAGCGCCAGGACACCGCCCAGCGCGCCCGCCGCGCCGCCGACGCCCTCGCGGGCCTCGCCTTCCGGCTGCGCGAGCGTGCCGGCTGGCAGGCCCGGCTCCGCGAACTCGCCGACGAGGCCGCCGAGTCCGAGGCCCGCGCCGAGGTCTGCCTGGACCGGGCCCGCGCCGCCGACGAGGACCGCCGTGCGGCCCAGCGCGCCGCCGACGACGCCCGCCGCACCGCCCGCGCCCTGCGCGCGGAACGCGCCGAGATCGCCGGTGCCCCCGACCCGCTCCCCGCGGACGACGGCAGCCGCAAGGCCCCCCTCCCCGACCTCCGGGAGGCCTACCGGGCCGCCTCGCAGCTCTACGAGAAGGTGGGCGTCGGCGCCGACCTGCGCGCCGAGCAGGCCCGCGCCGAGAGCGACGAGAGCGCCGCCCTCGCCGAGCTCGACCGGCTCACCAACAAGGTCCGCACCCGCGCCGCCCAGCTCCTCGAAGGCACCGACGGCGCCGACGGCCCCTCCCGGCAGGCCGCGGCGGCCCGCGCCGAGTCCCTCGTACAGATGCTGGAGTCCCGCGCGTCCGCCGCCAGCGAGCAGCTCGGCCGACTGCGCGGCGAGGCCGAACGGCACGCCCCCTCCGACGGCGGGGCGCACACCGAACTGCCCGACGAACTCGTCCCCGAGGACGTCGAACAGGCACAGGCCCTGCTGCGCACGGCCACCGCCCAGCACGCCGCCCACAGCGCCGCCGTGGAGTCCGCCCGGGCCGCCCACGCGGACCTGCTGCGCGCCCACCGCACCGCCGAGGACGGCGCCGGGGGCTTCGACGAGACGGCAGCCCTGCTGCGCGACCTCCTGCGCGACCACGCCCACGCCGACGACGACCAGGAGCCGACCGCGCACCCCGGCACCCTGGAGGAGGCCCGCCAGTCGGCCACCGAGGCCCGCCGCTCCCTGCGCGGCTGCGCGGCCGACCTCTCGGCCGCCGAGGCCGCTGTGCGCGAGGCGAGCGACATCCTGGTCCGGCACGCCAACGCCACCCGGTACGAGCAGGTACGCACCCCCGCGCGCCAGCAGATCCGGGAGCTGCCCGCCTCCGCGCTGCCCGAGCACGCGGCGGCCTGGGCCGCGGCCTTCGCGCCCCGGCTCCGCGTCCTCACCGACGAGCTGGCCCAGCTGGAACGCAACCGCGACAGCATCGTGGACCGCCTGCGCGGCCTCGTGGAATCGGCCCTGGCCACCCTCCGCTCCGCCCAGCGCCTCTCCCAGCTCCCGGAAGGGCTCGGTGAGTGGTCGGGCCAGGAGTTCCTCCGGATCCGCTTCGAGGAGCCGGACCAGGCCACGCTCACGGAACGACTCGGCGAGGTCATCGACGAGGCCACCCGCGCGGCCGTGAAGAAGAACAGCACCGCCTCCTTCGGCGAAGGCCGCCGCGACGGCATGTCCCTTCTCCTGCGGGGCGTCCAGGCGGCCCTCGAACCCAAGGGCATCTCGGTCGAGATCCTGAAGCCGGACGCGGTCCTGCGCGCCGAACGCGTCCCCGTCGGCCAGATGGGCGACGTCTTCTCCGGCGGCCAGCTCCTGACCGCCGCCATCGCCCTCTACTGCACGATGGCGGCGCTGCGCAGCAACGACCGCGGCCGCGACAAGCACCGGCACGCGGGCACGCTGTTCCTCGACAACCCGATCGGCCGCGCGAACGCCACGTACCTGCTGGAGCTCCAGCGGGCCGTCTCGGACGCCCTCGGCGTCCAGCTCCTGTACACGACGGGCCTGTTCGACACCACGGCGCTCGCGGAGTTCCCGCTGGTGATCCGGCTGCGCAACGACGCGGACCTGCGCGCGGGCCTGAAGTACATCAGCGTGGAGGAGCACCTCCGCCCGGGCCTGCCCCAGCAGTCCCCGGACTCGGAGCCCATCCACGGCGAGATCACGGCAACCCGCATGTTCCGCCGCACCCCTTCCTGACGCGCCGCTCGCGCGGCTCGGCGCCGGGGCGCCTCCCCGGCTTCGCGCCGCTGCGCCGGACTCCGTCCGGCGGGGTACCGGTTCTTGGCTGGGGTCCGCCGTCGTCTGCCGGTGGTTACCGCTGCGCGGGGCTGGTCCCCTACCCGCCCTTCCACCGTTCCCCGGGCGCTGCCCGGACCCGGTCCTCAAACGCCGGCGGGGCTGGATATTCCAGCCCCGCCGGCGTTTGAGGCGACGGCGCGCAGCGCCGTACGGGGTGCCGGGGGGAGGGGAGAGGGTGGTGGGGGGACA
>NZ_JBFBFP010000070.1:0-28134 GCF_040684275.1 Streptomyces sp. NPDC091371
GACCAGAGGGATCGAGTCCCCGAAGGGCGGCAGGTCTCGACCTCGCCTGGTGGCCCTTGCACTCACGTGCTTGGGGTCACCGATGACCTATTAGAGCTACCGCTACTCCACCAACCACCAGGTCGTTGTGGTCGGTGAGCCTTTGCCCGGCAATCGCAACGACTGCCGGGCATGGGAGGAGTCTGGCGCGAAGGCCGCCGTGGGCTGGACCCTCGCGATGGCCGACGGCGGCAATCCAGGCACCGGCCTCCTCATGCCCCACCGCCGCACCCCGGGCGAAGAGTTGCAGGGCTGGAAGCGCGAGCACGATCGCTCGCACAAACAGGTCCGGGCCCGCGTCGAGCACGTCTTCGCTCGCATGAAGACCTGGAAGATCCTCCGCGACTGCCGTCTCAAGGGCGACGGGGTCCCCGACACGCGATGCTCGGCATCGCCCGACTGCACAACCTCGTTCTTACGGGATGGCTCCCGCCGCATATGGGATGTGAGAGGTCCCCGGGAGACGGCTCCCCCCTCGCGGTCTCGGAGGAGATTCAGCCGAGGCAGAATTCGTTGCCCTCGATGTCCTGCATCGTGATGCACGACTCGTCGACGCCATCGGCGCGCTGCGTCAGCACGTGTTTCGCGCCGAGCGCCATCAGCCGTGCGCATTCGGCCTCGAGTGTGGCCAGGCGCTCGTCACCCACGAGCCCTGTGCCGACCCGCACATCAAGATGCACCCGGTTCTTGACGACCTTGCCTTCGGGAACTCGCTGGAAGAGCACGCGCGGGCCCACACCCGAGGGATCAGCGCACGCGAAGTAGACCTCGTCCTCAGGCGGCAGCGAGTGGTGGTACTCCTCCCACGTGCCAAAGCCCTCCGGGACTGCCGGTACGACGTACCCCAGCACCTCACACCAGAAGGCGGCGAGGCGCGCAGGTTCCGCGCAGTCGAAGGTCACTTGGAACTGCTTGATCGTTGACATCGGCGCACGATATCAGGGGCCCTGCTCATCTCCCTGGGCGGGTGGATCCACACCCCCGGCAACACGGTGCTCGCCAGATCTCAAACGCGGTCTGACGGGCAAGCAGGCTGAGTTTGTCCATACGGGTGGTAGACGACCACAGGGGTGACACCGCTGAGTACCGGCGGTCGCTCTGCCGCCCCGCTACGCGTGGGGGTGTGGCTCGGAGCCGAAGTCGGCATACCGTGCTCGCTGCGCGCGGTGCTCGATCAAACACGTTCGAGCTGGCGCCACTCGATACGTGCCTAGTGCTGTGACCGGGAAGGTTTGCCGGCTCGTTGTGCTGCTCGGATGTGACGAGCCGGTGATCGCCCGGCTGGTCCAGGCGGACGAGGACACTGTCCGCGATGTGATCCATCGCTTCAACGAGATCGGGCTCGCATGCCTGGACCCTCGGTGGGCGGGAGGCCGTCCCCGCCTGCTGGATAGTGACGACGAGGGTTTCGTCGTCCAGACGGCCACCACCCGCCCGACCGCGCTGGGCAAGCCCTTCACCCGCTGGTCGGTCCGCAAACTCGCATCTCCTTCCAGCGCACGAAGACGTGGAAGGAGTCCCCGGACCCGGCGTTCGACGCCAAGCTCGCCAGGATCGAGTACGCGGTCAACGAGCGTCCGGACCGCACGTTCGCCTTCGACGAGTTCGGGCCCTTGGGGATCCGTCCGACCGCGGGATCCTGCTGGGCCGAACAGGGCAAGGTGCGGACCGGCTGCCGGCAACCTACCGGCGCACCCACGGGATCACCTACTTCGATGGCTGCTACTCCGTCGGCGACGACAAGCTTTGGGGCGTCAACCACAGGCGCAAGGGCATCGACCACACCTGGGCCGCCCTGCGGTCCATCCGGTCGGCCCGCCCGGACGGCGGACCGATCTACGTGATCATCGACAACCTCTCCGCCCACCTGAACTGGAAGATCCGCAGGTGGGCGGCCCGGAACAAGGTCGAGCTCTGTTTCGCACCGACCTACGCGTCCTGGGCCAACCCCATCGAAGCCCACTTCGAACTGCTGCGGCAGTTCACCCTGGCCAACTCGAACCATCCCAACCACACCGTCCAGACCAGGACCCTGCACGCCTATCTGCGCTGGCGCAACAAGCACACCCGCCACCCGGACGTCCTGGCAGCCCAGCGACGCGAACGTGCCCGCATCCGAAGCGAGAAAGGCCTCCGTTGGGCCGGCAGACCGCTACCGACAGCGGCCTGATCACCCAACCCGGCAGACCTTCCCGGTCACAGCACCTGCACAGTGATCCACTTCGCTGCTGGGGTTCGGTGAAACGGCTCCGGGCCTGTTCCGGGGCTGGCCACGGTCCGGCTCGTACCGGTGGAATCTGAGGCGTACGGGAAGTTCGCCGAGGAGCCGACCCGTCCCGCGCCCAGCGGAAGGGCGTGAGACGCGGCTGGTGGCCCGGACCGTCAGTACTTCTTGCTGTTCCCCAGGTCGGCGATGAGGAGCGGGACGCACTCCGAGGACGCATTGGTGCCGGCGAACACCACGGCCTTGATTCCCTCGCCCAGGTCGGCTGCCCCCCGCACCTCCCAGTCACCCTTGGTCACGATTCTCACGTCCAGGTCGCCCTTCCGGTCACTCTTGCCCTCGGTCCAGCCGGCCTCAACCAGGCCAGCGATCGTGTCCGCGAACGACTTCTTCGGATCAGCGGACTTACCGGGGTCGTCCACCACCCAGTCGACCTTGCACTCCTTGACCTTGGGCCCCACCGTGTCGATCGACGGGTCCTTGGTAAACCCGGCCGCGGTCGCGGCCGCGTCGATCTCCTTTGCGACCGTGGCCGCTTCCACCTTCACACCGCCCTCACCGGCGCACCCCGTCACAAGCAGTACAACACCGGCAGCTGCGGCTACCAATCCAACCTTGCGCACAGTCCCCCCAAACGCCACACCCGAAGGCCTCTCGCCTCCATCGAACAGATGCCCAGTCTTGCACCTTGCCTGTGCGAGCCGGGCCGCGGGGCGATCAGCCCGGGCCCTGCACGCCTATCTGCGCTGGCGCAACAAGCACACCCGCCACCCGGACGTCCTGGCAGCCCAGCGACGCGAACGTGCCCGCATCCGAAGCGAGAAAGGCCTCCGATGGGCGGCAGACCACTACCCACAGCGGCCTGAACACCCAACCCGGCAAACCTTCCCGGTCACAGCACTAGGACGTCAGTTCACCGATGCGCCCGGAGCCAACGCCAAGCCAGAGGCCGAGAGGAAGGCTTCAAGGCTGATGGTTCCACTGCCGGTACCGTCGTTCCATTCGACCAGGAGCTCCGAGAGGCCGTCATTCCAGGAGTCCGGTGTGTCGATGTCAGGGCCAGCATGCCGCTCGACGCAGCCTTCACCGTGCCGGTACCGGAGGTACAAGTACTGGCCCTCCGCAGTCCAGGCATCCCACTGGGACGGGTAGGCAGGACACGTCTGCACAACCCGCACCAGCGTCAGAGCCTCAACTTCTTCCATCCGGTGATGGTCGGCGCGCCAATGCACCTCGGGCAACTGCCCCTCCCGTGATCGCCCGGACAGCTCTTAGGCGTTCGGAAGCCCACTGCGGCGTACCGCGCCCCGGTGGAAGCCGCAGGCTCGGCGATCCCGGCGACCTTGACCATGGCCTGCTGGAGCTGGGCCTGCCGGCCGACAACAGGCGGCGACTCGGCACCGCGATCGAGGTGTGGAGCAGACCATGCTCCCGCGGGACTACAAGCGGATCCTCGCTGTCGTGCCTGTGGGTGCGGGTGGCGGTGTCTCAGAGGCGGCCGTCACGGGCTCAGGCCCGCACGCCTGAGCGCCACCCGGGACAGGTCGCCGATGACCTGCTCGTCTCCCCGGCGCCAGGCATCGGCGAGACCCCCCGGAGGAACGGAAACCGCGGACAGGTCCTCCACCGGCCCGGTCAGGGCACGCAGGGCAAGCAGGTCAGCGCCCCCGGGAGTGTCGAGAAGGCCGTGGATCCGGGCGCTGCGCCGGATCCAGCGCACGCGCGGGGGAAGCCAGAGTGCCAGCACGAACGCAATCGAGGTCACGATCAGGGCGAATGCGGTCAGGTTGGCCACGCGGCTCACCACGTCCTGCATCGACTGCCCGGCATCGGAGAGCCCGCTGCTGGCCTCGGCCGCGGACTGCAGCGGCTTCTTCAGGATGCCCCCGACCAGCGGCACGTTCGAGGCCGCCTCCCCCGCATCGCCGAGGCCGGAGGCAAGACTGCCGCCCGCGTCCTCCATCTTCCGCCCCGGCCCGGCCAGCAGCATGATCCCTTCGTGGACAGCCAGCGCGAACCTCACCGCGGCCGCGATCAGGACGACGGCGATGAGATCCGCGAGCACCTGCCGGCAGCGACGTGCTCGAGTCTGGGCGTAGAGGCGCATCTACATGCTCCTGTTCGGGCGACATCAACGGACAAGACCGGTCTCCAACCGGCTGGCACGACAGCCGTTACAGCAAGCCACGGCCCATCGCCCGACGGTACGGGGCACCCGCCTCGTTCACACGTCTTCGCGTGACGACGTCACCGGCCGCGCCGCGACGCGATACACCCCCCGGGACCGCCGCTGAGGTGCCTTTCGAGGGCATCCCGTCCGGCGGTCATGTCCAAGGGCGTCCTCGCCCGCCCCGACACGCCCTGCTCCAGCCGCCCCCGCGCAGATGGTGAACGGCCGCAGCACCCACTCGAAGCCGCTCGACCCCGGACGGCCCCGGCCCCACGACTTCCTCGGGCGCGACGGCCGACGCCTCTGTGACGAACGAGGCCCCGCCACGACCCCACGACCCGGCCTCGAGCGGGCTACAGGTCGGTGGACGCATGATCCTCAGACTGTGGGTGCTTGGTCGCACACCGCCCGCCGAACCGTTTCCACACCTGCCGGTCCCAGCGCCGGGTACGACCGTTGTGGCCGCCCCCTACCACCCCGCGAGGAGATCCCGTGCTCGAAGGCTTCGGCGAAGCGCTCGCGGACCGGGAGTACTACCTGCCGCTGTCCAGCGTGGCCGACCCGGGGCCGCGCTTCGCTCCCACCGAGGTGCCTCAGGGCCTGCGCGGCGCCGACCAGGGCATCTGGACGGTCTGGGGCAGTCCCGGGACCGGGCTCGCCGACCAGGGCTGGAAGATCCACGTGTCGGCGCGGCTGGACCGGGCGCAGCACGTGCTCGACACGGTCGCCGGGATCTGCTTCGCCGAAGGCGTGCCGTTCAAGCACCTGAGCGCCCGGCTCTTCTTCCTGTTCCTCCATCACAAGCACGCCGCCCGGGCCCAGTCGGGCAAGTTCTGCGCCGTCTACCCGCCGGACACGGCCACCGCCCGCCGACTGCTGGAACGCCTGCGCGCCGCGCTCGACGGGGAGGAAGGGCCGTACGTCCTCACCGACCGGCGCTTCGGCGACTCGCGGACGGTCCACTACCGCTACGGCTCCTTCGGTGCCCGCAGCCGGCTGCGGGCCGACGGCACCCGCGAGGGGCTGGTCCGCGACGGCTCCGGACGCGAGGTCGTGGACCTGCGGCTGCCCGCCTTCCACTTGCCCGCGGGGATCGCGGACCCCTTCGTCGAGCAGGAGGAGCCGCCGCGCGCGGGCCCGATCCTGATCCGCGACTACGAGGTGACCCGCGCGGTGCGCCTGAGCAACGCCGGCGGCGCCTACCAGGCCCGGGACCGGCGGACCGGCCGCAGCGTCTTCATCAAGGAGGCCCGCGCCCACAACGGCCTGGTCTTCGACGGAACCGACGCGCAGCAGCGGCTGCGGCACGAGTACCGCGTGCTGCGCGCGCTGCACACCTCCGCTCCCGGCGTGGGCCCGGAGCCGCTGGACCACTTCACGGAGTGGGAGCACGACTTCCTCGTCACCGAATACATCGCCGGGCAGCCGCTGGTGGCCTGGCTGAGCCGGTCCACGCCGCTGGCCCGCGCCGACCGCACGGCCGAGTCCGTCGCCGCGTACTACGAGGCGATTCGGCGCCTGCTGGCCGAGCTGGACGCCTCGCTCGGGCAACTGCACGCCGCCGGCTACCGGTTCGGCGACCTCAGCCTGGGCAACCTCATGGTCACCCCGTCGGGCGGGGTCCGGCTGGTGGACTTCGAGGCGGCCTCGGCGCTGTCCGCGGCGCCCTCCGGGATCGGCACCCCGGGGTTCACGCCGCCGCCCGGCCTGCTCCGGGCCGACACCGATCCGCTGCTGCAGGACCGGTACGGCATGTCGGCGGTCGTACTCGCCTGCCTGGCACCGTTCAACGAGATCGCCGAACACGCGCCCGCCAACCTCGCACTGCTGCACCGCGACCTGGCGGACGCGGCTCCAGCGCGGGACCTGTGGCAGCGGGCGACCGCATTCCACCTGACGGAGGACCAGGCGCGGGACCAGGGCGGTCCCGACCGCCTGCCCCGCCCCGCCCCGCCCCGCCGAGCTGGACACCGACCCGCGCGGCTGCGGCTCGCGCAACTCCTCCCAGTAATCGATCCCGTCCAGCATCGGGTGACCCTCAGAGTGTTCGTTGGTGGGGGAAAATGCGATGCGTGCTGACAGCATGCTGGTCAGACTCGTGGTCATGGCTTCGAAAATCACCCGTATCAACCCTGAGCAGTTGCATGAGACGCCCGGCTATCACCACATCACCGTGGTGGAGGCCGGCCGCACCGCCTATCTGGCAGGACAGTGCCCGCTTGATCAGAACGGTGACCTTGTTGGTTCCGGTTCCTTGGAGATGCAAGTCGACCAGGTTGTCGTGAACGCGCTTGCTGCTCTGACAGCGGTGAGTGCGCTGCCGCACCATGTGGTGCGGTCGGTGGTCTACGTGCGAAGCGACGACAGGGACGCCCTGGGAGTCGCATGGCGCCGGCTCACCGACTCTGCCCTGGGTCCGGCGTTCACCACCGCCAGCACGCTCTTGGGCGTCGCACAACTGGGCTTCTCTGGGCAGCTCATCGAGGTGGATCTCACCGTGTCGCTGCCCGACTGAGTCTCCTCAGCATCAGACATCGAACGGAGTCTCGAACTGGGTAGCCCACCTGGGCATTCGCAGGACGCTGGGGCGGCCTCGGTCTGATCATGTGCTCCGACCAAGGTGCACGTGACCACGACGAAGGCCGTGAGGGTGAGTCTGCTGGCTGATGCTGATATGGGGGTGCGTTCGCGTAGGCGTCATGCTTCAGGGACGAGTTGTACCCGCGTGTCTGACTGTGCGGGGCGATGAACTATTCGAGTTGGCCGACGCGGTGCTCTGTGCCCGCAGCGCCGTGCACTGGGCGGTCGAGCTGACACTGCTGCCCGAACACCGTCGTGGGCACGGCGCGATGCATGACGGTCTCAACAGGGCCGCATCGACACCGGCAGACTGAGAACCACGCGGGCCGGCCTGCCGCTGCCCCGGTTCCCGGACGGGCGACTCGTGGCCTGGGTCCTGCAAGACCTCCCCGTCGAGCTGGTGGGCCGGGTCCGCGGGGATCGAGCACGGGCCGGAGTTCCGCTTCACCAAGCCCGAGACCTGGCCTGAACCGGCGGTCACCACGATCACGGCCACGGCGAACTACGGCAAGGCGGTCACGCGGGCATGGGACCGGGTCCACCCGCGGCTGACCCATCGGGCATCCCGGCTGGATCACGAAGTTGAACTCCCCGTCATCGAGGGTATGTTGACCGGGCGGAGGTCGAGCACCTGTCGAAGGACGGCGAGGCGCCACCGGTGTGGGTGTGGTCCTCGAAGACCGGCGCCAACGGCGGCGGCGACGACCGCCAGCCGCACCGGGCCGACTCACCCCCGCACGGGTACAAGCTTGGAGGGCGTCTCGATTGGTGCGGAGAGACGTAGATAGCCGCTGGTAGATGCGGTGTGCCGGTAGTTGAATGTCCCGATGAGCGACTAGTGGACGGCTGCCCATCAGGCGGTGGAGCAAGAGGATGTCGAGACCTTGGCACGGCTGCTGGCTGAAGGTGTCGATCCGGATGAGGTCTTCGGCAACATGACGTTGCTGACACACGCGATCGACACCGAGGGCGATGGTGCTCTGCAGAGCGGCGAGCCTCTGACCGTGCACACCACGGCGGTGCTGCTGGCCTTTGGCGCTGACCCTGAGCTCGTAGCTCCAAACGGTCGCACACCCATGGCACAGGCGAGTCTCTACGGCCATCACTTGGCGTTGAACCTGCTGCGCGCCCACATCAGCAGGCGAGGCGCCGGTAGCAGCTGAGCGCACTGCCGAGCGCGGCGGGCTGTTCGTAGCGGCGGTGCAGGCGCCGGCCCGTTCAGCCACGGCATGGTCCGTTCGACGACCCAGAGGCGCCGGCCCAGGCGATCGGAGGACTCAATGCCTCGGCGGACGATACGGGGTGTGATGTTGCGGGCAGGGGGTCATCTGCACAGATGGGCGTAGGCGCAGCCCTTGTCGGCGTGCGGTTTTCCGGGCTGTTTCGGTCGCTCACACACAGCAGATCCGGCACCAGCCGCTCAACTGTCCCCATGCCCCTGGAAGCGGCTGACCGCCCCTGCAGCCATCCCGCCGGCCCCCGCCAAGAATGTCTGAATCCGACAGAGCAGGAGATCGTCCGTGAGTGAAGTGCCGATGCCCGAGACAGGTGACGTAAGCCGGGCGTGGGGTCGGGTGACAGCGTGGCTTGAGCAGCATGCTCCTGGGATCTTCGCCACTCTCGGCGGTCCGGTAGGTCAGACAGCCATCAGCGATGCCGAACGGCGTATGGGCGTGAACCTGCCGGGAGAGCTGCGGCGGTGGCTTGAGGTGAACGACGTCGACGCAGGCAGGCAACCTGGTGTCCGGTCCTGCCTGGTGGCTCTGGGGTGCCAGGGCATCCTCTCCGGCGGCGGACTCCTGCTCGGGCTCACCGATATCGAGCGCGTATACCTCCACAAGATGGCCATGGAGGAGATGGAGGAGACGGAGCCGCTCGGAGACCTCGAATCCCCGCTCTGGCGCAGGGAGTGGGTGCCGATCTCGGCGGAATGCGACGGCTTCTTCGGGTACTTCCTGAACACGCGCACCGGCACCGTGGGGTCTTGGTGCGAAGGGTCCTTCCCCCAGGACGGTGATTACCCCTCGCTGTTCGCCTTCTTCCAGGATGTAGCGGACCGGTTGGAAGGAGTGGTTTCGGGTGACTGGAGGGTCCGTAGGCTTGATCCTCGTACGGAGGATGAACCCATACGTCTTTGGGCGCGCTCGAACGGCTATCTCGTAAACGACCGTGGACGCATCCCCGCGACCGTGCGCGAGGCTTACGAAGCATCCCTGTGAGCAGAGGCGTTCCACCACTCGTCGGTGCCGCATCCGGCCTCGCACCGGGCCCGCGAGGCTCGGGCCGGATCAGCGGCAACATGCGCACCGGAGCAACCTCGCTCAGCGCCTCGGCCGGATGTCCATGGTCAGTCCGCGTGGCTGAAGGATGGTGCGCGTGCAGAACGCTGTGCGTGTGCCGGGGGTCTGACGCAAGTGGTAGCGCCCGGCGAGGGTTGCCGTGGTGATGGCCATGGTGACCATGGCGAGGTGCGCGCCAAGGCATATCCGGGGTCCGCCGCCGAAGGGCATGTACGCGTATTTGGGCGGTGAGGCCGTCGGAGAACGGTGGATCCAGCGGTTCGGGAGGAATTCCATCGGGCGGTCGTAGAGGTCTGGATCCCGATGGATGACGAAGGGGCTGACCGCGACTCGGTGGCCAGGCCGCAGGGGGTAGCCGGCGAGTTCCGTGGGCAGGTCGACCGTTCTTTCGAGGTACCACAGTGGTGGGTACAACCGGAGTGACTCCTTCACCACCGCTTCGGTGGAGGGAAGGCGCGGCAGGTCTGCCGGTGTCGGCAACCGGCTGCCCAGCTCGCGGTCGATCTCGGCTTCGAGGCGCCGGCGCACGTCCTGGTGCCGGTCGAGGAGGAGGAAGAGCCATCCCAGGGCGGCGGCGGTGGTCTCGTGGGCCGCGAACAAGTTGGAGACCAGGATGTGGACCGTGGTCTCGGGGGTGAGCGCGCCCTCGTCCTGTGCGGCGATGAGCAGATCCGCCACCACCGCCGGACTGTCGCCCTCCCGGCGACGCCGGCGGCGGTCGACCAGTCGGGACACTTCCGCAGTCAGGGCGACATGAGTGCGGTGCAGCTCTCGGCTGCGCGGTGACGTCCAGCGGGAGGGGAGCGCGATGGCGGGAGGAAGGAGCGCATCCTGCAGGCGAGCCACCAGGACGGGGACTTCACCGGTCTCCGGTCCCAGGCAGAACTCGGCGATGAGCTGCGCGGTGAGTTCCTCCAGGGCAGGGACCATTATCAGCCCGGACCCCGCCTGCCAGATCTCGGCGTGCCGGGCGACCGTTGCCGCCATGCGTTCTTCGGTGGCACGTACGCGGCTACGGTTGAGACCGCGCCCCGCGACACTGCGCGCGTGCATCCACCGCATCATCTCCGCGGATTCACCCCGGCCCTCGACGGCCTCACCCAGCAGGTTCTGAGTGGTGGTGTAGGTGCCGTTGGTGTGTTTGAGGATCTCCTCGGCCAGGGCCGGTGAATTTGCCAGGTACAGGTCGTCGCTGAATCGGACCAGATCGCCGTGTCGGCGTTGAGAGAGCAGGAATCCCAGACGGTCGCGCTCGAAAATGGGCCTGTTTCCACGCCACCGCAATCCTTTCGGACCGGGCGGTACGGAGCCTGCCGGGGCCGTCGTCATGCGCATAGGCATGCGCATAGGCATGGGCATGGGTATCGTCATGGATTCGTCTTCCAGTCACTCGTAGCTGCACATCATGGGCGGGTGGCGGAGGTGGCGGACCTTCGCCGCCACCCAGCGTCGGCACGGTCTTCCAGGGGCGGTACACCGGCGGTGGCCTCCCCGGGCAGACGCAGTCAGAGGCGGTACCTGTAGCTCGGCTGCAGGGCCAGATCGATGCTGCCGAGCCCGCCGCGCACGGTGCTCTTCTCCGCGGCGGCCCCCGAGGGATCGTCGGCCAGGGGGCCGGATCTGGCACTCATGGGGGTGGACACGGACGTGGCGACGGCCGCTGCGGTGCCCAGGGCCGCGGCGACCACGGAGACTGCGGCGATGGTTGTTTTGCTGAGGAGAATTCGAATAGACATGGTGATCCTCGCATCTCTCTTTGTGGGAGCTTGTGAATTGCGGTCCGCGTTCCCGTTGTCTTGTGATGCCGAAATTTTCGGTCCGTCGTGGAAATATCGCTTGATCGGGGAACCGGTTTTGCTGTGCTTCATCATTTATTCAGGTCGCGGGACTCTTCGTCGCGTCCCGGAAAGTCGTTACTTGACGTCGGCTGAAGGACTGCGTTAGGGCTGTCCCGCAACTGCCGGCCGCGGCGAGATGATCGCGTTATGGCCAGGTCGTCGTTTGACGCGGACGCCCGCCTGGTCGTGCCGATGGTTCCGCTCGAGCGGCATCTGTCATCGGATCGCCCGTAAGGGCATCGAGCCGAACGCACAGCGTCTTGGCTGGCCGGCTGCCGACGCCTGCAGAGCCTCTACGAACGCAAGGCCGAGCGCTTCCCCCGCCTTCGTCGGCATAGCTGCAGCGCTCATCTGCCACCGGCGACTCAGCAAGCCAATACGGCGTCGGCCCATGCTGTGAGCGTGAATACCGGCCGCTTCGACGTCCGGCCGCCCGCGTCATCGACCGGCGTCGTCCGTACTCGAGGAGTGAGGCGAATCCGGTAGCGAAGGCCTTCGACTTCGATGGCGCCGCAGTCACCAGCAGCGGCGTCGAGCGCCGCGCCCGGGGCAGGACTCACCATCCACCCGGCCTTGGTGGCAAGCCGGTTGTCTTCAATCCGACGTCCCTGCAGTGCCCGGTGGCCCGTACAGCAACACCGCCGCCAAAGGGAAGGACGTTTTAGCCCGCGGTCATGACCCTGGATGACGAACTGAGTGCCCTTGCTGTCCAAGAGGATCTCCCCGCCGACCTTGTGTGGCGATTGCTTCAGCACCCGCCGGCGATGGTCAGGGCCCGCTTGGCGGAGCATCCGGAACCGTCAGTCCGGGCCGCGGTCGCGGCGAGCGTCGCGGACGAACCGCCGGGGCTTTTGGCGCGCCTGGCGGTTGATCAGGATCCGTCCGTGCGTGCGTTCCTCGCGATGAACGAGCATCTGCCCCCTGAGCTCCTGACCGTCCTGGCCGACGACGCCGAGCCGAGTGTGCGGTCGAACGTCATCCAGTACTGGAGGGATGCACCCGAGCCGGTGCGCCGGGCTCTGCTTACGGACCCCGATCCGAACGTCCGGAGGTCTGCCGCTTCGGCGTACTCACCGCCGGCGGACCTGTTGCCCGTTCTCCTTGCCGATCCGGAGACCCGCGCCATCGCCGTCCGCTATGTCGACCCTTCCCCGGAGCTGGCCCGCGATCCGGAATCCGGCGTTCGCAGGGCCGTGGCAGCCCATCCGCACCTGTCCGCGGAGCTGCGGGACGTACTGGCCGCAGACCTGGACGTCTTCGTCCGCAACACGATCGCCGCCCGCCCGGACACCCCATCGGCTCTGCGTGAGCGCCTCGTGGCCACCCTTGCGACGGACGACCCCTGGGCCGAGTGGGTTCTGTCCTTCCAGAGAAACACCCACGCGTGCCCTCCGCACGGGTCAGCGCCACCAAGGCTCACGCGAGAGCAAGCGGAGGACCTGCTCGCCCGCGCTGGCCTGTAGTCGTACGAGATCCGGGACCGGGCGGGCCGGGTTCCCAGAGGACCGGGCCGGGGGTGCGGCGTGCGTAGCTCGTCGGCGGTGAAGTGGCGGCCACGCCGTTGGGTCGGTTGCCGCTGCCGCAGCTCAGGGAGTCGACAGGACGGGGGTGTCGAACGGGTCGTGGTGGATACGGTCGGGCGACGTGCCGCCGAGCGTGAGCGTGTCCATCGCGGAGATGACCATCGGGGCGGGACCGCTGAGGAACACGTCGTGCTGGTACCACGGCCCGTACTCGGCGAGGACCTGCGGTAGCGATCCTCGGATCCCGGGGATGTACTCGTGGGACACCGCTCCCCTGATGGTCAGCCAGTGGTGCCGCTGTGCCAGGCGCAGCATGTCGTCGACCCCGTACAGTTCGGCGCCGGTACGGGCGCCGAAGAAGAGCTCCACCTGGTGCCTGCCATCCCGCCGGGCCACCTCTTCGACTATCGCGCGGATGGGGGCGAGTCCGGTGCCGCCGGCCACGCACACCAGATCCCTGGAGACTGCGGCGTCCAGCACCATGTCTCCCATGGGAGCGCCGAGTCGCAGAACATCACCCACTGCGGAATGGTGCACCAATGCCCCGCTGACGGAACCGCCGGGCACCGCGCGAACGTGGAACGTGAGGCTGCCGTCCTCGCGGGGCGCGTTGGCGGGGGAGTAGTAGCGCCATTGTTTGGGGTACCACGGTGTTTCCACGCTGACGAACTGCCCGGCGGCGTACTCGTAGGGCATGTGGGGGCGGACGGTGATCTCGGCGATGCCGTTCCCGCGCGGTACGAGGCGCACGATGGTGGCGGGCCATACGGCGGGCCGTAGTTCGGCGTCCTGCTCGGCGGCGTCGGCCATGGCGTCGGCGACCAGGCCGTAGGCCTTTGCCCAGGTGGCGGAGAGTTCCCCGGTCCAGGCGGGACCGGCATAGCGGGCCAGGGAGGCGAGGAGGCATTCGCCCACGGCGGGGAAGTGCGCGCGGAGCGCCCCGAACTTGCGGTGGTCACGGCCTAGGTGGCCGCAGAAGCGCACCAGGTTCTCCGGGTCGTCGACCAGGTCGACTATGTGCAGCAGCGAGCGCAGCAGGCGGCCGCGCTGGGCATCCAGGCCCGGCGGGAACATCGGCCGTACTTCGGGGTAGCGGGCGAAGAGGATCGCGTAGAAGTAGACCGTCATGTCTGCGGCGAGCGGCTCGACCACCGCGACGGAGGCGCGGATGAGGGCTATCTCGTGGGGGGACAGAGGCGGTTCGACGGGCTCCGGTTCGACGGGCTCCGGCTCGACGGGCCGCCGGGTGGGGGCCGGAGCGGGTGCCGGGGTCTGCGGATGCGGGAACGGGGGTGTGCCGCCCGAGCGTTTGATCCGGAACCTCAAGGGACCAGAGCTCCCTTGCAGGGTGTTGGGGAGGGCCGGTCCGGGGCTGACCGGGAGGTGCTCGCGCACGCGGGGCGGTGCCCCCGATGGGCATGGCGGGCGGGGAGGTCACGGGCAGACATGGGGTCCTCGGGCAGGTTGGGAGCCGCAGAAGCGGACTAAGTGGTTCCGGACCGTACCCGATGGTGGAGGTGACTCAGAAGTAGCCAAGGTCATTTTTGAGATGGCGGGGCGGGCGACCGTCCCTCTCGTCCGAAATGTGCGCGGCCGACGGCGAGTCCGGGCGCGCGCCCGTCGGCTCGCCCTGGGGAGCGGCGGTGGCAGACACCGCGCGCTGGTGGGCGCGGTCCCGGCGGAGTCGTCCTGGCTGCTTCGGGCGGCGGGCGGCGTGCCTCGGTCGGCGCGGCCGCGGCGGTTGTGCCGGTGTTGTGGAGGATCCGTGGCGCTGATGCGGAAGGGGATCGTTCCGGTGGTGGTGCTGAGGCTGCTGCTGGGGTACGGGTCCGGCCGGGACCCTCACGGTTGCGGGCCGGCGCGGTCCCCCAAGGCCCCGGCGCCGTCGACTCCAGTCCGCGGCGCGGCGACGGCCCCGACGCGGACGGCTACGGCAGGGCGGCCTGACCACCACCCATGGAATCCTGACACCTACTCCCAGGTCATCCCGCTACTTCCACAGCAACGCCCGGCTGCGGCCGGGTCCGCACGCCCCAGCGGGCGAGAGGTGGGCCGGCAGCGCCGAGCGCCGCGAAGAACACCGCCAGTAGCAGCCAGCCCGCCGTGCCGAGGCCGAGCACCACCGTGGTGAGGATCGCGGGGGCGAGGGCCTGGCCCGCGCTGAAACCGAGGCCGAGGAGACCCTGGTACTGACCCTGGGCATGGTCGGGGGCAAGGCCGAAGCCCAGGGCGAAGCCCGCCGAGGATTCCCAGACCTCTCCCAGGCTATGGACGAAGATCGCCGCCAGGACCAGTCCCGCTGCCGCCCAGACCGGGGTGTACGCCGCAAGGGCCATCATCGGGCAGCTGACGAGGAAGAGCAGCCCCGCGGTGCGAAACGCCCTGCCGCCGTCGTGCGGGGTTTCGATACGGGACCCGATCCTGGTCTGCATCAGCACGCAGAAGGCGGCATTGACGGCGAACAGCGCGGCCACCGTCCAGCGCGGCGCTTCGGTGTGTTCGGAGATCCAGATCGGCAGGAGTAGGGAGACCACCGGGTATTGCAGTCCCATGGCCCCGTAGAGGGCGGTGAACGTCAGGAACGGACGGTCCGTGAAAGCGAGCCGGCGATGCTGCTGCGGCGGTGCCGCCAGCACCGGATAGCGGGGCAGCAGGAGCAGAAGAACCGCGCACAGGGCGAAGCTCGCCGCGTTGCCGAGGATCAGCGCGACATAGGCGGCACGGGTGTCCGCGGCCAGCGCCAGCCCGGCACCCACCGTTCCGAGAATGACGCCCAGATTGACGAAGGTGCGCAACCTCGCCCGGAACAGGGCCGGGCGATCACCCCCGACCCGGACCACCAGAGCGCCCCAGGCCGCCCCGCCGGCCGCCGCGGCGATCTGGTCGACCGTCGCGATGATCGTGAGCGCGGCCCAGCTCTCGACGAGGACGAGGGCCGCCATCGACATCGCCTGGACCGCGAGGGCCGACATCATGACCGTGCGCGCCCCGCGCCGGTCGGCGAGATGCCCTCCGGGTATCCCCGCGGACAAGCCGATCACTCCGGCGATGGTGAGCGCGGCGCCGACCTGCACCGCGGGCAGGCCCACGACCAAGGTGAAGTAGAGCGCCGACGCCGCGTTGAACAGACCGTTGCCGACCCGGTTGACGAAACTGGCGGCGATCAGCACGCGCTCCGGCCTGCTGTCCCCCGCGATGCGGCCTATTCGGACCGCCAGGCTGCCCTTGATCATGGACAGCAGGCTAACAGCGGTTCCAGAACCCGCCGTGGTTGCACCAAGATCGCGTGCCTCAATGGCGACGCGGGACGGGTCAGAGGGGCAGCATCAGATCGCTCTCGCTGATGGTGTACGTCAGCAGGGGGTAGGTGAAGTCCGTTTCTTTGTTCTCGCGGCGCCGTAGTTGGTAAAATTCGCGGCTCTGCTCATCGTCGGCCGCCATGAGGCGTGCCCCTTGCGGGAGATATGCATGTCCGTCGCGAAACCGAACGAAAGTCTTTGACGTTCGAAATGTTACGCCCAGCCATTGGTTGTCCGCGGCTCGGACGGACGTGTCCAATACGATTTTGTGCCTGAGTCTCCGATTCGAGTCGACTGAGAACGCGACGACACTGTTGTGGGCGAGGGGAATTTCGAACCTCTCGCCATTGGACCCCTTCGATTCGAATATCAGCTTCCTCGGCGGGCCCGCTTCGGGATCTTGGTAACAGGAGAAGACGGCGATGAACGACTCGTCGGCCAGATCGAGGGCTTGGTCGGAATGGCTGCCCATGGTTGCGTACGCGTTCGTGTAGGTCTCCATGAGAGCGTTGTTGAAGCCGACCGGGAGCGCCGCACGTTCTTGAACCAGTTGCGCCAGCCGTTCGTGCACCGCCCGGAAAGGCTGCGTCGGGCTGCCGTATCGAGTGGTAGTGCGCACGAGAGGCACACGGCCAGCCTCGTCTATCTTGGTGATCGTGGCGCCTCGCCGGCCTTTTCCTGTGTCTTCCCAGCGAACCGACGCGGACAGCTCCGCAAAGAGATTCTCATCGGTTGGCAAATCGCACGAGAGGATCTCATCCACGATCCTAGACTCGGGGGCAATGTAGTCTCCCGTGTTCATGCTGAAGAGGAATTCGTCGCCGTAGTCAATGAAGGATGAGGTCCTGTTCTCCTCGGCGTACAGTTTGCGCAGCTCGTTCATTCCGTCCGGTGTGGGTGGTTCCAGTTTCGTCAGATCTCCGGCCACTCCTTTGAGGAACGTACTGCCGTTCTGGTGAACGGCTTCGGCGCTCGAACAGCGCACCACGTACCCCAATCGGGTCGGGAGCAACTCGGCGTCCAACGATGAGGGGCGGATTTCGTGTGTATACAGACGGTTGGTGGACAGTGGCATGAAGAACACGGAGCCGGGGTAGAGAGTCACGGTGAACTGCGGCGGGAGTGCGGCACCGTCGTGTTTTTCGGTGGACTCCTTGAGGCGGAAATGGAGTTTGGTCAGCCCGCTGGCACCCTTCACGCCATAGTCGAAGGGGTCTTCGGCCAGGGGCTGCAGCTCGTCGAGCCCGTCATAGAAGGTGCAGAAGGCCAGGATGCCGTTGACGGGCATGTCCTTGGTCTTGTCGGCATGGGCCGAGATCTTGGCCTTTGACTGCTTGCGCTCGGCCGTGGCAAGGGTGTTGTGGTAGATCTGAGCGAGTACGTGATTGAGTGGTGCCCGGTTTCGGAAGACGGTGGCGGCCTCGCGGTTCAGAGCCTCGACGATGTGCGTGTCGGTCGGGCGAAAGCTCTCGGTCGGCCCCGAGAGATTGGTGGAGCACCGGAGCAGGCGGAAATGCAGTTCGTCGCCGTTCCGTGTGACGGGCGTCAGATAGATTCCGCTGCGATGGGCTGTTCCAGGCTTGGTGGACTCCGTCAGCGACTGGAACGCGTGCTCGGCACGGATCCGTCCGAAGTGATCGGCGTCGAGTCCGAAGAAGCGGCGGTAGTACACGCCGACGCCGTGTACGCGGAGGGGAACTCGGCCGAGGTCGACGAGGGTCCAAGGTCCGTCGACGTCCTCGTGGTAGCCGTGTGACAGCTCCCGGATGACGAATACCCGGGCAGCCGCGTGCAGTTGGCTGCTACTGATCTCGGAGATATCGCCACACAGGTAGACGGTCTTCTGCGCGAGGTCGGGCGAACCGGAGGCAAGGTCCTCTGGCGTGATTACCGAGCCGAAGAAGTCCCTGATCAAGTCGCTGTCTTGCAGCATCGAAGGCGCAACCAAGGTGTTGCTCGCATCCTCGATGCAGGCTTCTGGCAGCTCTGTTGTGCGCATCAAACGGTACCTGCCATTCGCAGATCTTGGCCGATTGCCCAAAAGAACCATGATGCTCTCACGGGGCTCGACAGCGGGCAACGTGGTTCTGCTGTACGGGCGGTGTGCGCAGCCTCCCTGCCGCGGATCGTCCCCCACGGCCCGAACTCCAGCACCGAGTCATCGGCCCAGCAGCGGGACCAAGCCCGCGAGTCCTTGTGGTCCAGCGCCCGCCATCCGCGGATCAGGAGTGCGCGCAGCGCTTCCTTGTCCTCCAAGGCCTGCAGTCTGCGGGCCAGGCCGTTGCCGTTGCCGTCGCCGGCGCCGATGGCGTAGGACGCGCGGGGCATGTCATCACCTTTCGCGGAGGAGCGGCGGGTCACTGGGCACTCGCGGCGGGACGGACGACGATCTCGTTGACGTCGACTGCCGTTCGGTGACTCCTCCCGCAGGCCCTCGGAGATCGCGCGGACGGCGAACTCGCCGGACCGCCTGCGGGCGGTCACTGTCCGCAGCCGGAGGATCCGCGGGCCGTTGCCGACGTGCTGAGTTCCTTCCCGGCCTCCTGGGGCCGGGGGCTCCCTCCATGGGAATACCTCGTCCGGCCCATCCGTTTGCGAGTATGGTTGAACTCTAAACAACCCTGGGAAGGGGAGCCATGCAGTTCGGGATCTTCACCGTCGGTGACGTCACACCCGATCCGACGACCGGACGCGCGCCCGGCGAGCACGAGCGCATCAAGGCGATGCTCGCCATCGCGCAGAAGGCCGAGGAGGTCGGCCTCGACGTCTTCGCCACCGGGGAGCACCACAACCCGCCGTTCGTGCCCTCCTCCCCGACGACGATGCTCGGCTACATCGCCGCGCGCACCGAGAACCTGATCCTGTCCACGTCGACGACACTGATCACGACGAACGACCCGGTGAAGATCGCCGAGGACTTCGCGATGCTCCAGCACCTCGCGGACGGCCGCGTCGACCTGATGATGGGTCGCGGCAACACCGGCCCGGTCTACCCCTGGTTCGGCAAGGACATCCGCGACGGCATCGACCTCGCCATCGAGAACTACGCGCTGCTGCGCCGCCTGTGGGACGAGGACGTCGTCAGCTGGAAGGGCAAGTTCCGCACGCCGCTGCAGTCCTTCACCTCCACCCCTCGTCCGTTGGACGGCGTCGCGCCGTTCGTGTGGCACGGCTCCATCCGCTCGCCGGAGATCGCCGAGCAGGCCGCGTACTACGGCGACGGTTTCTTCCACAACAACATCTTCTGGCCCGCCTCACACACCGAGCAGATGGTCAACCTGTACCGGGAGCGCTACGCCCACTACGGGCACGGCACCCCCGAGCAGGCCATCGTCGGGCTCGGCGGCCAGGTGTTCATGCGCAAGAACTCGCAGGACGCGGTGCGCGAGTTCCGCCCGTACTTCGACAACGCCCCGGTCTACGGCCACGGCCCTTCCCTGGAGGAGTTCACCTCCCAGACGCCGCTGACCGTCGGCTCGCCGCAGGAGGTCATCGAGCGGACCCTGTCCTTCCGCGACTACGCCGGGGACTACCAGCGCCAGCTGTTCCTGATGGACCACGCGGGCCTCCCCCTGAAGACCGTCCTGGAGCAGCTCGACCTGCTCGGCGAGGAGGTCGTACCGGTGCTGCGCAAGGAGTTCGCGAGCCTGCGCCCGGCCGGTGTGCCGGACGCGCCGACGCACTCGGCCCGTGTGGCGGCGAAGGAGGAGGCGCGGGCATGAAGATCGTCGTCGTATCGGCGGGCCTGAGCTCCCCCTCCTCGACCCGCCTTCTCGCCGACCGGCTCACGGCCGCGACCCTCGCCCACGTGGACGCCGAGCCGGAAGTGATCGAACTGAGGGACCTGGCGACGGAGATCGCCCAGCACCTCGTCACCGGATTCCCGCCGGCCAGGCTGGCCGCCGCGCTCGACGCGGTGGCGGCCGCGGACGGCCTGATCGCTGTGACGCCGGTGTTCGCGGCGTCGTACAGCGGCCTGTTCAAGTCGTTCTTCGACGTCATCGACAAGGACGCACTCACGGGCAAGCCGGTGCTCCTCGGCGCGACCGGCGGCACGGCCCGGCACTCACTGGTCACCGAACACGCCATGCGCCCGATGTTCAGCCATCTGCGTGCGCTCGTCCTGCCGACCGCCGTGTTCATGGCTTCGGAGGACTGGGGCGATGAGGGGCCGGCGCAGCGGATCGCCCGTGCGGGTGCGGAGCTGGCGCGCTTCATGGCGCCCCTCGCCCGGCACGCCGCCCCGGACCTCGATACTGCCGCAGCGCTCGCACCCCGTTCGCGGACAGGGGCGATCACCTCGGTGGGTGCGAAGCACGGCATCGAGGTGGTGCCGTTCGAACAGCGGCTTGCCGCGCTGGGGGCCGGATAGCCGCGGGCGCTGGTGCGACGGGCTGGTCGGCGAGACGGGGGCGACGACCGCTGCCGTGGTTCGTGGACGGGAACTCCCGGAACACCTGCGCGGACCGCGGGTTCTGGTCGCACTGCCACACGCCGTGCGGGCAGTAGTCGGTGATGCTGTGGTACAGCGGCTTGTGATCGGAGATCCATTGCAGCATGCGCCGCATGTACTCGGGGTTGTCCCCGTTGCGGAACAGCCCCCATTCGGGATACGAGATGCGCTTGCCGTGCGCCTTGGCGAAGTCGGCCTGCTGTTGGAGTCCGTAGGGCTGGGTGATCTGCTCGTCGAAGGTGTCGCCGGGCGGCTGGTCGTACGTGTCCATGCCGATGATGTCGACCACGTCGTCGCCGGGATAGCACCGGGTCCAGGCGATCGCGTCACCGCCGCGGTTGGGGGCGAAGTCGAAGCGGAACCGCTGCCTCTCCACAGAACGCATGGCAGCCACGATGCGGCGCCAGTACTTCTTCCAGCTCTCGGGGTCGGGCCGGCAGCGGTGGGTGTAGTTGAAGCCGTTCATCTCCCAGCCGAGCACGACCACCGTGTCCGGCACCCCGAGCGCGACCAGACGTTCGGCCAGCCGCCGGAAGTGGTGGTCGTACGCACCCCGCGCGCCGGCGCGCAGCAGCTCGGCGGCCTCCCCGTCCGGGACGTTGGCCTCGTTGCGCTCCAGCATGGGCACGTTCAGGACGAACAGCCGATCGGCCTTCGCCCTGCGCCACTGCGCCCAGCTGCGCAGGGAATCGGGTGCCCCCTCGATGTTCGACCAGGTGTCGCCGGGGAGGTAGGTGTGGCCGGCGCGCAGCTCGGTACGCCCGAGCCAGCGCGAGAACTCCCGCATCCTCTCGACGCCGGGCGAGCCGTAGTGGAGGTAGGCGCCCACCGCGACGTCGCTGCCGGTGTTGCCGCCGCTGCCGGCGGAACCCTTGTACACGGGCGGGGCGGGGGCCCCGCCGATGAAGAGCAGACCGGCAGCGACCGTGCTCGTGCAGGCGCCGGCCAGCCAGCGGCCTCGACGGGACATGACACCTCCACGGGTTTCGCGAACCGCTGCGTGACACCGACGTTAGACATTCATCCGATGCGTGGCGTGTCGGGTGTCCCGGTGATGGGCCATCCGCAGCAGCCGGCGGCCTTCGCCTGGCCCGACCGGGTGAACCCCGCGACACGCTCCCGTGGGGATTGGCTGTGCGTGGGGCCATGGCCGTTCCGGCGGGCTATCGGCCGCTGTCCGTGAGCAGCGACGGCGATGCCTCGCGCTGGTGCGGGACCGGCGAGGACGGCGGTATCTGGAGCATGTTCGGTTCGAGTGCGACCGTCCGCGTCGGTGCGGGGATCGAGATGCCCTCCGCCCGGTACCGCCGGTGCAGGCGTTTGATGAACTCGTGCTTGATCCGGTACTGGTCGCTGAACTCGCCGACGCCCAGGATCACCGTGAAGTCGATCCGGGAGTCCGCGAACGTGTGGAAGCGGACGGCCCCTTCGTGATCGGGGACCGCGCCGCTCACGTCGGCCATCACGCTGCGGACCACGTCGAGGGTCACCCGCTCGACGTGCTCCAGATCGCTCTCGTAGCCCACTCCCGCCTGGACCAGGATCGACAACTGCTGTTCCGGCTGCGTGAAGTTGGTCATGTTCGTCCGCGCGAGCCGCCCGTTCGGGATGATCACCAGGTTCTTCGACAGGTTCCGCACCACGGTGTTGCGCCAGTTGATGTCGACGACGTACCCCTCCTCGCCACTGCTGAGCCGGATGTAGTCACCTGGCTGCACGGTCTTCGAGGCCAGGATGTGCACCCCCGCGAAGAGATTGGCGAGAGTGTCCTGGAGCGCCAGGGCAACGGCCAGACCACCCACTCCGAGGGCGGTGACCAGCGGCGCGATGGACACGCCCAGGGTCTCGAGGGCTACGAGAACGCCCATCACCAGGACCACGATCCGCGTGATGTTGACGAAGATCGTCGCCGACCCGGCCACCCCCGTGCGCGCGCCGGCCACGGACTGGACGAGGCCCGCGACGACCCGCGCCGCGCTGAGCGTGGCGATGAGGACGAGCAGCGCGGTCAGGGACTGGTTCACGAACCCCGAGACCCGTCCGGTGAGGGGCAGGGTCGTGGCGGCCACCGCGGCGCCGGCGATGAGGGCGGCCCAGGGCACGATGGTGCGCAGCGCGTCGACGATGACGTCGTCGCCCCGCCAGCGGGTCCGTTCGGCGTGCCGGCCCAGCCACCGCAGGAGGCCGCGCAGCAGCAGCCCGGCCACGGCGCCCGCCGCCAACGCGACACCGGCCACCAGCCAGTCGTGCAGCACGAGGTCCCGGATCAACGGACGGCCCCCGTTCCGCCGCGCCGGCCCGGGGGAGTCGCGGCGGGCGCTGCCGGCCGTCGTATGGGGTGTGTCGTCACCTTTTCACCTGTCAGTTTGGCGTGCGAGAAGCCCCGTTCGGACGAATGTGCGCATCCGGAACGGGCTGCCATCCTGCCTCACGCACTCGGGCCCACCACACGCGGGGGCGGCGCCTCGATCAGGGGCGAAAGCGCAGCGGGTGATCCGCCGGTACCTCCACGACGGCGATCCGCACACCGTCCGGGTCGGCGATCCACATCTCGATCAGGCCCCAGGGCTCGAGCCGCGGAGGCCGCAGCACCTCGGCGTCCCGACTGAGCAGTTCCTCGTACGAGGCCTGCACGTCCGCGACTTGGAGCCAGAGCCGCAGCCCTGGCGCCGGCGGCGCCTCGGCGCGCCCCGACACCTCCAGGAATCCGCCGCCGAGGAAGTAGACGGTGCCGTGCTCGGGGCCGGTGCCGAATTCGCGGTAGACGGCGAGCCCCAGGGTTTCGCCGTAGAAGGCGCGTGAGAGCTCGGGATTCGTGGGACGCAGCAGAACCCTGCTGCCCAGTACATGCACCATGATCCCCACTCTCGCCCATGCGGTGTCCCGGCAGGCCGGTGCGGCGCGGCCTTGCGGAACCGCGGCCTTACGGAACCGAGCGGATCCGGCGGACCAGTACCGACCCCGCCAGGGCCAGAGCGCCCGCGAACGCGTACAAGGCCGTGTACCCGCCGAAGTGGGTGACGACCGGGGCTGCGATCACCGGGGCCAGCACCTGGGGCAGTGCGTTGGCGATGTTGATGACGCCCAGGTCCCTGCCCCGGTCCTCCGCGGTCGGCAGCACGTCCGTGAGCAGGGCGAAGTCCACGGACGTGTACACGCCGAAGCCGAGGCCGAGGACGAGCGAGGCGACGACCGCACCGGTCCAGGTCTGCCAGACGGCGAGCTGCAGGGTTGCCGCGGAGATGACCAGCCCGGACCAGATGACGTAGGGCTTCCGGCGGCCGGTGAGGTCCGACCGGATGCCGCTGATCACCACCGTGGAGAGCAGGGTGAGCGCGTTGAGCGCCGTGAGGATCAGTACGCCGGTGTCCGCGTCGCCTTCGTAGCGCACGGCGTCGGTCAGGTAGTAGAGCAGGTACATCGTGCTGATGGAGTACGACAGGTTCATCAGGAAGCGGGTGAGCCAGGCCCACGCGAAATCCGGATGGCGGCGCGGGTCGATCCAGAAGCCGGTGAGGAACGTCCGCCATCGGAAGGCCGGCCGATGTGCGGGGGAGAGCGGAGTGTCGCGCCGCATCAGTACGTACGGAACGGCCGCGAGTACCGAGAAGACCGCACAGACGAGGTACCCGGCGCTCACCCCGCCCGCGACCGTCGCCAGCGCCGTACCCGTGAGGATGCCGCCGACCTGGGAAACGCCCAGCCAGCCGCCGACCAGACCGCGCCGCCGGGGCGGCACCTGGTCGGGGACGGCCGCGGTGAGGGCGGCGAACGCCGCGTTGAGGGCGAGCTGGACCAGGCACCAGCCCGCGATGACCGTCGTGACGCTCTGCGCCAGGGAGAGGACGACCAGCCCGGCGGCCCCACCCGCGACCCCGGCGATCACCCAGGGGATACGGCGGCCCACCGATGCCGTGGTCCGGTCGGAAAGCGCCCCGAAGACGGGGTTGGCGACCATCGACACGGCGGCCCCCACTCCCGTGACCAGGGCGAGGGTGGACGTCTTGTGGTCGGGGGTGAGCTGTTCGGCCTGGCGCGCCAGGAGCAGTTGCAGCGGGCCGAACCAGCCCACCCAGACGCCGAGGTTGGCGAGGGCCAGCGCGCCCACCCACCGCCCGTCGGCCGGGGCCGGAGCCTTCGCGGCCGCCGTGCCTTCGGCCGCAGTGCCCTCGGCCGCCGTGCCCTCGGCGGTCATCTGCCGCTCTTGATCAGGTCGCGGTACCAGGCGTACGACTCCTTGGGCGTCCGCTCCAGCGTCTCGTAGTCGACGTGGACGAGCCCGAACCGCTGCCGGTACCCCTCCGCCCACTCGAAGTTGTCGAGGATCGACCAGATGAAGTAGCCGCGGACATCGGCCCCCTCCGCCATCGCCCGGTGCAGGGCGCGCACGTGGCCGTCGTGGTACGCGATCCGGCGCGCGTCGTCGATCCGTCCCGCGACCGGGTCCGGCCCGTCACCGTACGAGCAGCCGTTCTCGGTGATGTACAGGGGCGGCAGCCGGTCGCCGTAGCGCTCGCGCATGGTGGCGAGGAGCTCGCGCAGTCCGTCCGGGACCACCGGCCAGCCGAAGTCGGTGAGTTCGCGCCCCTCGATCTGCTGGATGGCGAAGGGGAGGTCCGACGGTATCTCGATGCCGCCGAAGTCGGAGGCGGTGGCCGGCTGCGGGGCGCCGACGAGCATCGGGTTGTAGTAGTTGATCCCGTACCAGTCCAGCGGGGCCGAGATCGTCATGAGGTCCTCCGCCACCGGGCCGGGGAGCATAGAGGCCAGTCCCTCGTCCGGGTAGGCGCCGGTCAGGATGGGGTCGGCGAAGAGGCGGTTCGTCAGCGTGTCGTACAACTCGGCGGCGGCCCGGTCGGCGTCGCTGTCCCCGGCCGTCCAGACGGGACTGTGCGAGGCGGCGATGCCGATGTGGCGCGCGCCCGCGGCGCGCAGGGCCTGCACGCCCAGGCCGTGGGCCAGAAGCTGGTGGTGGGCCACGGGCAGGGCGTCGAAGACGAGACGCCTGCCGGGGGCGTGCTCGCCGAGGCCGTAGCCGAGGAGGGTCACCTCGGCGGGTTCGTTGATCGTGATCCACATGGGTACGCGGTCGGCGAGGCGCTGTGCGACCACCGAGGCGTACTCCGCGAACCGCTCGGCGGTGTCGCGGCTGAGCCAGCCGCCCTGCTCCTCCAGGGCCAACGGGGTGTCCCAGTGGAAGAGCGTGGGCACCGGGGCGATCCCCGAGGCGCACAGCTCGTCGACGAGCCGGTCGTAGAAGTCCAGCCCCTTGGCGTTGAGGCGGCCGTGGCCGTCGGGCAGCACGCGGGACCAGGAGACCGAGAACCGGTAGGCGCCGACGCCGAGTTCGGCCATCAGCGCCACGTCTTCGCGGTAGCGCCGGTAGTGGTCGGTGGCCAGATCGGCGTGCGACCCGTCCTTGATGCGTCCCGGCTTCCTGGTGAAGGCGTCCCAGATGGAGGGGCCCCGGCCGTCGGCCGTCAGCGAGCCCTCGATCTGGAAGGCGGAGGCGGAGACTCCCCAGAGGAAGCCGGCCGGGAACTCGGGTACGGGCGCTGTCATGCGGACTCGCTTCGGTCGAGGGAGGCATGGATGCCCCAACAGCGCCACGGGGGCGCTGCCGGACGGGTTGCTCACGGCACTTTCGGGTTCCCCCACCCGCCCTGTCAATGGAAAGTGAACAATCCTCAACTTCTTCACCGCCTGACGCACTCGCCGTCGCCTTCGTCCGGTCGGGCGCCTCGAGGTGCGGACTCGGCGAGCTTCGCCGTGATGACCGGCCCGCGGGTCCAGGCTCGGACGACGCCCAGAACGGCTCGGTGAGGAGGCTGCATGCCCGGTGATCGGTCCCGCCCCGGTCGTCCGGGGCCGGCGACGACGGCCCGCCGGGTTGGGGACGGGTACCGCCCCTACCTCATCGCGGTGCCGGCCGCCTGCCTGGTGGGGCTGGTCGCCGGGGCGTTCCGGTGGTGCCTGGAACGCGCCGACAGGCTGCGCGGCTCGGTGCTGGAGAGCGCCGCGGGGCTCGGCGGCCCGGGCTGGCTGATCCCGATCGCGCTCGCGGCGGTGGGCGCGGCGGTGGCGTGCGCGATCGCCCAGCGGGTTCCATATGCGGCGGGCAGCGGGATTCAGCACGTGGAAGCCGTGTGGCGGGACGAGGCCGGACCCGGACCCCGATCGCTGTGGCTGGTGCCGGCGAAGTTCGTCGGCGGACTCATCGCCATCGGCTCGGGCCTGCTGCTCGGACGCGAGGGCCCGCTGGTGCACATGGGGGCCGCGATCGGGTCCGAGGCGGGCCGCCGTACCCGGCTGGGCAGCGAGGACACCCGGCTGCTGCACACCGCGCTCAGCGGTGCGGGCCTGGCCGCGGCGTTCACCGCCCCGCTCGGCGGGCTGCTGTTCGTCTGCGAGGAAGTGACCCGTACGGTCCGGCCACGCCTGGTGCTGCTCACTCTCATCGGCACGGCCACGGCGGTGGCGAGCTCCCGGTTGATGGTGGGCGACGCGCCGGTCTTCCCGGTGCCCGGCATGCCGGTCCCGCCGGTGTGGATGCTGCCCGTCTTCCTGCTGTTCGGCGCCGCGGCCGGAGCAGTGGGAGCGGCCTACAGCGCTCTCGTCGTAGGGACGCTGGCGGTGTGTGACGGGCTCACGCGGGTGCCGCTCGTGGTCCGGGCAGCCGGCATCGGGGCAGTGGTCGGCCTGCTGATGGCGTGGGACCCGCTGCTGGCAGGGGGCGGGGACCAGTTGAGCGAGCAACTGGTGGCAGGAGACAGCCCCGCCGTAGCGGTGTTGGCGGCCTATCTCGCCGTCCGCTTCGTGGCGGGGCCGCTCAGCTACGCGGCAGCGACCCCCGGCGGTCTCTTCGCTCCGCTGCTGGCGCTGGGCGCCCTGTGGGGCACCCTCACGCACGCGGCCGCGGGGCCGCTGCTGCCGGAGCATTCGGCCGGCCCGGGCGCGTTCGCCGTCGTTGGGATGGCCGCCTTGTTCGCCGGTGTCGTACGGGCGCCGGTCACGGGCGTCGTACTGGTCGTGGAGATGACCGGCGCCACCGCGCTCCTGGTTCCGCTGATGATTGCCTGCTTCGCCGCGACACTGACCGCGGACCGGCTGGAGAGCGAGCCCGTCTACGACAGTCTGCGGCGGCGGATGACGGAACGCCCCTGACGGGCTGCGGGCTCCGGGAGGGGCCTTGAAGGCACAGGCCCGGCACACCAGTCGGCGTGCTGGGCCAGGCTCGGTGCCGACGTAGATCGTCAGCTGACGATGAGCGTCCCCTTCATCTGCGGGTGGAAGGAGCAGAAGAAGGGGTAGCTGCCGGGCTCGGACGGTGCGGTGAAGGTGGCGGACTTGCCTGCTTCGATCGTGCCGGTGTCGAAGGCATAGGCATCGGTGGCTGTCAAGGTGTGCGGAGCCGAGTCCTCGTTCGTCACGGTGATCTTTGCGCCGGCGCTGACCTTGAGCTCAGCAGGGGCGAACTTGAAGTCCTTGATGCGGACCTCTGCACTGTCGACCGTGACGGTCGACACGCCGGCAGTTGGGGACAGGGGCGCGGCGCTGGTGCCTGTGGCGCCGACGATGGCGAGCAAGGCGCAGGCGGCGCCTACCGCTGCTCCCCTAGGCCGTGTCTTCAAATGGTTCTGATGAGGGATCATGTCGGCATGGTGCGTCGTCATGAGCTGACGGATGTGGAGTGGGGAGTGCTGTCCGG
>NZ_JBFBFP010000071.1:0-27918 GCF_040684275.1 Streptomyces sp. NPDC091371
GGTCGGGCGGTGCGGCTGGTCCCGGATCGTGCGCCGGGGTTGGCTGAGTCCGCGCTGCCGGCGGAGTACCAGCGCATCCTGACCGCCGTGCGGCAGGCCGGCGGCCCGGTCTCCACCCGGCAGATCGGCGAGGCGCTGGGCTTGGACACCGGGGTGAGGGGCAAGCTGGAGCCGCTGCGCGGGAAGCTCACGAAGCTGGCCGACCGCGGCTGGCTGCACAAACTCCCCGACGGGAAGTTCACCACCCGCGCGTGAGCAAGGCCACGAGGTACCTCCGTCTCCCACGCACCAGGCGGTGTTGGACTTGCAGCGGCGCGGGACCTTGCCCCCGAAGGCGGACAGGTCCGTGTCGGGCCCGTGGGAGGTGAACGGCATGGGGTCACCGTTGATGTCGACGGCTCCTACGCCGATGACTCCCGGCAGGGCGGCGATGGCGTTGTTGAAGTTGTTGCCCTCTCCTTCGTTGCCCATGGCAGCGAAGACCTGGGGAACCAGAGCGCTCGGGGTATTGGAAGGCTGCCGACACCAACAGCCTGTCGCAGCCCAGCCAGCACGGCAGGCACAGCGACGCCGGTCAAGTGGACCGAAAGCTCGCAGGCCGGGCCGACGTGCCGTGTTGTCCGCGGCCCCCGCCATCCGCCGAGGCTGGCAGGGGCCGTGGCGTGCAGCGCCGAGGAGGGCCGGGACCTGTCCCCAGATGAGCAGCATCCTGGCCGATACGGCTACCGTCTGCCGGTGGCCTGGCGGCCCGGCGTCACTTCAGGTGTCGGGTGAAGAACTGGGCCGCGGCATCCCCCGCGAACTGCGGGACGCCGGTGTGCCCGCCCATATTGGCGTGCAGCGTCTTCTCCTTGGAGCCGAAGGCGTCGAACAGGTCCAGGGCCGCCTGCCGGTCGTTCCCTTCGTCGTCCCACTGCAGCAGGACGTGCAATGGAATGGTGACCTGGCGGGCCTCCTCGAACATGGCGCGAGGGACGAAACTCCCGGCGAACAGAGCAGCAGCCGAGATGCGCGGCTCGACCACCGCCAGCCGGGTCCCGATGGAGATCACTCCCCCCGAGTACCCGACCGGGCCGCCGATCTCGGGCAGCGACAGGAGGGCGTCCAGGGCGGCCTGCCATTCCGGGACCGCCTTGTCGACCAGGGGGAGGATGAGGGCGTCGATGATCTCGTCGCTGACCGGCTCGCCGGCCTCCAGGGCCCGGCGGAGGTCGGCGAGGGCCTGCTCGGCTGCGGGCCAACGGGGCCGGTCGCCGCTTCCGGGGAGCTCGATGGTGGCCGTGGCAAAGCCGTCCGCCGCGGAGTGCCGGGCTCGGGCCAGCAGTCGGGGGTACGTCTTGCGCAGCCCGAGAGGAGGGGGGCTGAGCAGGATCACCGGCGCCGGTGCGGATGCGGATGCGGGCGTCCACAGAATGCCGGGGATCTCACCGAGGGTGAACTCGCGCTCGATGACAGCGTCGTCGAGACGCCGTTCAGAAGTGAATTGCATGGTCGTGCCTTTCGGGAGTGCCATTGAACGGCGCTCCCGGACGGCCTACCGCCCGACCGTGACCCCGGAGGGGAGCACCCATGTCGATACGTTCACGGGTACCACCTCCTCGCTCTCTTGCACGGCCTCCGGAAACGTAGCAGTGGCTACCGTGGTTGCGTCAACGGGCTTTCATCGCCAGGGCGATGACCGAGTGCTGTGGTGGGTGGATCCGCCCACGGGGATGTCATAGGGGTTTGGGAGGCTGCTGTCCATGACGGATGATCGCATTGAGACACAGAGGCCGAAGCGCCGTATCACCGATCCGGCAGAGGCCCTTGCAGCGCTTGAGCGCGCTGTCCCAGGCCTGGTCGACCATCGCCGATCAGTACCGGCCGCGCTCGACTGGACTCTGGTCGAGGACAGCATGGGCACCACCCTGCCATCCGACTACAAATACCTCGCCGCGTGCTACTCGACGTTCGCCATCGGCGACTACATTCTCGTCAGCCTGCCCGATCCGGGCGAAGAACACCTCGTGCACCGCGGCTTTCAGAGCACGGTGGAGGTACTTGTAGATGCTTGGCTGGAACCCGGTCTCGGCCGGCAGGCCTATCCCGCACCGGGCGGCCTTCTGCCGTGGGCGGAGTCTGACGAGAGCGACAAGTTCATGTGGAGCACGGCTGGCGAGACCCCGCAGGGGTGGTTCGTTACGGTGGCCAGTCGCGGTGGAGCGTGGTGGCACTACGCCGGCGGGGCGGTGCAGTTCCTGGCCGAACTCTGCGACGGCACAGTGGAACCCTGGAGCCTGCGCATGTTCGACCCCGAGGTAACGCCCTGCTGAGCTGCGGTTGGAGCCGACTAGTGCCGCATCAGGCAACGTTTGCCCTGTTGTGATGTGACGCGCCGTCCGGGGTCCTTCGCCGGATGACGGGCGGCGGTCACCGTGTGCGGGTGGCGGAACGAGTTCGCGTGCGCGAGATCGATGATGACGAGGGACGGCGGCTGCTGCGGATCATCCGCCGGGGCAGCGGATCGGTGGTGACTTGGCGGCGGGCCCAGATGGTGTTGCTGTCCGCGCAGGGCATGCCGGTGGCGAGGATCGCCGAGGTGTCGTTCACCAGCGATGACCGTGTCAGGGATGTGATTCACAACTTCAACGCCGACGGCTTCGAGTCGCTGTATCCGAAGTACAAGGGCGGGCGGCCGAAGACGCTCGCGTTGCCCGAGCGGCGTGAGGTCAAGAAGATCGCGAAGTCCAAGCCCGCCGAGCACGACCTGCCCTTTTCTACCTGGAGTCTGACCAAGCTGGCGGACTTCCTTGTAGCCGAGGGGGTGGTCGACGACATCAGCCACGAGAGCCTGCGCATCCTGCTCCGCGAGGAAGGCGTCTCTTTTCAACGCCTGAAGACCTGGAAGACCTCCCGCGATCCGGACTACGCGGCCAAGAAGGCGAGGGTCGAGCACCTCTACGCGATCGCCGACGGCGAGGTCATACCCGAGGAGGACGAGCCCGACGTCATCTTCTGCATGGACGAGTTCGGCCCGCTCAACCTCATGCCGCACCCGGGCCGGCAGTGGGCCGAACGCGGCGGCAAGCACAAGGATCCCGACCGTGAGCCCCGCCGACGGCGGCGGGCGACCTACAACCGCTACGGCGGAGTGCGGCACCTGTTCGCCGCCTTGGACCTGAACCGGGACCGGCTCTACGGCCACATCAAGCCGGTCAAGAGGCGGACGCAGTTCCTGGAGTTCTGCCGCTACCTGCGCACCCTCTATCTGCCGTCGATACGGATTGCGATCGTCTGTGACAACTTCTCCCCGCATCTGACCACGAGGACGTGCCAGCGCGTCGGCGACTGGGCCACCGCGAACAACGTCGAAATCGCCTACACGCCGACGAACTCCTCCTGGCTCAACCGCATCGAGGCCCAGTTCGCGGCCCTGCGCTACTTCACCCTCGACTGCACCGACCACGCCGACCACAAGGAGCAGGGCAGCATGATCCGCCGCTACATCATCTGGCGGAACCGTCACGCCGACGACCGGCGCCTACGCGCCGTCGTCGGCAGGGCAAACGTCGCCTGAGGCTCAGCCGAGTTTCTTGCGCATCTTCACCGAGGTCGTCTCGTAGCCGAGCGACTCGTAAAGGCCATGTGCGCCGGTGTTGAACCCGGCGACGCTGAGACCCAGAGTATGAGCGCCCCGCGCCCGGGCGTATTCCTCGCCGAGGAGCATGGCCATTCGGCCCAGGCCCCGACCACGCTTGTCGGCGTCGATCACAATGTCCCAGACCCACCAGGCACCGGCGTCGTCACTCCTGTCCGGTCCGATCCAGAGGTAGCCGACGGCTACCCCGGCATCGTCGACCACGTCGAAGACCGCGTGATCCGGGGTCGGTGTCCCAGACGGAAACGAGTGCGCCATGGTCTCGTCCGCCTGCCGGTAGGCGTCCTCGGACGTCTGCCCCAGAGCAACGAGCTCCTTGGCGTACTCGGCTCGACTACGTTCGAGCCAGGCAGGGAAGTGTTCGGCGTCCAGAGGACGGAGAGTCGCAGTCACCGGCCCAGCCTCGCACACCGCCGAGGCCTGAGCGGTGTCACCCCCGCTCAGGCGTCACGAACACCATCAACAGGGCAAACGTTGACTGACACGGCACTAGCGGGTTGAACTTCGGTGGCAGATGAGGATTGCGGCTATGCCGACGGAGGCGGGCCCCTGGCTGTCGTGCATGTTCGCTACGGACATGCACGCAGACACAGGCAGCCCGTTCCTGTTCGGACGTACCTTCCCCGAAGTCCTCACGGGCGGGCAGCCGGAACTCGCCACGGCCCAGCTCGAACTCCTGGCCGCCGTCGGCATCTGCGTTGCCGAGGCGGAGAACTCCGCGTTCCCCGTAGGCCGGCTGCGGCGTCCACCTGCCGCTGGCCTGCGAGGTGTCCGGCGCCGGCAGGGATCAGCGCAGCTGGCGGCGGACCAGTTCGTGGAAGAGGCCGGCCGGGTCGGCCAGCAGGTCTGCGGGAGGGCCCTGTTGGACGATCCGGCCGTCCGACATGGCGATGACCCGGTCGGCGTCCATGATCGTGGACAGCCGGTGGGCGATCACGATGCGGGTGGCGTGCAGGGTGCGGGTGGATTCGATGACCACGCGCTGCGCTTCGTTGTCCAGCGCGCTGGTGGCCTCGTCGAGGAACAGGATCCGCGGCTTGCGGATGAGGGCCTGGGCGATCACCAGCCGTTGCCGCTGGCCGCCCGAGACGGTGGCACCGCCGTCGGACAGCATGGTGTGCATGCCCATGGGCATGGCCTTGATGTCATCGGCCAGGCCCGCCATCGCGGCGGCCTCCCACGCCTCTTCGAGTGAGAACGCCTCGGCACCGCGGATGCAGTCGAGGATCGAGCCGCTGAAGGGCCGGGCGTTCTGCAGGACCACGCCGCACTGGCGGCGCACGGCCGCCTGGTCCAGCGCCGCCAGGTCCTGGCCGTCGTACAGCACGCTGCCTTCAGAGGGCTTGTCGAAGCCGATCAGCAGCCGCAGGAGGGTGGATTTGCCGCAGCCGCTGGCGCCGACGATCGCGACGAACTCGCCGGGATGCACCTGGAGGTTGACGTTGTCGAGGACCAGTGGGCCGTCGTCGGTGTAGCGGTACGACAGCTGCCTGACCTCCACGGCGCCGCTCAGGACTCCCGGTGGGGTGCTGGATCCGCGGACCTCGGGGGGCTCCCGCAATATCGGTTTGACCTGCTCGTACATCGGCAGCACGGCGGCGGCCGAGAGGAGCGCGCCGGTCAGCTGCGTGACCGAGGACAGCAGCATCGTCACGGCGGTGCTGAAGGTGAGGAACTCGCCGGCGGACATGGTCCCGCGGGCCGGGCCGACCAGCAGCATGAACATCACCAGCGTGCACAGCGGCAGATGGACCGCGCCCAGCACCGTGATGAGGTTCTGGATCCGGCCGGCGCGCTGGTGCAGCTCGCGGGTACGGGCGAACTCCCGCGCCCACGCGGCGTAGGCGAAGCTCTCGGCCGCGGCCACGCGCAGCTTGGGCAGCCCGCGCAGGGTCTGGAAGGCCCGGTTGTTGAGCTTGTTGCCGAGCGTGATCAGCCGGCGCTGGTAGCGCAGCTGCCACAGCCCCAGGGCCAGCAGCACCGCCGCGATGACGAGCAGCATGGCGACCGCCGCCAGTGCCAGCGGCACGCTGTAGATCAGGAGCAGGACGAGGTTCACCGCGCCTGCCGTGCCGGCTTGTACGCAGAGCGGGGCGATGCCGGACAGCACGCGGCGGATGGCGCTGATGCCCATGGCCGCACTGGCCAGTTCTCCCGTGGAGCGCCCCGCGAAGAACTTCGTCGGCAGCCGCAGCAGCCGGTCCCAGACGGCGGGCTGCAGTGTGGCCTCGATCCGGCCCTCCATGCGCAGCAGGGAGATGTTCTGCAGCAGCATGAAGGCGGCCGAGACGACGGCGGTCGCGATGAGGGCGAGGGTGGTCTGCACGATGAGGCCGGTCTCGGCCCCGGGGACGTACTGGCCGAGCACTGTTCCGGTGGCGATGGGCACCAGCGCGCCCAGGAGCATCGCGACCAGCCCGCCCGTGAGGAGGCTGCGCAGTTCGGCGCGGGTGCCGCGGACGCTGAAGCGCAGCAGGGCCGGCAGGCCTGGTTTCCCTTCGGGCAGCGGCCGGTAGAGCATGACGGCACGCGGTGCGTAGGCGTCCGCGGTGGTGGGACGGATCCGCTCGCGCCGGCCGGAGACGGGGTCGACCGCCTCGTAGTGGCCGCGCCGCCACAGCAGGGCGACCGGCGCGCCGTCCTTCTCGCGCCGCCCCACCAGGGGCCCGCTGTTCTCCCGCCACCATTGCCCGCTCAGCCGGACGGGGCGGGTGCGGATCCGGGAGGCGAGTGCGATGCGTTCGACGGGGTCCACGGGCTCGGCGGCGGTTCCCGCCCCGCCCGGTTCGGACAGGGTGATGCGGGCCTCGGCCGCGACCAGCCGGCACGCGGCGTACGTCGCGTCGGCGCTCACCCCGTGGCGGGACGCCCGGCCGGAGCGTCCGATGGCGGACAGAAGGGTTCGGTCCGCCTGGGTGCGAGCCGCCCGGCCTGCTTCGATGCCGGCCGCCGTACGGTCCTCGTGGGCGCGCTCGAGCTCGTCGATCCAGTCGTCCAGCGCGTACAGCAGCCGGTGCTGCTGGTCGACCATGCCCTGCCACATCGCCGCGTCGAGGAGGAGGGTACCCGCCGGCTCTGCCTCGTACGCGGCGCCGTACTGCAGGCTGCCCGGGGTGATCCGCATCCACAGGATGTCGTCGTCTGCCCCGCCCTGGCTGGTGGTGGCGCGGCCGTCCAGCGGTGCTTGGTAGAGGACGCGCAGGCCGCGTCCGATCCCGAGCGCGAAGGCGTTCTCCAGGGGGCTGAGGCCGCCGGCTTCGGCGTACGCGTGCCAGTGCCCGTACCCGTACCCGTACCACTGGTCGCCGTACTCCGGGCGGTACAGCTCGCGCAGCTCGATGCGGCGGAGCAGGCACCCCTGCAGGGGGCGGCCGACCAGGGTGTGCTCGGGGCCCTCGGCCGGGCCCATCAGCAGCGTGCCCGCCTCCAGCCGGCCGAGGAAGTGCCAGTGCCCGGCCTGCGCGGCGTCGACGGCGAACAGGTCCAGCTCGCCGCGCACGACGAGCCACAGGACGTGCGGGCCCTCCAGGGAGATGCCGCGCAGGCCCGTGCAGTCGACGGGCGAGCCCAGTGCGCCCAGGGCGGTGACGACCGGGTCGGTGGTCTGGCCAGGGGCCGGGCCCGGGTCCCGGCCGGGCTGTGCGACGGTGGGCAGGACCTGGTGCGCGGCGTCGTACGGGGTCGTCACCTCAGTGCTCCTTGACCAGTTCGGCGTACGGACCCTGCGCGGCGACCAGGTGCTCGTGCCGCCCGCGTTCCACGACCGTGCCCCGGTCGAGTACGAGGATCTCGTCGCTGTCGCGCACCGTGCTCAGCCGGTGGGCGATGACCACGCAGGCGCAGCCGCGTCGCCTCAGGTTGTCGATGATGACCTGTTCGGTCGCCGCGTCCAGGGCACTGGTCACCTCGTCCAGGACCATGATGCTGGGGCGGCGCACCAGCGCCCGGGCGATCTCCAGGCGCTGGCGCTGGCCGCCGGAGAAGTTGCGGCCGTCCTGCTCGACGCGGCTGTGGATGCCGCCGGGGCGACGGGCGACCACGTCGTGTACGGCGGCGTCCTCGAGGGCTGCGATGACGGCCTCGTCCGGGATGGAGGGGTCCCACAGGGTGACGTTGTCGCGGACGGTTCCTTCGAAGAGGAACACGTCCTGGTCGACGAAGGAGACGGAGGCGGCCAGTGCGCCGCGGGGTATGTCCGCCAGCCGCATCCCGTCGATCCGGATGGCGCCCGCCCAGGGGGCGTACAGGCCGGATATCAGCCGGGACACGGTGGATTTGCCGCTGCCGGAGCCTCCGACGAGGGCGATCTGCTGCCCCGGGCCGACGGTCAGCGAGAAGCCCTGGAGCAGCGGGGCGTCCAGGGGGCTGTAGCCGAAGGTGACGTTGTCCAGCTCGACATGGCCCTTGAGCCGGCGCGTGCTCGCGGCGGGTTCGCGCCGCGAGTAGAGCGGGTCGACGGGGAAGTTCTCGACGTCCTTGAGGCGGGCGACGTCCGCCGCGAAGTCCTGGAGCCGTCCGGCGACACCGTTCAGGCGGGTGATCGGGGCGGTGAAGCTGGTCACCAGGGCCTGGAACGCGACGAGCAGTCCGACGGAGAGGTGCCCCTCCACCGCCCGCAGGCCGCCGATCATCAGGATCAGCGCGCTGTTGAGCGCGGCCAGCGTGGGCGCGACGACGGCCAGCCACGCGCTGGGCACGCCGAGCCGCTGCTGTACGTCGAGGGTGAGCGCGTGCTGTCCGGCCCAGCGGCGGAAGAAGCCGTTCTCGCCGCCGGTGGCCTTCATCGTCTCGATGAGCTGGAGACCGCTGTACGAGGTGTTCGTCAGGCGGGCGCTCTCGGCGCGCAGCTTCTGGGTGCCGGTGGACCGCAGGTGGATCGCGATCCGCATGGCCGCCACGTTGAGCAGTGCCACCGCCACGCCGAGGACGGTGAGTTGAGGGTCGTAGGTCCACAACAACACCGCGTAGAGGACGACCACCACTGCGTCGACGACCGCTGCGGCGAGGTCGCGGGCGAGGGTCTCGGCGACCGCGTCGTTCGACTGCAGCCGCTGGACCAGGTCGGCCGGGTTGCGCTGGGAGTAGAAGGCGACCGGGAGCCTGAGCAGGTGCCGCAGGAAGCGGGCGCTGCCCAGGGTGGAGGTGATGATGCGCCCCCGCAGCAGATTGGCCTGCTGCAGCGCGGTCAGTGTCGCCGTGAGCACCAGGGCGACCGCCATCGACGCGAACAGCACGCCGAGCAGGGAGGTCTGGTCGCCGATGAGGAACATGTCGATGTACGTGCGGCTCAGCGCCGGCACCGCCGAGCCGACCACGACGAGCAGGAGGCTGGCGATCACGGCGGCGGCCATGGTGCCGGACGTACCGCGCAGGCGGGCCGGCACGGCTCCCAGGACGCCCGGCTTGCGGCCGGCGCGGCGGAAGTCGGCGCCGGGCTCGAAGGTGAGGACGACGCCGGTGAAGCTGGTGTCGAACTCGTCCAGGGGGACGAACCGGCGGCCCATGCCGGGGTCGTTGATGTAGGCGCCCCTGCGGCCGAGGCGGCGGCCCATGCCGTCGTAGACGACGTAGTGGTTGAACTCCCAGAAGAGGACGGCCGGGGCGCGCACCTCGGCGAGGGCGGCCAGGTCCATCTGCATGCCCTTGGCCCCCAGCCCGTAACCACGGGCGGCCTTGAGGAGGTTGCTCGCGCGGGAGCCGTCACGGGAGACTCCGCAGGAGATCCGCAGCTCCTCGAGCGGGACGAAGCGGCCGTAGTGGCCCAGCACCATGGCCAGGGCGGCGGCGCCGCACTCCACCGCCTCCATCTGGAGCACGGTGGGGGTCCGTACGGCGCGGGGCGTCCTGCCCTTGGGGAGGCGCGCGGGCCTGGCCCGCGAGGTGCGGCGTCTGGTGTTCCCGCCCGCCGGTTCCGGACGGCGGCGGCGCGGCGCGGTCACGGCAGCAGCCAGTCGACGGGGCGCTGCGGGGCGAGGTGGACGGCGCCGGTGACGGGCGTCGTGGAGTCGACGGCGTACGGGGGTCCGTCCGTCGAGGACCACGTGTAGCCCGAGGTGGTGGTGGAGGAGCGCTCCAGCTGTACGAGTACCGTGACCGGGTTGCCCTGCCGGGAGAACTGTTCGGCGAGCCTTCTGTCGCCGAGGAAGCCGCTGATCTGGGCCTCGGTCTGGGGGATGCGGCCGACCGCTTTGACGCGGCCGCGCAGCACGCCGAACTGCTGCCGGGGGACGGACTGGACGCTCAGGTCGACCGAGGCGCCGACCGGGATCGTCGGGCCGCTGCCGGCGGGCACGTACAGCACGGCCACCAGCGGGTCGTCCGGATCCTGCACGCGTTCCAGGGTTGCCACGTCTGCGCCGGTCGCGATGACCGAACCGGTCTCGGCGACGAGCGCCGTCACCCGGCCGCCGGCCACGGCGCGCACGGGCCGGTCGCCCTGGTCCGTACGGACATTGACCAGCGGCGCGCCAGGGGGCAGGAGTTGGCCCTCGTCGGCGAGGACTCCGGTCACCTGCCCCGCGACGGGACTCTGCACTGTGTAACTGCCTTCGGTAGGAGTGAGGATGCCGGGTGCGCTCAGCTTGGCGGACACAGTGCCGGTGAGGGCCCAGAAACTTGCGGCGGCCATGACGATTACGGTGACGGCCAGTACGAGCCGCCCCTGCGGGCGCGCGAAGCGTATGGGCAAATCGAGTTCTTCGGGCGATTGCAGCTTGGAAAGCGCCTTTTGGCGAAACTGCACGGACTGTTCCTTCGACCGCATTCGAATGGGGTGGGGCGCGCGGGCAGCCTTGAACCCCGGAGCCGTCGGGAACGCTCCGGGGTTCGAGGTCATCTCCCGATCAGAGACCGGCGATACCGGTGGTCACCGAAACGCCGGTGATGCCCGAGACCAGGCCGGGGGCGCGGGCGACGAGGCCCTGCGCGGCCTGGACGGTCTCGAGGGAGCCAACGGTGCCCAGGACGGTGGTGACGTCGCCGGTCACAGCGCCGGCCAGGCCACCGTTGATGCTGACGATGCCACCGGAAACGGCGTCCAGCTCGGCGTCGGCCATCTCACGGGTCTCAATGTCGTTACGCATGAGTGCGCACCTTTCATTCATCGAAATATTGAACTGCCGCAGCAGTCCGAGGTGCGCAGATAGAAGCATGTGAACGGGCTACCGGGCCAATCGAGTTGACGTTCCTTCACGGGTCGGCCTTCACGTCGCGCAACCGGCGTGCAGCTTTATTCACCGGATGGCGACAGCCTCTCCGCAAGATCGAGTAACAGATACGCACAACCCTCCACGGGAAGGTGAGCCAACGAGACAAAATGCCGCCAAGTGCGCAGGGGCTGTCCAGCATCCCGGGAACGTTGGAAGGAGGTTGCCCTGCTCGCGCACACCATGTGCAGGTTTTCGGAAGATGACATTCCGGGACCTGCCGGGTGCGCTCCGAGCGCAGGTGTGCCCCGGCGGGTCATGCGCCGCGGGTGTCGCCTTCCTCCGTACGCGGCCAGTGCCGGCCTTCAAGGGCCTCGGCGCTGCGGTTGAGCCGGACCAGGACGTCCTCCAGCTCCCGCACATCCTCAGGGGACCAGTCGGCGACCACCCGGGCCAGGCAGGAGCGGTTGGCCTCGCGGTCTCCGGCGAGCCTGCGCCCGCCTTCGGCGGTGATGCGCAGCTTGCGGGCCATGCCCCCGTCCGGGTCCGCAACGCGCTCGGCCAGTCCGCAGCGGAGCAGTGCGGCCGTCTGGCGGTTCACGGTCGAGGCGTCGAGCCCGAAGGCCTCCGCCAGCTGTCCGATGGACATGGGGCCCTGGGTGTCGATCCGGCTGAGCAGCAGGTACGCCGACCGCTCCAGGCGTTCGGGGTCGCGCTCGCGCAGGGCCAGCACCTGGTGCCGCGAGAGCAGCATCAGCTCCCGTTCCAGTTTCTCCAGCACTGCGCCTCCCGCTCCTTCCCGGCGCTCCATTATCGCGGACCCGCGCACGGGGCCGCGGACGGCTCCGCGCGAGAGCCCGGACCGCAGCCATATGCATGATACATAGCATGTGTACTATGCACTCCTCGTTGTCACCCGACGAGCCACAGCCTCAACCCGGAGGACCCGCATGACCGTCACCACGTCCACCGCCTCCCGCGCGGCCGAGATCCTGTCCCGGCCCGTCACCCTGAACGGCCTGACCGTCCCCAACCGCATCGCGATGGCGCCGATGACGCGGATGTTCTCCCCCGGCGGCGTGCCCGGCGAGGACGTGCAGGCGTACTACGCCAGCCGGGCCGCCGCGGGTGTGGGCCTGATCGTCACCGAGGGCACCTACGTCGGTCACGAGTCCGCCGGGCAGAGCGACCGGGTGCCGCGGTTCCACGGCGAGGACCAGCTGGCGGGGTGGGCGAAGGTCGCCGCGGCCGTGCACGAGGCGGGCGGCACGATCGTGCCCCAGCTGTGGCACATCGGCATGGTGCGCAAGCAGGGCGAGGCCCCGTACCCGGACGCGCCCGCCGTGGGCCCCTCCGGCATCCGCGTCGACGGGACCGAGGGGACCGGCAACGCGATGACCCGCACCGACCTCGACGACGTCATCGGCGCGTTCGCCGACGCCGCCGCCGACGCAGCGCGGATCGGCTTCGACGGCGTAGAACTGCACGGCGCCCACGGCTACCTGCTCGACCAGTTCCTGTGGGAGCGGACCAACCGCCGCACCGACGCGTACGGCGGCGACCCGGTGGCCCGCACGAAGTTCGCCGCGGAGATCGTGGCGGCGGTCCGCGAGCGCGTCCCGGCCGGTTTCCCGGTGATCTTCCGCTACTCGCAGTGGAAGCAGGAGGCCTACGATGCCCGGCTCGCGCAGACCCCGGAGGAGCTGGAAGCCATCCTGGCCCCGCTGGCTGCGGCAGGCGTCGACGCGTTCCACGCCTCCACCCGGCGCTACTGGCTCCCGGAATTCGAGGGCTCGGACCTGAACCTGGCGGGCTGGACCAAGAAGCTCACCGGCCGGCCGACCATCACCGTCGGCTCGGTCGGCCTCGACGGCGACTTCCTCCGCGCCTTCGCCGGCGAAGGCGCGGCGCTCGGCGACATCGACAACCTGCTGGACCGCATGGAGCGCGACGAGTTCGACATGGTCGCCGTCGGCCGGGCGCTGCTCCAGGACCCGCAGTGGGCGGCGAAGGTCCTCGGCAACCGCTTCGACGAGCTGAAGCCGTACGACGCGGCAGCGCTCACGTCGCTCAGCCGATAGTCCGAAGCCGGCTGTCGGGGGTACCGAAAGCCGGCAGGTGTCCGGACGGCCGCGGTACGCGCAGCGCGGCGGCCGGCGGCCGGTCGGCCGCCGGCGGCGAGGTGTCAGGGGCGGAGGGCGTGTACGCCTTCGTCGTTCGCGAAGTACAGCATCCCGTCGGCGGCCAGTGGCGGGCGCGCAGAGGTGCTCCCTCCCGCACCCACGCGCCAAAGGGCCTTGCCGGTGCGGGTGTCATAGCAGTACCAGTCCTTCAAGTAGCAGATGAACAGACGGTCGCCCGGAGCCGCCTTCGCCGCATACGAGGAGTCAGGGCGCTCACTTCGCCAGCGTTCACGCCCGGTGCGTGCGTCATGGGCTCGCAGCATTGTGCGATCCTCGCCGAAGCTGATGTCCTCGCTCCAGTTCAGATAAGCGCAGTCCCCGTCAGCGGCGATGGCGGCGCTTTCGTTGAGCGTGGTCGAGAAGGCGGGCGCGGTCCAGCGGAGCTTGCCCGACGCGGCGTCGAAGGCCTGTAGCTGCTGTAGGTCGCGCTTGCTTCGGCCGGGCGCGCTGACATAGACGGCGTCGCCGTGCGCCACCGGCATCGAGGCGTGCGCCGCTGGTGCGGTCCAGCGGGCGTCGCCGGTGCGCGGGTCGTACGCCACCAGCTTCGAGCCGATGCCGACGTTGCCGTTGCGCCCGAAGACCAGTCCCGCGGCAAAGGCGTCCAGGGTGCACCGGCCCCCCGACTTCTCCGGCGGTGCCGACCAGCGGACGGCGCCGGTGCGTGGGTCGAGCGCGGTCAGGCTCGCGTCGGGCGGGTTGACGTACGCGAGGCCGTCGCGCACCTCCTGGAGCATGGCTTCGGTGTGCCACAGCAGGTCCCCGTTCCTCGTGTCGAGTGCGTACAGGACAGCGGGCGGCGGATCGGGATCATCGTCGTAGGTGAACGGCAGAAAGCTGACCAGGACGACGGAGCCGCTGGTCCACATGTCCCCCGCGCCGGGGTTGCGCAGGCGGCCTCCCGGGGCCTGGCGCCACAGCGGCTCACCGTCCGCGGGGCGCAGCGCGTGCACGGCGCCGCCGTCCGTGGCGACGAACACCGCATGCGAGGTCGCGACCGGCGCGCCGGGGCGGGCTCCGGCCAACGGTGCGCGCCAGCGCTCTCGCCCGGTGGCCGCGTCGATCGCGTACAGCCCGTCCTTCTTCGACCTGACGTAGACCACGCCGTCCTGATGCACCACCGCGGCGTTGTGGAGACCCTTGCTGCTGCCGTCCTTGTCCAGCAGGGGCACGGTCCACAGCGGCCGGCGGACGGGCGGCTTGGCCTCCTCCATTGCACCGCCGAGAACGTCGCACCCGGTGGTAGTGAGGGCGAGCCCGCCCACCGCACCGGTCGCCGACCTCAGGACCTGGCGGCGGCCGACGTTCCTCTGGTGTTCCCCCGCTGCACGCATTGGGGCAGGCTAAGCGCCGGTCGTGGACCGTGGCTACAGCCACAGGACGACGTCGATCGACCTGGCGCTGGTCAGTACACGAGCGGGATCGTGACGTCGTGGCTGCTGTAGGGGGCCGGTGCCGCGCCGGGGTAGACCAGCCGGATCGCGGTGAAGCGGCTCGTGCCGGGGCGCTCCGGCCAGGGTGCGGGGTGGCTGAGCGTCACCTCGACCGGGTAGGCGCGGAAGCGGCCGGCCGCGCAGTAGGGGACGCAGTCGTTGACCATGTCGGTGCCGCGGGCCGTGGCGGTCCGGGTGTTCCAGGTGTCCCAGACCAGCCCGACCAGCCGGTTGTTCCCGTCGCCGCAGGCGAGGAGGTAGTCCGGGGGGCGCACCTGCGGCAGGCCCGCGCAGTCGGCGACCACGACCGGATCCGGCGTGCGCCCGGTTCCGGCCGCCGAGGCCGTGACCGTTGTCGCGGTGAGCGCGGCGGCCACGCAGAGCAGCGTCGCCGTTCGTCCCCTGGTTTTCACCGGCCCCCTCCTCGCCGCTACGAAGTCACCTGGCCACCACCAGCATCCCGCACCGGAGCACCGCCCGCACCCGCTGCCGCGGGCGGCGGCCCCTTCGATTCCTGGAAGAGCCGGGTCGCCCTCCTGCGCGGCCGCCACTTGCTCGGCCTCAGCAATGCCCACCGGCGGGCCGCGGGTGTGGAGACCGGCGACGAGGTCGAGTCCGAGCTGGAGCTCGACACTGAGCCGCGCGTCGTCATGGAGCCTGCGGACTTCACCCAGGCTCTGGACGACGACCCGGTCGCCCGCGCCGCCTACGACAACCTCGCGTGCAGCCACGAGCGCGCTGCCGATGGGGCGTCGAACGGCCCGCCCGTTATGAACTTCTCGCTGCCCGCCCCGCCACCGAGGCCGGAGGGTCAAAGCCAAGGCTACGGGCCGATGTGTACGTACGGTGCCCAGAACATGGGGAGCGCGGTGTCGGGAGTGGCGCGGAGTCGGCGGGCGGCGCCATTGAGGCGGGTCGCCACGTCGCCGTGGGCAGGGTCCGCGTAGACGAGGCCGGCCATCACGGGAGCGATGGCGTCGTGGACGGGCCACAGGGTGGCCACGACGTGCCGGTAGCCGATGGTGTGGAGGGCCGCGGCCAGGTGGATGGCCTCGTCGGTCAGCGTGGAGCCGACGGCGGCGGTCTGGCAGGCGGAGAGGAAGGCCAGTTCCGAGTGGGGCAGGGAGAGCGCGGCGATGTCGAGGACCGTGAGGATGCCGTCGGTGAGGGCCACTCCGCTCCGGGAGGGGTGGTCGGGGTCCTGGAGGCCGTGGCAAGCGAGGTGGATCCAGGCGTGGCCCGGCAGTTCCCGGCATACGTCGGCGATCGCGGGAGCGTTGAGGACGGTCGCGCGGTCGCCGAAGGTGCCGGTGAGGAGGTCAACCTCGGGCTGGACGGTGAGATCGGGTGCGCCGGGGGTCTGCTCCATGGCTACGACCAGGACACGGCGGTCGGCGGGTTCGGCGGCCGGGCGGGACCGCGCCTCGGCCAGGGCGCGCAGGGTCGGGGTGTACGAGGAGACGACCTGGTCGAGGGCGCAGGCTCCAGCCGGGTCGATGCCTGCGTAGATCGGCAGGACGGCCAGGGGTCCGGTCGGGCACCACCACAGGCGCTCGGTGTCGCCGAGGGCGGCGAGAACCAGGCCGGTGAGATGGCAGCCGAGCCAGCGCAGCAGGTCTTCGGTCCGCTGGTGGAGGGTGAGGGCCGCGGCCAGGCTCGTCGGTGACCGGTCGAGCAGGTCCAGATAGGCGTTGGCGGTCTCCACCACGTCGGCGCCGGTCAGCTCGGGCAGGGGGAGCACAGTGACCGTGCCGGTGCGCACGATCAGGGCGTCGCAGCGCAGGGCGCTCACGTTGAGCAGCACGACGGGGCCGTGCGACGCGGCTTCGGAGAGGGTCGCGAAGGCCGGCGGCTTCAGGAAGTCGGCGAACCCCGGCAGCTCGCGGGCCCGGCGGACGAGGGAATCCCATTCGCCGGCCAGGGCGGCGCGGTCGGCCGCCGTCGGGGAGGCGGCCGAGCCCGGGTCGACGACCTCGTCGAGCGCGGCGCGGACCTCGGTGAGCCGGCCGGCGAGGGCCGGATCGGCCTCCTTGAGCGCCGTCAGGTCGGTTCTCGTCTCCAGGAGCTGCGCCCAGAGCACGCCCCGCCCGTGTTCCAGCAGCTCGACGGCGAGCCGCGGCTGTCCAGCGGTGATCGCCAGCGCGGCGGCGTCGCAGGCCAGGCCGGAGAGCTCGGCCAGTCCGCGCTCCTGGTCGGTGCGGGAGACTCCGCGCCAGGCGAGCAGCGGGAGGAGTTCCACCGCCAGCCGCAGCGCTTCGAGCGCTGCCGCGGTGTCCTCGTCCGCGTAGGCGGTCTGGGCCCATCGCCGGGCTGCTCGTACGCGTGCGTCGGCGGAGCCGGTCTCCAGATGCGCCGCCTCGCGGAGCACGTCGGCGGCCTTCCGCCGGGAGTCCGCACTTCCCCGGGCGAGAAGGGCCTCTGCGAGGTTGAAGAGGTGGCGGGAGCGGTTCGGCTCGGTCGGGGACATCGTGGTGACCGCCTCCGTGAGGACGGTGATCGCGTGCGCCAGGTCGTCGGGGCTCTCCTGGCGCACGGCACGGATGAACAGCCCTGTTCCCCACCCTGCGAGGTACCCGGGTCGGCGCCAGGAGCCCGGCGGCAGTGCCTCGTAGGCCTGCCGGGAGGCCTCGACGGAGGCGTCGAGGTCGGCGGGGTCGTGGTAGGTCTGGTAGCGGGTGGCCAGCGCCTGGGTCAGATTGAGCTGGACCGCGGACCGGGCCATCGCGTCGGCATGCGCCTCCGCGTGGCGCAGGACGGTGACGGCCTCGCCGATGTCGTCCTGGTTGCGGGTCAGGCGGAACCGGGAGGTCAGCACACTGCCCAGGTTCCCGCTGGTCGTGGCGTGCAGGGTGCTGCTGGGCTCGGTGGCGCCGAGCACGGCGCGGTAGAGGTCGATGGATTCGTTCAGGTCGGTGGTCGATCCGGTCAGTTCGAACCGCGCCTGCAGGACGGTGCCCAGCATGTTCGTTTCGGGGGCGGCACGGGTCTGCGCGACGGCGTCGCGCAGGAGGCGCACGGACTCGTCGAGGGTGGCCCGGTCGCCGGTGCGTTTGAACTCGTCCGAGAGGAATCCGCCGAGCGCGGACTGGGCCATGGGGAGGCCGGGGGTGCCGGGGACGGCCACGGCCATTGCTTCCCGGGCGGCCCACAGGGACTCCTGGCGGTCCACTTCCGAACTGGTCCGCTGGACGCGCTCGCGCAGGGTGCTGCTGAGGTTGGCGCAGACGAGGACCCGGTCGGCGCCTTTCGCGGGAGTGATCTCGACGGCACGCCGGCAGAGCTCGACGGCCTCATCCAAGTCTGCGGCCTCGCCGAGGAGTTCGTATCGCAGACGCAGAGCGTTCGCGACGTTGCCGAGGGTGTCCGCGAGGCCGGAGTAGTCGTCGAGGACGTCCAGGGCGCGGCGCCCCCGAACGACCGACTCCTCCAGGTCCGCGCGTACTCCGGAGAGCAGGTAGCGGTTGTAGAGGGCGGCGCAGGCCAGGCCGTGGCCGCGCACGGTGAGCGCGGAGCCGTCGCCGTCTCCGAGCAGATCGATCAGCTCGTTCAGATCGGCGATGCTGGTCCGATGCTGGTTGCGGCCCGTCAGCGCCGAGCCGAGGTTCTCCAGACAGTACGTACGCAACTCGGCAGGGGCGTCGGCGAGGGCTTCCTGGGCCAGGTCGACGGCTTCGTCCACGAGGTCCGCGTCACCGGTCATGGTGTGCAGCTGGCTCAGGCCCAGGCTCAGGTACGTCTGGATGAGCGCCTTGGGGAACGGGCCGGCGGGCAGTTCGAGTGCTTCGCGCAGGAGCGCGACGGCTTCCTGGACCTCCGGGACTGACACGTCGGTGAAGCTTCTGATCCCCAGCACGGTGGCCCGGCGGTAGAGGGCGAGGGGCCGGTCGGCGGAGCCGGGCGGGTTGGCCGCGAGTGCGAGCGCGCTCAGGGCGTACTCCTCCGCCGGGTCACGGCTGTCGAACAGGTGGGGTCCGGCCATCGCCATCCCGAGTTCGGCCGTGGCCGTCCAGTCCGGCCCGCCGGCGGGGAGTTCGGCCAGTGCGGCCATGAACGTCTCCGCCAGTTCCACGCCGACCGCCGGCGAGTCGTCTGTGAGGTAGAGGTCGGCGAGGGCCGAGCAGAGCATGACGTGGACGTCCGCCCGGAGGGGGTGGTCGGCTTCGGTCCGGTCCAGCCCCGAACGCATCAGCTCCAGACCGGCGCGCAGATCCTCCGGTGACCTCCGCATGCTCAGGTAGCTGCCCAGCAGGATGGTTCCCGCGGTTGTCTCGTGGAGTTCCCGGGAGACCTCCATCGCCGCGATCGCCCGCTCCAGGCCCGCCGGGTCATTCACCATCGCGCCGGCCATGTTGTAGAGCAGCGCGGCCCAGTCGAGCCGGTCCTCTTCCTCTTCGAGGTCGAGGGTCAACGCCTCCCCCGCGATGCGCCTGTCGAGGAAATCGAGCGCGAACGCGAGCACCTCCGGCCCGTCTTCCCCGGCCATGGCGGCGATCACCTGGCTGAGGTCCCCGATGTCACCACCGGTCTCATAGCGGTTCCAGTATTCCCATGCCCGGGACTCGACCACGTTCGGACGATACCCTCGTTCAGCGTGGAGAACCTGAAGTTGCTCTTCGATCCCTCGGCTCCGGCCGACGGCGCCGTGCGGCTCGACCTCCCCGGGGGTCTGACGCTTGAAGACGCGGCCGACGCGCTGGAGGCCCTGCTGGCCGCCGAAGCGGTCGAGTACGTGCTGGTCGTCGTGGACGGACGGCCCGTCGGCGTCACGAGCCGGAGCCGGCTCGTCCGGATCGGCGCAACCAGCATGCGCTCGCTGGGAGATGGCGCGGGCGCGACCCTTCCCGGTGAGTCCTTGCGCTACCGGCTGCTGCGGTACACGTGCGGCACGTGCGGGGCCGAGATCAGGCGGGTCCATGTGGATCCGCGGGACCCGCCGGCCTGCCCGAACGGCCACGGCGTGCTGGAGCTGCCGCGATGAAGCTGGACGCGCTGGCCAGACCCGGCTTCGGCGGCGCGCGGTTCCTGCTGGTGGACTACATCCCGACGTACGCGGCCGGGCTGGCGGTCCTCGTCCTCGTGTGGGCGGGCGCCCCCGGCCGGCTCGACTTCGACCGGGCCTGGCACACCGCGGGGCATCTGGGCATGGGCGAGCTCCTGCTGCTGGCGGTGGCCATGACCCTGCTGGCGTCCCTCGGGCATCCCCTGCAACTCGCGCTGGTACGCGTCCTGGAGGGCGGCTGGCCTTCGCGGCGCGCGGCAGAGCTGTCACGGCGGCGGCAGGCAGGCCGCCGCGCCCGGCTGGCCGCCGGTGAGGAGCTGCCGGCCGGTGAGCTCACCGAGGCCCGGATCCAGGCGGCGGGGCAGGCCGGTACCCGGCTGCGGCGCCTGTTCCCGCCCGCGGCCGTACTGCGGCCCACCGCTCTCGGCAACGTGCTGGCCGCCACCGAGATCAGCGCGGGCGAGCCCTACGGCCTCGACGCGGTCGTCGCCTGGCCGCGCCTGTACCCGCTGTTCCCCGCGGACACCAGGCGGATCGTCGACGACCGGCGCGACGTCCTGGACGCCGCCGCCCGCCTCGCGGTGACCATGGCCGCCACGGCCCTGGTGACCGCGGGCCTGCTGGTCGCCTCGGGCTGGTGGCTCCTGCTGGCAATGATCCCGTTGGCGGTCGCCCGCGTTTCGTACATCGGCGCGGTCCATGCCGCCGTCGCCTACGGCGAGAGCGTCCGGGCGGCCGTGGACCTGCACCGGTTCGCCCTGCTGGACGCTCTCCGCCTGCCCCCTCCTGCCGACCTCGCCGCGGAGCGGCTGCTGAACACCCGGCTCAGCGAGCTGTGGCGCCAGGGCGTCCCCATGCCCGAGACGGCGTACGAGCACCCCGTACGGCTCGAAGCGATCCGGCTGGAGGGTGATGGCGGGCGGGCGGGGACGGCCGCACCTGCGGCGCGGGCACCTGAGGGGAGCACGGGCGCCTGAGGCGCGCGCTCCGCCGCATGCGGGACTTCATCGCCGCCCACAACTGGCTCACCGCTTATCACCTGCCGTCCTACGCACCCGACCTCAACCCCGTGGAAGGCATCTGGTCGAACCTCCGCCGGACCAGCCAGGCCGACACCACGTTCACCGACCCCGACCACCTCATCCACCAGCTACGACACGGCCTCCGCCAGATCCAGTACCGGAGCGACATCATCGACGGATGCCTCACGGCAACCGGACTCGCACTGACGACACCACGCCTACAACCTCAGTAGTCGGTGGAACCGATCGACAGCGTCACGCACGGTCGGTCCGTGATTGTCTCGGCGGATGAGAGGGTCTCTCGCCGAATCGACAGCCTGAAACGCGCGGCGTAGGCTCGAAATCGAAGCCTGACTCCCTGTCCGCGTTGTGCGTATGTCCCGCGCTCGGGCGGTGGCCCGGTGGCCACGCAGGCCATTCCTGATCGCCCCGGACTGTCCGGCCCCAGGACGCAGGCTGCCTCGGCCGTTGAGCACCGCTCATCGAGCGGTGAGCCGACCGCATTCCATGTTGACGGTGCATAGCCGTTGTTGCCAGGCCGACGGGACGGAGAGCCTCGATGTCCACCTACTACGACGGCTCGGTCAAGGGCCACGTCACCAAGGACGGCGCCAACGTCACGCACATCCGGTACAGCCAGGAGCTCCGGGCGAGCGACGAGAACGACCCCGTCGAAGCGGCGAGCGCCTACCTCAGGGATGCGGCCGAGACGCTCGGGCTGCAGCGGCCGGGCCTGGACAACCTGCGGGTGCGGGCCCGGGCCATGGCGCCCGAGCAGAAGGACATCGAGTACCGGCTCGAGGACGACAAGAGGCTGTTCGACGCAACGACCGTCTCCTTCGCCCAGACCTACTTCGACGTGCCGGTGTTCCGCCGCGGTATCTCGGTCAAGGTGAAACAGGGGCCGAACCGGATCGTCGGCGTCACCAACAACACGGAACCCGGCCTGGACGGCGAGCTGCCGAGCGAGGAGCGGATCGACTTCTACCGCAGGCTCTTCCAGGACGGCGCCGGATTCCTCGGCCGCCTCGCACCCCGTGAGGGCGCGCAGGCGGAGGCGGAGATCCCGGCCGAGGTGAAGGAGGCGACACGGGTCGTCCAGCGCACGCTCGGGGTCACGGGGCGTGCCGCCACGAAGCGGGTCGACGGGACCTCCGGGACCGGCCTGATGAACGGACGGTTCGTCGCCTACCGCTACCAGCCGGAGTTCCGCTTCGCCGGCAAGCCGGAACCCCCTGGCGGCGGCCTGCCCGGACCCGACGGCAAGGCTGCGGCCCCGGAGACGACGGAGGCGGCCACCCGGGAGGAGACCACACCGCCGTTCCCGGACATCGCCCCGGTCGACGAGTCGATCGAGTCCGGACACACCTATCTGTGCGCCGAGATGATCGTCCGGCACGGCGTTCCCGGGTACGGCGACCTGGTCTGGCTCCTGCTCGCCGAGGTGGAAACCGGCTCGGTCCTCTACATCGAGTGCCAGACCTGCTTCATCAACGGCCTGGTCTTCCGGGTCGACCCCAATGTCGGCAGCGGTGATCTGACCGTCACCTCCGACGACAGCGACGCAATCCTGCAGAACCACGACTCGAGCGAGGTCCTCAACGATCTGGACCCGCCGGCCTCGGGGGCCCAGAGCCTGCGGGGCACCTACGTGGTCATCCGGGACGTCGAGCATCCCACCGTGGCCCCTCCCACCCGTCCGTCGGGCTCGGACTTCGACTTCGCGCCGAGGAGCAACGGGTTCGCGGCGGTCAACGCCTATTACCACCAGACCCAGCTGTTCCGCAGGATCGCCGACCTGGGGTTCCCGATCGCCAGTTACTTCGACGGAACGGACTTCCCCATTCCGGTCGACCACCGCGGCACGGGCGAAGACCAGATCAACGCCCACTGGGCGCCCAACGGCACCGGCGGCACGGGCCACCAGTGCTACTCCCTGTGCGACCTCACCAACACCACCCAGCCCCTGGGCCGAGCGGTGGACCCGTGGGTGCACTGGCACGAGATGGGTGGTCACGGGTCTCTCGGCGACCACGTGGGCGGGGGCACCTTCGGATTCGCGCACAGCGCCGGGGACGGTCTCGCCGCGCTGCAGATGGACCCGGAGTCGTCGTTGCGGGGGACGGCGGCGCGATTCCACTACGCGCCGTTCCGTCCGTCGTCCTCGCCGCGTCGCTTCGACCGCACCTGGCAGTGGGGCGGCCCCAAGGACGACGAGAATTACCAGAGCGAGGAAATCCTGGCCACCTGCCACTTCCGTATCTACCGCGCGATCGGCGGCGACCACCCGGACCTCGGCAGGCGGCTGTTCGCCTCCCGCGCCGCGACGTACCTCATCCTGCGCGCGATCGGGCAACTCACACCCGGCACCAACCCCGGCAACATCGACCCTGTCACCGGGACGCACGTCCCGGGGCGCGGCGCCCAGCTGTGGTGTGAGGAGCTGCAGGGGGCGGACCTGGAGAACTGGCTGTCCGAGGGCCTGTCCGGCGGCGCCTACAACAAGGTGATCCGCTGGGGGTTCGAGAAGCAGGGATCGTACGGTGGCAAACCCCCGGCCGTCGACGTGTACATCGACGACGGGCGTGCGGGGGAATACCAGTTCCAGCAGGCGCACTGGGCCAACCAGTCGATGTGGAACCGGAACGCACCCGACGGCCTGCCAGGACACCAGAACGCCGTCGCGGGCACGAAGAACTTCTTCTACGTGAAGGTCAGGAACCGCGGTACCTCGGCGTCGGGGACCGTGACCGTCCAGGGATACCACTGCCTGCCCGGAGCGGGGCTCACCTGGCCGGGCGACTTCACGCCCATGTCACCCGCGGCGGGGCTGACCGCCCCGAGCGTCCCGGCGGACAGCGCGGGAGACGTCGTACTCGGTCCCTTCGAGTGGGTGCCCAACGAGAACGTCCACGGCCACGACTGCGCCCTGATGATCGCCTCCACGGCGGGCGACCCGAGCAACGTGGAGCACTTCACCGGCTCCGAGTCGATCGCGGAGTGGCGGCTGGTCCCGTGCGACAACAACATCGGCCAGCGCAACGTCACCCTCGTGCCCGGCGGAGCGGGGCCCGAGGCCCTGGTCGCTTCGATGCGCGACACGGTCTTCGTCGCCGGCAACAACCTGCCCCGGCCCGCGCGTATGGAGCTCAGGGTGACCATGCCCACCGTCCTCGCGGAGAAGGGGTGGTCGCTCGACCTCGATGACGCGGCGAACGGATTCCGGCTGGACCCGGGTGCGCGGCGCACACTGCAGTTGCGGCTGGTGCCGGGCGCACCGTTCGACTCCGACGAACTGCAGGCTGCCGGCGACCAGTCGATCGACGTGTGCCAGCTGGCCGACGGGATGGAGATCGGCGGGATGCGCTACACCGTCGATCCCCGCCTCGGTGCGGACACGGAAAGCGGGCTGCGCGGGCTCAGTGCCGCTCCCGCCCAGAGCAACGACGCGGCACACGGCCTGCTCGAGCACCTCGGCATCGACGGGACCGACGTCACCAAGGTCACGGTGAGGAAGATCAGCCTGGACATCGAGTTCGGGAACCCGGGCTCCGGCTGACCGGGAGACGGACATGACCGGCAACTGGGAGTTGGCGCCACCGCCGAAGACGGTCGACGGACTGCTCGCCGTCCCGATCGACATCAGCTCCATCACCGCGTCGATCGTCTTCGACGGCGCGTCCCTCTCCGCCTCGGCGGACGCGACCCTCACCTACACCGTGGGGCGGACCGCCGGAAACCCCTTCTTCGACCTGCGCCAGTCGGTGTCCGAGGCATGGCTGGACGGTGCGCCGTTCCCCGCGGCCCGGCTGGCCCACCACGCCTTCGGCACCGGACCCTTCACCGATCTGCGCGTCGTCGAGTCCCATCAGAGCGCTGGTTCGGTGCACACGCTGCGTGTGAAGTACCCGCTGGCCGTACCGGACAGCCAGCTCGGCGGCTCCTACCTGCCCAGAGTCGAGTGGGCGCCGGGTCCCCGGCTGACCTTCGCGCTCGCGCTGTCCGACCTGAACCGCGCCCGCTACCTCGAGGCCTGGCTGCCGGCCAACCTGCAGTTCGACCAGTACTCCATCGACCTGGACATCCGGATCGACAACACGGCCGTCCCGCACTCGGTGATCACCAACGGCTCCGTCACGGAACTCGCCGCCCGTCACTGGTCAGTGGCGTTCCCGCCCCGGTCCAGCTCGGTCTCTCCACTGCTGGAGATCCGGGCGTCCAACACGGTCGAGCGGGCCGTCGGCACCGCGGTGCTGCCGGTGTCCGGCAAGACGGTCACCATCGAGGCATGGCGGCCGGCGGGCACGGCCGTCGACCTCGCGGCCCGGATCAGCGCGATCCGTGCCCTCCTCGTCGACAACGAGAACGACTACGGCGGCTACCTCCATGACGACCGGTACGTCGCGTTCTTCACCGGCAGCGGGGGCATGGAGTACGAAGGGGGTACGACGACATCGGCCGATGCGCTCCTGCACGAGACGTTCCACAGCTGGTTCGCCCGCGGCCTCAAGCCCGCCAGTCAGGCCGATGGCTGGTGGGACGAGGGCTTCACCACGTTCCACGACGAAGGAGCGGACGACGCCGTCCCCCTCGACTTCACCGACCCGCCCGTCACCCTGTGCTCGCGGGACCCCTGGCAGCGCCACACCCCGACGGCCTCCTACACCGCGGGCAGCGCGCTCTTCGCGGGACTGGCCGCGATGACGGGCGTCGGCCCCCTCAACCTCCACATGCGCTCCCTGTACGAGGCCCAGGCGGGCGGGCTGCCGTTGTCCACCGAACGGCTGGAAGAGCACCTGGTCGCCCGCAGCGGCGACGTCCGGGTCGTGCACGCCTTCCACCGGTTCGTCTACGGGCGGCCCGACCCCGACCCGGCCCCGGCCCTGTGGCTGCGCGACGACATCGCCGACCCCGGGGCGGACAGCTGGGCGGGCGCGTTCTGGGACTCACCCGACCTCTGGGTCCGCACCGCCGACGACGGCGGCACCACCCACCAGAATCCGGAGTACGGCCAGGACAACTGGTTCCACGCGCGGGTACGCAACCGGACGGGTGCCGGTGCGGCGGCGCACTTCGTGGTGACGTTCCGAGCGGTCGGCTACACCGGGCTGGAGTTCGTCTTCCCGGCCGACTTCTTCGAAGCCACGGCGGTGAAGGCCGAGTTCGACCTGGCACCGGGTGAGACCCGCGTCGTCAAGGCCCGCTGGCCCCGGGCAACGGTGCCGCCGCCCGGATCCCATACCTCCGTGGTCGCCTCGGTGCTGAGCCGCTTCGACGAACCCGCGGCCGGCAGCCACGTCTGGGCGGCCGGGAATCTCGCCCAGAAGAACGTCGCCGTGGTCGACCTGGTACCCGGGGAGTTCGTCGTCGTCCCGGTCGTACTGACCAACCGGATCGGCGGCGGGGAGCAGCTCGTGCACGTACGGCGCTCCGACCGTCGGCTGCCGGTCGCGGTGGTCCACCGGTCGGCCGAGCTGCTCAAGAGGGCGCGCCTGGACCCCCGTCCGCTCGTCGACGACCCGGTGCGGTACCGTCCGCGCGAGGCTCCGGCGCAGTTCGACTGCGGCGGAGTCACGCCCCGCGCGCACGCCGTGCTCACCTCGGCCGACCTCGATGCCGTCCTGCGCCGGTTCCCCGACGCGTGGCAGGCCGAGCTGCCCGACGAGCCGGTGGCGCTCGGCGCCGACCCGCTCTCACCGCTCGTGGTCGGTCTCAAGGTCGGACTCCCGGCGGGCGCGGAACCGGGGAACGGCCATCGCGTCGACCTTGTGCAGCGACAGGCAGGCTCGGGTCGGGTCGTCGGAGGTGTCGCCGTACTCGTCAACGCCCTCGGAAGCCCGGGATGAGTCCGCACCTCAGAAGTCGCACAGACGTACCGCGAGCGCGGCGATGTCATCATCGAGGCGTCCTCTGCTGTAGTGGAGCAGGTCGCGGTGGAGAGCCGTGAGCAGCTCACGGGGCGGTGTCAGGGGCTGTCGGCGCATCCATGCCGCCAGCGGGAAGAACTCCCCGTCGCGGGCGCGGGCCTCGGCGATCCCGTCGGTGTAGAGGAGTAGCAGGTCGCCGGGGACGAAGTCGAAGGTCTCGACGTAGTACTGATCGCCGATCAGCTCCGCGAGGCTGAGCAGGGGCGAGGGGGTGTCGGACTCGAGGACCCTGAGCTTCCCGCGGTTCAGGAGCAGCGGCGGGGGGTGTCCGCAGTTGAGGATGTCGATACGTCTGCCCTCGTGCGGGATCTCGACGAGAAGGGCGGTGGCGAAGCGCTCCATCGGCCCGTCAGGGGGAAAGGCGGCGTTGTAGCGGTTGCTGCTGGCGTCCAGCCTGCGTGCGACGTTGACCAAGTCGGTCTCACCGTAGGCCGCCTCCCGGAAGGCGTTCACGATCGCCGCGGCCGCCCCCACTGCCGGCAGGCCCTTTCCCCGCACGTCGCCGATGAGCAGCCTGACCCCGTTCGGCGTGTCGACGCCCTCGTAGAAGTCCCCGCCGATGCGGGCCTCCGCCGCGGCCGCGAGGTACAGCGACTCGATCTCGATGTTCCCCAAGCGGCGCGGCATGGGGCTCAGCACCACCTGCTGCGCCGCGTCGGCGACGAGCCGTACCTGGAAGAGGGTGCGCTCCCGCTGGAGCCGGAGATGGCTTCCGTACGCGGCGGCGACGGTGACCGCGATGATCCCCGCGGCCGTCCACCACGTTCCCAGATCGGGGAAGACGAGGCTGAGGCCGATCATCAGGAAGAGGCAGACCGTGCCGAGCAGGACCGTGGGCAGCACCGGCCACATGGCGGCGGCCAGGGCCGGTGCCGCGGGCAGGAGGCGGCTGAAGGCCATTTCCGGCGGGGTGGTGTACGCCAGGCTGGCGATGATGACGGTCAGGATGACCGGCGACAGTCGCACAAGCCTTCCCGGGCCGGGGCGCCGGCGGAGCGGTGGTGGCCGTTCGGACCCGATCACACTTCACAGAATATCTACGTAATGAGGGCACCGCGCCCTGACGAGCGGCGTCGACGGCCCGACCACCCCATATCCACGAAGTGCCCCGGTAGCAGCGGCCTGGGACAATGGGGGAAGAGACTCAGATCCGAACGGGAGCCTTCCATTCCCGCCCGGCACCGACTGCAGTGGTCATCTTGGCTGCAGCACTCATCGGCGCGCTGATTCTCGACACCACGCTGTATGACATCGCGCGGCTGATCACGGCCGCAGAAGGCCGTCCGCTCCGCGGCAGGATCGATACGGCCGATTGTCAGCGGCGCATGAGCCGCCTCGCCCACGGCAGGCCGGACGTGAACCGGCCGGCCGGGCGGGGCCACGAAGGCGAGACCGTTCAGGCCCCGTCGAAACCATCACAGATCCGTGAGAGGGGTGGCCATGTCGCTCACCCGTTCCCGTCGCATCGGTCACCGTACTAGGGCGTGTCTTCAAAGGGGTCTGAGCCAGAGGAACAGGGACGCGATGGTGACGGCTGCCTGGTAGGACTCGCGGGTTTTGTCGTAGCGAGTG
>NZ_JBFBFP010000072.1:0-26222 GCF_040684275.1 Streptomyces sp. NPDC091371
ACCGCTCGGGCCAGGGCGGCAGCAGCGGCTCGATCAGCTTCCACAGGTCGTCGTCCACGATCCACGGCCGAGTACTCACACGACCGTCAACGGCCGGATTATCACAACGGACACGCTCGACCTGCACATCTCACCAAGATCGTGTTACGAGCTCTTAGCAACGCTCACACACTTCCCCTAGGGAAGCTGTTGCGCTAAGGCGCCTCACCCCCACTCGTCTGATCACCTGGCCACCTCTCAAAGAGAGGGTCACGGTCCCTGAACTCAACAGGGAAGAATGGACAGTCAAGCGTCCCTTGAAGGAGGCCGAGGACGACTGCTGGCGACTGTTCTTCGATCACCAGAAAATCTAGTTGCCCAGCTTCGATAATTACTGTTGGCCAATTGCTTTCTGGACCCGCAGGGATCCAGAAGAGGGAATCTGCGTTATCGGTACTCCCCCACTGGATCAAATCACCTGGAGCGACACCAAGTCGACTCATTACGGACCGAATACCAGGAATGCTCTTTCCTGAAAGAATCTCCGATGACTCTCGACTGCGCGCCCCAATGGTCGGCCAAATGTCACGGCTCGAATTCTCGTAGATCCACAGGAAATCATTGAAGCAGCCAGGACCATAGAGTCCAACCATGGCTGTGTGACTTGGCGGGATGATCCGATCCGCCTCACCGGTCAGCCTTCTGGGTGATCCCGCCTGCGCCATCGGCGGTGGACACATGCGGGCCAGCGAACTTAGCGCGCTCATGGCAAGGTCCTAGAAATTTGGAATCTCCCCAGAATCGAACGACCAGCCGAAGTCATCTACGGCCTCGATTCGAACGTGCGTTGCGCGATACTTCGCTGCGCCATAGATGGGCGTCACACTCATGATGATCGTATTTCCACTGCTCCGCACGTGTGCTGCGATGACGTCCTCGGCGGTCGAGATGGCGCCATTATTCTGCGCTCCGCCCTGCACGATAATATTCCGCATATCATGCCCATCACCACCAAACTGCCTGCCGATCAGGTGCCCCCGAGAGTCACCTACACCACTCCGGAAACCATGAGGCTTCCTCGTTCCGGGCTCACTGCCAATGCGTCTGGCACTCGCATCAGCCAGAGTTTGAGGGGAAACCTCCGCGTAGGCTACACCGCGGCGCCCATCGACAATTTCTGAATAAACGGGACCGCAGTTGTGGACCAGGACCGGAGTGGCGCCCGTCAGCACATAGTACGTGTGCGTGCTGAGGTGCTGTCATCTGCGTTTTCGCAGTTCAGCGGAATTCGGCCAGTCCGTGGGTGTGCGTGGAAGTGTCGTATTGTGCGCCCCTGTTGCCGTCGGCGTTGCCGTCAGACGGCTACGCGCGTGAGGGCGGTGGAGTGGGCTTTGGCCGGTGTCCTGTTCGGGTTGGGGTCGGGCATGGTCAGGGGGCCGTACGCTGGCCGACTCGGGCAGGCTTTGATCCTGCCCGGAATTTGAACGAGTGGCCCCCTGGCCTTGCCCGACGCGGGCCCCAGCCCGAACAGGTGGGTAAAGCCCACGGAGCCGGCCGCCCCCACCCGCGAGCTGCGCACCGGCCAACGCCCTGCCGCTGCCTCGCCGTCGGCTTGGCCCTCGCCGTGCTGGAACGCCCGGGCTTCTTCGCGCTTCTGGTCATCCGCTGCGCTGTCTTTGCGCGGCCTGGTCGCTGGCCGGCCCGCGGTGGCGGAGCCGAGAGCGGGCCGGGTGGGCGGCCGTGCCGCGCGCGACCCGCGCCAGCCGGTCGCCTTGAAGACGTAAAGAAAGTTTGGACGCATCCTGCTTCGGCCATACGCCATGCCCGTCGGCTGGGCTTGCGTCCCCGGAGCCGTGGCATGGTGCCCCATCCGACCGCACCCCGACCTTCTCCCGTCGACCAGAGCCCGCACTGGACCGACGCCGGCGGGCCTCTGGGCGTACGTCCGTGTTGCCGTCAGCTACTGCCGTCAGAGCGGCCAAGAGCCCCGCCGGGAAGATATTCCGGCGGAGCTCTTTTAGCCGTTCGAGCTGACTTACTTGGCCCCGCCCAGGCATTGAGCTTCGATCACACGCACTCTAAACCCGGTGCGAGCCCTCTTCGCCCGTCGCAGGTCGCAGGTCGCAGTACCTTCTCAGCTTCCCGACGTCGTGCAGCTCTTGAATTTCTCACGCCTTCCCCTTCAATCTCCCGGAGACGGTCGAGCGGAAATGCTCAAATCGCACAGAATCCGAATCCACGAATTCCAAGATATCCAGAGCCGTCTCGCTGTCTCCCGATGCCGCCTCGTTGTAGATCAGCCAGATCCCCTCCCCCGCCGCGGAGCGACATTCCATTTCTAGGTTTGGAAGGCCTGCCTCCACTTCGGTTTCGTCAGACTCTCCCGTCACTAGATACCAAAGAATGTTCAGCAAATGGGACCTGGTGAACGGCGGCAAATCCTCGGCCAGGGCAGCGAGAATTACGGGAGTCGCATATGGTGCCACTTGGAACAACATGGCCTCTCGCTCCAAATGGCCATCGAGCGTATATCCGATGGTTTCCTCTAGGGTGCGAGCCTCGAGAAGGGCAGTGAACGAAGATGGGATATGGGCGGCCGAATTTCCACATCCACACCTAAGCGAGGCCCAGTCATGGCGCTCCAGCTCGATAATAGACACCCTCATCCTGCCCCCAGCATCCAAGATCCAGCAGGGTCATACAGAACACCCGAGACGAAATTGTCGGGTCCATAATTCCCCTGACAAACAGTGCATATTTCCTTCTCCTGTAGAATCTTCCCCAAACCGTCACCGACATCCTCGCGTCTCATGGCTCGGGTGAAGATCACATCGCTAGCTGCCCACCCAGTTGCGTTCAGGATGTTCGGTTCCGCGCAGCTTCCGTTCCCGGAACAGCTAACAGCGATATCGCCAGTCCTCCTGTGCACTGCTGCTGTGTAAGTGCGTGACTTCGCCGCCCCCGTCGCTGCCCCCGCAACCTGGTCACGAAGAGCACTGGCATCCGAGATCCTCGCCTCCATGTCCCAGTTTCCCTGAGCACGATCCACCACCAGTGTGGGCTTGAACTTTCCCTGCGGACCTCGGGTTCCAGAAGGGCAGTTGTGAACCAGGACCGGAGTGGGGCCTGCCAGCACATAGTACGTGTGGACGTCGTCCACCGTGAGGTTGTGCGTGGTGACCGCGAAGGGGTAATTGCGGGTCGCCTGGACGGTGAGGGTGGCGCCGTTCGGCTGGCGGAGTTTTTCGCCGATCTTGATCTCGCCGGCGTCGACCCACCGGTGGCGGGTCTCGCTCCACGAGGGGTGGTGGTAGGTGGAGGTGATGACCGCCGGCGGGCCGCGGGGGTTGGCGTCGTCGGTCAGGGTGAGGTCGGTGAACTCCTTGTCGTCCGGCGTGGTGATGGTGTTGGTGACCTCCTTGGGGCTGGTCTTGCCCGTCTGGGGGTCGGTCGCCATGACCTTGTCGCCGACCTGGATGTCCTCCATGGCCTTTGTGCTGCCGTCAGCCATGAGAACGCGGGTGCCGGTCGGGAAGCTGTTCAGCTGGCAGGCGGGAGCGCCGCCTTCGGAACCGCTGCCGCCACGGGATTCGGCACTGGCCGACTGGGTCTCTGTATCGGCTTCACTTCTGCTGGATTTGGATTCCGTTCCTGCGCTGTCGCCCTCCGACTTCGAGCCGGCCTTCTCCTTTGCAGCCTTCGCCGCCTTCGCTTCGGCCTCCCGGGCTTCGGCTATCGCCTTCTTGCCTCGGGTCAGAGCCTCGGCTGCCCGTGATGCGGTGCGTTCGGCTGCGTGGACCGCGTCGTAGGCTTTGTTCAGATCCTTGTAGATCTGAAATGCCTTGATGCCGTTCTTGACCGCCTTGGCGACCTTCCCCCACGGGACAGTGCCCAAGGCCGTGTTGATGCAGGCCATCACGTCGCCCTTGGTGAAACAGTCGCGGGCGTCGTTGTAACCGATCAGGTCCCCGATGAGATTAACGATCTTGTTCTTGAGCTCACTGGTCCGCTGCTTGGCCTTGGTGACCTCGTTGTTGGCGTTGCTCACTTCGTTGGCGAGAGAGCCCTCGTCCGGAAGCGGAAGCGGAGGCGCCGACGTGCCCGACCTGGCAGAGTTGCCTACCCTCTTGTTGTGGCAGTCATCGGCGTCCTCGCACCCCAGTAGGCCACTTGGGTCCGAGGCGTTGATGGGGCTGTTGTTGGAGTACGCGTAGGCGTTCCACTGCTGAGGATCGCCCGCGTCGATGATCGGGTCCGGGCTGATGAACCGGCCGGTCGTCGGGTCGTACTCGCGGGCGCCCAGCAAGGTGAAGCCCGTGGACTTCTCCTTCGTGCCGCCGACGAAGCCCTTGTCGCCCGCCCAGGCGCCCGGCGCCGGCGCGGTGCCGCGTTCGTTGCCGAACGGGTCCGAGTGGCGGCGGACGTGGGACAGGTCGGTCGCGGCGAACTGGACGCCGCCCGTCCCGTGGTGGTCCGATCCCTGGTAGGTCAGGGTGGAGGTGCCGCCCGTCGTGGTGCGGGTGACGGACAGGCCACCCGAGACACCGTAGGTGCGGACGTTGGAGACCTTGCTGCTGGCCGTGTCCAGGGTGATCTGGTCGCTGCCCAGGTTCAACGTGGTGCTGCCCGGGTCGCGGCGGATCAGCTGATTGCCGCCGGTGCCGTAGAGGTAGCTCGTGCCCGCGCTCTCGCCTGTGCCGGTGATCTTGTCGAGCTTGCCCTGAGCATTCCAGGTCAGGGTCTTGGTGCCTGGGGTGCTGGTGATCGACGCGGTGTTGCCGGTCGCGTCGTACGTGTACGAGGTGACCTTCGTACCGGCTGCCGTGCTGGTCTCCGTGGAGGTCATCAGCGCGTGCGGACCGCCCGTGCCGCCGCCCGTCTTCGGGTCGGTGGAGGGGGTGTTCGGGCCGGTGCCGAACGTCTGGGTGACCGTCGCGTCCTTCGCCGCGTCACCCGTCGTGTCCTTGCGGACCAACTTCGTACGGTTGCCCAGCTTGTCGTACTCGTACTGCTGCCAGTACGGCGCCGGACCCCCCACGCTCGGCTTCCCGGTGCCGTCCACCGCCGGGCCGCCCGCGTTGGAGCAGCCGCCGATGCCGCGGACCGACGGCTGCGGAGCCGTGGTCTGGGTACCGGTGTCCGTCCAGGCCTGGGTGAGCCGGCCGAGGTAGTCGTGGGTGAAGCACTGCAGGTCGCGGGTGGTGCCGTCCTGCGTGTTGCCGATCGAGGTCAGCTGGCCGACCTGGTTGTAGGTGTAGTCGATCACGTCGACGCTCGCCTGCGCGGACGTCTGCTTGTCCAGGAACGAGCGGATCGGTGCTCCGGTCGCCAGGTCGTAGTCGGTGGTCGACACGACCTGCTTGCCGGTCCTGCCGACCGTGCTGCGGATCGCTCGGCCGTAGGCGTCGTAGCGGGTGTCCACCAGGTACGGCGACAGTGTCGAGCCGATGAGGCCGTCCAACGCCGTGATGTTTCCGACGATGTTGCTCTTGAATGTGAGCGTCTCGGCCCCGAGACCGGCCGCGGGGATGGCCGGCAGCTTGGTCTTCCACAGGATGCCGAGCTCGGTGTAGGTGTTGGCGGTCTCGTAGACGCCGGCCAGCTTGCCTTCCGACGCCGGAATGGTGGTCCGGCTGCCGAGAGGGCGATAGCCGCCGTCGTAACCCGTGACCTCCGAGACGTACGCCTGGCCCGAGGCACCGCCGACGTACCGCGTGGAGCTGCTGGGCTTGCCCAGCGCCTTCGTGTCGTAGGTGAAACCGGCGACCTGCTTGGCCGGATCGACGGCCGCGCCCTCGTACGTGGCGATGGTCCGTCCGAGGAGGTCCGAAACCGTCGTGGCGGTCTTGCCGCGAGCGTCGGTGACTGTGACCTGGTTCTTGGCGTCGTCGTAGACCGTGGTGCCGGTCCCCGCGTCGGGGTCCGTGGTCTGGACCGTGCGCCCGAGGAGGTCGTACGAGAAAGTCCACTGGTTGCCGGCGGGGTCCTTCCGCCACAGTTCCTTGCCCTGGGCGTTGTAGCCGTACGTCGTCTCGTCGTAGGCGCCCGTGGGGGTGTTGCCCTTGTACTGGCGCAGCGCCACGCGCTGGCCGAGGCCGTCGGTGATGGACGCCGAGGCGAAACCGCCGTTCGGCGGAATGGAGCGGACCTCGTCCGCGCCCGGGTACTCCGTCTTCGAGCGCCACTGCTCCACGCCGTACGACTGGAAGACGGAGGCGGTCGGGCGGCCCAGGCCGTCGAAGATCTGATACGTCTGCGAAGGGATCTTGCCGTCGGGCATGACCCCGCCGTTCGGCAGGAACAGTGAAGCTGACGGCAGCGCCTCGTCGTTGTAGTACGCCGAGCTCGTCTTGACCTGTCGGCCGTGCGAGTCGAACAGCGCGTCGGTGATCAGACGGCCGTCCACGCCCGAGGCGGTATTGGCCTGGGTCTGACGCACGCGTCCGATGCCGTCGTAGATGGTGTAGCTGGAGGTGTAGGTCTGGCCGTCCGGCATCAGCGCCCGGCTCAGCACGGTCGACGGCGCGTTGGTGCCGTTCATCCCGTACGAGAAGGTGCGGACCGGCTTGAAGCCCTTGGTGCGCTCCTGACCCGGCTGCCAGACACTGACGATGCGGCCGAAGGCGTCGTACTCGCGCTCCGCGACGTGGTTGTTCTCGTCTGTGCTCCGCACCGGCAACGAGCGGCCGGTGTCGAGGGTGTTGACGGACTTCCACCCCAGCGGGTTGGTGTGCGTGACCTCGGACGGCAGGGCGCCTGCGGCCGGCTTGTACTCGGTGGTGGTGACCGCGCCGCCCGGGTGGGCCGCGTCCTTGCGGGTGTGGTTCGTGGTGCTCGTGACGCGGCCGTACGCGTCGTACGTCGACGTGGAGTTCAGGCGGTAGTACGGCGTACCGAAGCCGTCGTAGCGCTCCAGGACCTCCGTGCCGGTCTGGTCGGCTGTGGAGCCTGCCTGGCCGAGGGGCAGATTGTCGAAGTAGTTACGGGTGTCGCCCACCGTGTTGGTGCGATTCGGGGTCTGTCCGCAGGTGCCCGAGAGGATCAGGGTGCGCGAGACCAGGGGCGTGGGTGCACCGCCGGGGGCGGCGGCGTACTCGAACGTGGTGCACAGACGCTGGTCGGGGCGCGAGGTGTCGGCCCAGTCGTCGACCTTGAGCGGGCGGGTCGCGAGGGTGTCGTCGTACGTGGAAGTGCGCTCGCTGGTTCGCCAGGTGCCGTTCGCCAGCTTGGCGCGGCTGGTCACCTTGGCCGTGTTCATGGCGCGGGCGGTAATGGGCGGCATACCGCCGGACTGGGCGCGGGTCGCGGTGACGGCGCCCAGCCAGGGCGTGGATACCTCGTCGGCGACGACGTTTCCGCCGTCACCGTCGTAGGTCTGGGTCTGGCGGACGAAGCCCGACAGAACGTCCTCGTCCTTGATGGTGCCGCCCTGCGCGTCGCTGACGTCCACGGTGCGCTTGCCGCCGTTGGCGAGGACGTCGCCGTCCATGCCGCGCAGGAACGTCGCGACCGACTTGGTACGCGGGCCGTCGCTGCCGGAGCCCGTGCGGGTGGTGACCGTGGCGAAGCCGCGGAACTGGTCCCAGGTGCGCGTCTTGGGGTCGGTGAACTCGGAGTCGTTGCGGTGCCAGGCGATGCCGCCGCCGTACTCGTACTCCGTGACCGTGGAGACCTGACCGGCCACCAGGTCCTGGTGGGTGATGGACTGGACGACGACCTTGTGGAACCAGTCGTTGACCGGGTCTGGATAGGACTGGCCGGGGAGGTACCACTTCACCGGCATGCAGGCCATCGTGTTGCCGTCCTCGGAGGACGGCATGCGGTTCTGCAGGCGCGAGCACTCGGGCGCCTTGTAGACGACGTTGATCCGGCCGCCGGTCTCAGTGGTGATCGCCTGGATGCGCGGCCGATGGTACGGCGGCGCGGAGGCCTCGGTGCCGTCCGGACGCTTGACCACGCCGTCGACGCGGTTGGGGATCTGAAGTGGCTGGAAGGAGACGGCGGGGAGGGTCAGCGGGTTCTTGCCGTTGGAACCGGTGCGCTGGACGGAGTCCAGCCACAGCGTCGGGGAGGTGCCGTCGCCCGGGTCCTGGAAGGACTGGTTCAGGGCGTAGGAGTCGACCGTGCGGTACGCCGTACCGTCCAGGACGTCGGTGTCGATCTTGGTGACGCGCTTGGTGGTGAAGTACGTCGGCGAAAGGTTCAGGCACTGGCCGGTGGCGGCGCACTCCTGGTCGACGGGGGTGTCGGGCCACGACTTGGCGTTCGCCTTGGTGCGCTGGGACGGGTCACAGGTGATGCTGCCCGAGGCGAAGCAGCGCTCGGCCGTCCGCAGCCACACCTGGGCCGCGGGCTGGGCCGCGCCCTTGGCGGCGAGTTGGTCGGGCAGGCGCTGGCCGTAGCCGATCCAGGTCGGGTAGGAGCCGCGCTGGTAGGCGGTGAGGGTGCCGTTGCCGTTGTTCTGGCCGCCGCCGCGACCATAGAAGTTGCCTTCCTGTTCGTAGCGGTACTGGATCAGGTTCTGGTGCGGGTCCACGACGAAGTCGAGGTTCCACTGCCAGCCCATCTGGACCCAGGAGCCGTTGGCGGGGGTGTCGGCGCCGAGGCACTTGTCCTGTCCACTGTTGAAGTACACCGGGACGGTGGAAACGGACTTGGCCTCGGGGTCGGTGCCGTCGCCACCGGGCAGGCGGTTGGCGCCGAAGTAGTACTGGGTGCCGTCGGTCGTGGTGACCTTGAAGCCCTCGCCCTTCCAGGCGGCGTTGCGCTGCCCGGTGAGCCGCTCGATCTTCGTACCGTCCTCGCCCTGGAGGCGGTAGACGCAGCTGTTGTCGTCGCGGACGATCTGGCCGGCGTGGCCGGCCAGGTTCAGGGACAGGATGTCCCCAGCCCAGCACTCGTCACCGGAGTCCTTGATACCTGCGTCCTTGCAGGACTTGTACGTACGGGAGATCGATCCCGGGTGCCAGTCCCAGCCCTCGCCGAAGAGGCCGGCTTGGGCGTTGGTGGAAGCCGTCCGGCCGTCAATGGAGGAGGAGTCGTAGCCGAGGCCGAGGCTCGGGGCCGGGCCGGCGATGGTGGAGGGCAGCTCGACGGTGTAGCCGTAGGTGAAGTTGGCGGCATTCGAACCAGCCTGCCAGGAGGCGGAGGGCAGCAGCGGGGTGGCGGTGAAGTCGCCGCTGGCGCCGGAGGGGCCGGGCTCGGCGGCAAGCGCTACGGACTGCGTCGCAAGGACCTGCGGGGCTGCGGCGGAGGCCGCTTTCCCATCGCCTACCGGAGACTTCAGCAGGTGTGCTGCCGGGGTCTTGGGTACGTCGACCTCGGCGACCAGGCGGCCGGAGCCGTCGCGGTGGGTCTCCACCGGGGTCCGCTGGGTGCAGCCCTGGGCGCCGGGGGTGGTCAGCGCACACGACGGAAGCTGGACGAGGCGGGCCCGGTCAGCCCAGTTGGCACCGGCCGACTTGGCCCAGGCGGAGACGTCGAGGCCGACCTGGACCTTGCCTGCGGGGGTGACGCCGGAGGCCGCGCCGGTGTCGGTGAGGGCGACGAGCGCGCCGTTGACGCCCGCGGCACGGGTCTGGGCGTCGTTCTTGACCTCGACGCGGAGGGTGGAGCTGTCGCCAGGCCCGGAACCGAGAGCAGTTTGCGCCAGCGACACTGATTCATTTGCGCCACCTCGGGGTGCGACCCATACGGGCAATTCACCCGCACGCACCGAAGCGAGACTGGTCACCGACCGTGCAGAACCCGAGGTGGCCGAAAGCCTCACGACTGACTCGCCGGACGGTTTGGCCGAATCCTTAGGCACCGACCATTTCCGGCCGGTCTGCGCCTTACTCCCGGCGGGCTTCGCGTTCGAGCCCTTCACCGGCTTGGTGTCGGGCAGCGGCGTGTTCGGCGGCACCCACACCTTTGGCGGCTTATCGGCCGCTTGAACTGCGGGGAGACCCGCTCCAGAAAGGAGAATCGCGAGCACGGCCGCGACCGCGACCCGCGCCTGCCTGCGTTTCCAACGCACGGCGAACCCACCCCGACGAGACAACTGAATCCCCCCACAGGAAACAGAAAAACGCAACAGAGGGCCACGGAGAGCCCAGATCGAACGCACCTTAGAGAACGCGCATTCGACACGTCTGGAGATTCAAAGAAACCGCACCATGTGATCAATATCACATGGAGGTAAGCCCGGTATGCACCCGCCTAGCGGAGATTCGCATCTAACAAACTGTTGACAAATTTGCAGACTGGAAGGAACGGTGCGGCTGATCTCTGTCCGCAGACCACTCACAGCGAGGACCTCTGTCTTGAGGCCGAAACTTCCTTCACGCGCACCCTGGCCACCCGGCGTTCGCCGCAGACGCACCGCGACGGGCGCGCTCGTGCTTCCCGTCGCCGCGGTCCTCTCGCTCGGCGTCGGCCTGCTCTCCGCCCCGCCGGTCCACGCCGCAGCCGACGCCGGTCACGCACCGGCCGACCCCAACTGGCCCGCACCGACGCCGAAGCCGGCTCCCACCGAGGCCGAGAAGGCGCTGAATGCCACCCGGGCCGAGGCCAAGGCCACAGGGAAGCAGATCGCCGTCGGCCATCTGACCACCGAGAACTCCCAGACCTTCGCCAACCCCGACGGCACGCTCACCACCGACACCGCGCCAGTGCCGCAGCGTGTCAAGGACGCGTCGGGCAACTGGCGTGGAATCGACGCCACGCTCCGCGTCCAGGCCGACGGCTCGATCGCCCCCACCGCGGTGCCGTCGAAGCTCAGTTTCTCCGGCGGTGGCACCGGCCCGATGGCCACCATGATCACCGCGGACGGAAAGAAGCTCGCGCTCAAGGCCCCGTTCGCGCTCCCCAAGCCGATCCTCAACGGCGACAGCGCCCTCTACCCCGGCGTGCTGCCGAACGTGGACCTCGAACTGAGCGCGACCACCCTCGGCGGCTGGCGACAGGTCCTCATCGTCCGTACGCCCGAGGCGGCGGCGAACCCAGCGGTCAAGAAGCTTCAGATCGGCGTCGAGACGGACGGTCTCTCAGTGTCGGCGGACAGCGCCGGCAACCTCAAGGCGGCCGACGCCCAGGGTCGTACGCGCTTCTCGGCGCCGAGCCCGATCATGTGGGACTCGGGCACCGGCGGTACCCCACAGGGCATGTCGAAGACGGCCGTGGCAGACACCCTGGCGGCCGCTCCGACCGAGAACGAGCCGGCCACGGCGTCCACCGCGGACGGACCGGGCTCCGGAGCCACCGTTGCAAAGATCGCCACCTCGGTCGACGCGAAGGGCATCCAGCTCGTCCCGGATGCGGCACTGCTGAGCCAAGGCTCCGGCCCGTGGTTCATCGACCCGGGCTGGAACCCGTCGATCGACAACACCACCCAGGCCTGGTCCCAAGTGCAGGAGGCTTACAGGTCCACCAACGAGTACAACGGCACCACCGACGGCCAGGACAGGCCGGCGACCGGCTACTGCGGCTACGACGTGGGCAACCCACCCTGCACCGGAATCGGCCGCACCCGTGCCTACTTCCAGGTCGGGATCAACTCCACGATCCACGGTGCCGAGGTCCTAGAGGCCCGTTTGTACGCCACGGTCGTCTCCTCCTCCAGCCCGTCGACCAACACACCGATGGGCCTGTACCACACCCCCCCGATCAGCAACCCGACCAGTTGGGACCACCAACCCTGCGGTGAGGCGTCCCGCATGGCCGGCTGCACGAAGATCGGCGGCATCTGGATGTCCGGCTCGGGAGAGATCTCCTTCGACGTCGTCAGCCAGATGAAGGCGGCAGCGCGGGACAAGTGGGCCAACTTCACCTTCGGCCTCGCGCCGGACGACGAGTACAACAAGTACTTCCGCCAGCGCTTCAGCAACACCCCGCACATCGTGGTCAAGTACGACATCCGGCCCACCATCTGGTGGCCGCGCACCAGCCCGACCCCCGGCTTCGCCGACACAGGTGTATTCGGCCACTGCGCCACGCCCGGCACCGCCAACCCCTGGGACAACCCCGGCTGGATCGGCGCGCACACCGCCATCGCCCTGACGGCCTCGACCTGGTCCCCCACCAAGCAGCAGTTGCAGACCACATTCCAGATCTGGGACGAAGACCGCGAACAGCGCACGTTCTACCCCCAGACCCCCTGGAACGGCGACTACGGTGATGCCACCGTCAACCTCGACCAGCAGGCTGACCTCATCCACGACGGTCACGCGTACGGCTGGAAGGCCCGCACCACCGACGACACCCTGATCAGCACGGATACGGACCTTTGCTACTTCCGGGTGGACCGCACCCCGCCGACGGCCACCGTCGCCTCCACCGACTTCCCGGCATCCGGTTCCATCGACGCCCACCCCAAGAAGGCGGGTGAAGAAGGAACGTTCACCCTCTCGGGCACCGACCTGGCCCCGCTCGGCGGCGGCCGCTTCTCCGGTCTCGCCTGCGGGCGATGGACCACCGACCCGGTCAAGGCCTCGAACACCAGCTGGAAGTGCACCGACACCAGCCCGGGCATCGTCAGGCTGACGAACGGCAAGGCCGATATCAAGCTCACCCCGCCGCGCTGGGGCACCAACTTCGTCTACTTCCAGACCCAGGACGTCGCGGGCAACCTCTCCCAGCCGGTCGCCTACAGCTACTACGCGCCCTCGAACCCCAACGCCCCCGCGCCGATCTTCGGAGACGTGGACGGTGACCGGAAGGCGGACGTTCTCCTGCCGGACGGCGCAGGCAACCTGCGCCAGTTCAACGGCGGGGCAGACCCATACGCGGCACCCAACGCCCGAATCCGACCCGCTCCCGGCGGCAATGGGTGGAACAACATCCAGATCACCCACCGCGGCAGCCTGGGGTTCAAGAACGTCGACGACCTCATCGCCCACGAACCGCGCAACCCGGATCTGCACCTGTACACCAACGACGGTGACGGTGGCCGCTTCGACGGACAGGCCCCGAGCAAGGTGGTCAAGCCCGTCGGGTGCGCCACTGCCACGCAGCAGACCATCGACTGCGGGATCCACGGATACGGAACCGACTGGTCTGCCATCTCGCAGATCGTCGCGTTCGGATCAACCACAGGTGACCAGGCGGACGGTGACGGGAACCTGCCCCGCACCTCCCTGGTGTTCGTCGAGAACGGACGGCTGTGGCTCAGCCCCGCCGGCAGCGCAGACGAGCTCAACTCCCCGGCCATCCTCCTGTCCGCCAACGACCAACGCTGGGACGCCTACGACCTGATCACCCCCGGCCGCGCCCAGGGCACCGGTTTCCCCACCCTTTGGGCCCGTTCCAAGGCCGACGGATCGCTGCACGCCTTCTCCGTCAAGGGCACCCCCGAGGCACCCGACCTCACCGGTTTCACCGACCCGACGGCTGGCGTGATCAGCGGCAAGGTCGACCCCAAGGCCTACCCCCGCGTCGGCTCCGACGGCGACCTCACCGGTGACGGCGTTCCCGACTTGTGGGCCGTGGGCACCGACCAGCAGCTCGTCTCCTTCACGGGCATCGGCACGGCGGCCCCGTACCCGGCAGCAACAGGGATCGACCCGACCGTCGTCCCCCTCGGTGACCTCAACACGCCCCGCTTCCATTGGCTGCTGACCGGCCAGACCGGGACCACCACCCCGAGCAAGGTCGGCGCCAACCCCGCCACCGCCACTGGCATCACCTGGCCCACCGGGGCCGTCGCCGGACGCACCACCCCCTACGCGTCCTTCAGCGGCGCCGGCTCGACTCTGACGGCCGGGACCGGGGCCGACAAGACCATCGACACCCGCAAGAGCTTCACCATCTCCGCCCTCGCCAAGGTCGACGGCGACGGCGGCCTGGTCCTGAGCCAGGACGGCACGACCAGCAGCGCGTTCACGCTCTACGCCGATACCGACGGACTGTGGAAATTCGCGTTGGCCAGGGGCGACAGCAACGGCTGGGAGTACGACTGGACCTACCACGGCGGCAACTCCGCCGCCCGTGTCCAGAAGGGCGAATGGACCCGACTGACCGCCGTCTACAACGCCGACACCGGTCAGATGAACCTCTACGCCAACGGGGCCCTGGCCGCCAGCGGACACCACCAGGCCTCGAGCAGCCCTGCTCCGGTCGGACCACTCGTACTCGGCCGGTACAAGGTCAACGGCCAGCCCGACGCCTTCGGCGGCTTCACCGGCGGTGTCAGCAACCTCGCCGTGTACCCGTACGCAGCCGCCCCCGTTGCCCCGGGCGCCACCGGTCCCATCACGCTGACGGCCGAGGGCGGCAAGTGCATCGACAACGACCAGTCCGGCACCGCTGACGGCAACAAGATCCAGCTCTGGGACTGCAACGGGAGCAGTGCTCAGACGTTGGAAGTACGCGGCGACGGCTCGATCAGGGTGCAGGGCAAGTGCCTGGACGCCATGAACGCCGGGACGGTCGACGGGACGCTCATCCATCTCGTCACGTGCAAGGGCAACCCCGCCCAGCAGTTCCACCCCCGGGCCGACGGCAGCATCTACAACCCCGTCTCGGGCCGCTGCCTCGACCTGAACGGAGCCCGGACCGACTCCGGAACCCAGCTCTGGCTCTGGGGCTGCAACGGCAGCAACACACAGCGGTGGACCGTGGCGGCCCTGACCACGGCCCCGCTGCCGGTGCCTGACCCGCGACCGGCTGCGTGACCGACCGTTTTGCCGACAGTGAAGTGGCCGTCTCCCCATCGATGGGGGGACGGCCACTTCCGCGCAACCGGCACGACACCCCGTGTAGCCACCGGTGCGGCATGGCGCGTCTGCGGTGTAGGGACGGACGGGACGCGGAATGATCGGGTTCATGGTCACGCCTTCCCCCAACAGTCCTGCCGCTGTGGCGGCCGAGGTGCTGAGCGCCCGGTACGCGGGCAGGCTCCCCGCCTCCCTGGACGAGCTGGTGGGGCCCGGGCACGGGCGGGTCGAGTTGCCGCTGCACGTCGCCTGATCAGGGCTGCGCACCTACGACCTGGACCGGCCGCGCCTGCGCATGGGCATGTACCGCACGGTCCTGGCCGAAGGGCAGCACGACGACCTGGTCCGACTGCTCAACCGTGACCTCCTGCTCGCCCAGTGGCCCGTCCTGCGCAAGCTGGTCAGCCGGCACGTCCGGACGGTCTGGGAGGACGCCTTCCCCGAACTGGCCCCGGCCGGTTCCGCGGCGGCGTGAAGCCCACCCTCGACCGCGCCCCCTAGCCCCGGCCCGGCTTCGCCTCGCCTGCGCCGCCCGCGGTCGGTTCCGGCATCGTGTGCAGGATCTCGCGGGCCTGTTCCGCGGCGCGGGCGATGCTCTCGCCGACGAAGTCGAGAAAGCGGGCGATGTTCTCGAGGCGGATGGCGGCCGGGGTGTCGGGGCCGAGGACGCCGACGCCCTGCCGTGCCGTGTCGGCGAGTTGGGCGGTGCCCTGGGCGCTGGCCAGCATCGACTGGTACCAGACGTCGTTGTCGGCGACGTAGCGCTCGCGGCGGCGTTCGTCGCGTTCCCGGCGGACGAGGCCCTGGGTTTCGAGGAACGAGATCGCCTTGGAGATGGACGCGGGGCTGACCTGGAGCCGCTGGACAAGTTCGGCAGCGGTGAGGCTGCCCGCGTCGCTGGTGTAGAGGCAGGTCAGCACCCTGGCCATCATCTTGGGCGTGCCCGTCGCTATCAGGACGGTGGTGAACGTCTCCTCGTACTCGCGCACGGCCTCCGCGTCCCGCCCGTGGGCCTGCGCGGGCGCCTCCGACCCCCGGGGCGCGGATTGCCGGCGCCGGTGGGCGCGGCGCTCGGTGGCGCGGTGGGCCAGGTCCGCGCGGTAGGCGGTGGGGCCGCCGTTGCGCATCACCTCGCGCGTGACGGTCGAGGTGGGGCGTTCGAGCCGTCTGGCGATCTCCGCGTAGGCGAGGCCGTCGGCCAGTCCCAGCGCGATCTGCTGGCGTTCCTGCTGGGTGAGTCTGCCTCCCGGCATCGCGGTCTCCTTCGTGGTCCTCGGATGTCCCGAGCATAGCGTTCATCTTCATTCATTGCAACAGTTGAGCGACGCGTCATTGCGTTGAATTCCAAGCCATTGCAATGAAATCAATGATCTGACCTGGGATTATGTGATTACTGCGCAACGACACTGTTGCTCGATCCTTGAACGCAACGTAGCTTTTCCCTCATCGGAAACAGCGCCTCCAAGGAGATGAACACCATGCAGAACTTCAACACCCCCGCCCCGATCGCCGCCGTCCTCGACATCCCGGCCGGACAGATCCGGTTCATCGCCGCCGACCGGGCCGACACCACCGTCGAGGTCCGTCCCGCGAACGCCTCGAAGGGCGCCGACGTGAAGGCGGCGGAGCGGATCAGCGTCGCGTTCGCCGACGGTGTCCTGCGGATCGAGGCCCCCGAGGCGCAGAACCGGGTCCTCGGCAACTCCGGTTCCGTCGAGGTGACCGTGCAGCTGCCCGCCGGTTCCCGGGTCGAGGCGAAGGCGGCCCTGGCCGAGTTCCGCGGGGTCGGCCGGCTCGGTGACGTCTCCTTCGAGGGCGCGCAGGCCACGGTCGAGCTCGAGGAGACCGCGGGCGTCCGCCTGGCCCTCCAGGCCGGTGACGTCACGGTCGGCCGGCTCGGCGGCCCGGCCGGGATCAGCACCCAGAAGGGCGACATCCGCATCGCCGAAGCCGTCCGCGGCACCGTCGAACTGCGCACCGAGGCCGGTGACATCACCGTCGGCGCGGCCCCCGGGGTCTCCGCCTCCCTCGACGCCGGCACCGGCTACGGCCGCATCAGCAACTCCCTCAGCAACACCGACGGCGCCGACGCCGACGTGAACATCCGGGCGACCACCGCCTACGGCGACATCACCGCCCGCAGCAACTGACCGCCCGTCCAGAATCCGAAGGAGCTTCCCCTCATGTCCAACCTGGCCATCTCGGCGAACGGGCTGCGCAAGTCCTACGGTGACAAGGTCGTGCTCGACGGCGTCGACCTGGCCGTCCCGGAAGGAACGATCTTCTCCCTGCTCGGTCCGAACGGCGCCGGCAAGACCACCGCCGTGAAGATCCTCTCCACGCTCATCTCCGCCGACGCCGGTACCGGCGGCATCCACATCGGCGGCCATGACCTGGCCGCCGACCCCCAGGCGGTGCGTGCGGCCATCGGGGTCACCGGTCAGTTCTCCGCGGTCGACGGGCTGATCACCGGCGAGGAGAACATGCTCCTCATGGCCGACCTGCACCACCTCTCCAAGCGCGAGGGGCGTCGGGTCGCCGCCGAACTGCTCGAGCGCTTCGACCTCGTGGAGGCGGCGAAGAAGCCCGCCTCCACCTACTCCGGCGGCATGAAGCGCCGCCTCGACATCGCCATGACCCTGGTCGGCGACCCGCGGATCATCTTCCTCGACGAACCCACCACCGGCCTCGACCCGCGCTCCCGCCACAACATGTGGCAGATCATCCGCGAGCTCGTCACCGGCGGCGTCACCGTCTTCCTCACCACCCAGTACCTGGAAGAGGCCGACGAACTCGCCGACCGCATCGCCGTACTGAACGACGGGAAGATCGCCGCCCAGGGCACCGCAGAGGAGCTGAAGCGGCTCATCCCCGGCGGACACGTACGGCTGCGGTTCGCAGACCCGGCCGCGTACCAGAGCGCAGCACTCGCGCTGCGTGAGGCCACCCGCGACGACGAGACGCTGGCGCTCCAGATCCCCAGCGACGGCAGCCAGCGCGACCTGCGCACCGTCCTCGACCGGCTCGACACCGCCGGCGTCGAAGCCGACGAGCTCACCGTGCACACCCCCGACCTCGACGACGTGTTCTTCGCCCTGACCGGCGACAACCGCGTGCCCAACCCCGCCAAGGAGACCGTCCGATGAGCTCCCTCTCCCTCGCCGTCCGCGACTCGTCCACCATGCTGCGGCGCAACCTCCTGCACGCCCGGCGCTACCCCTCGCTGACGCTGAACCTGCTGCTCACGCCGATCATGCTGCTGCTCCTCTTCGTCTACATCTTCGGCAACACGATGAGCGCGGGCATCGGCGGCGGCGGCCGGGCCGCGTACATCGCCTATCTCGTCCCGGGGCTGCTGCTGATGACCATCGGCAGCACCACGATCGGCACCGCGGTGTCCGTCTCCAACGACATGACCGAGGGCATCATCGCCCGCTTCCGCACGATGGCCATCCACCGCCCCTCGGTACTCATCGGGCACGTCGTCGGCAGCGTCCTGCAGTCGATCGCGAGCGTGGTCCTGGTGGGGGCGGTCGGGGTCGCCATCGGCTTCCGGTCCACCGACGCCACCGTCCTGGAGTGGCTGGCCGCCTTCGGGCTGCTCGTTCTCTTCGCCCTGGCCTTCACCTGGATCGCGGTCGGCATGGGCCTGATCAGCCCGAACGCCGAGGCCGCCAGCAACAACGCCCTGCCGATGATCCTGCTGCCGCTCCTGTCCAGCGCGTTCGTCCCGATCGACTCCATGCCGGGCTGGTTCCAGCCGATCGCCGAGTACCAGCCGTTCACCCCCGCCATCGAGACGCTGCGCGGACTGCTCCTCGGCACCGAGATCGGCCACAACGGCTGGCTGGCGGTCGCCTGGTGCGTCGGTCTCACGGTGCTCGGCTACTTCTGGTCGACGTCGAAGTTCAACAGCGACCCGAAGTAACCGCCGTGACCACGCGGGACACTCCCCTCACCCCGCACCGCAACCCGTACCGCCCGAGGGCGGCGTACTCCGGCACCGCGCCGGTGAACGCCGCCCCGTCGGCGTTACCGGACCCGCGTCACCAGCAGCGCGCTGTGCGTGCCGGCGAAGCCGCTGCCCACCGTGAGGGCCGTCGAGACGCGCTGCTCGCGGGCGGTGACCGGGGTGTAGTCGAGGTCGCAGACCGGGTCGGGGTCGTACAGGTTCGCCGTCGGCGGGACCACGCCGTGCTCGACGGCCAGCAGGCAGGCGGCCACGGCGAGGGCGCCGAGGGCGCCCAGCGAGTAGCCGATCATCGAGGCGACCGCGCTGACCGGCACCTCGTGCGCGCGGGTGCCCAGGGCGCGCTTGAGGGCGGCCGTCTCGTGGACGTCGCCGCTGCGGGTCCCCGAACCGTGCGCGGCCACGTGGTCTACGGCCCCGGGGTCCAGGCGGGCCTCGTCCAGCGCGGCCCGGACGGCCTCGGCGAGGTCGGCTCCGCCGGCGCGCAGCGCGGTCATGTGGAAGGCGCTGCTGCGGGAGCCGAAGCCGGCGATCTCGCCGTACACGTGGGCGCCGCGGCGCCGCGCGTGTTCGAGCTCCTCCACGACGAGGAGGGCCGCGCCCTCGCCCAGGACGAACCCGTCGCGGGTGCGGTCGAACGGCCGGGCGGCGCCCGCCGGGTCGTCGTTGCGGTGGTGCGAGGCGATGCGGACGGCGTCGAAGGAGGCCAGTGCCAGGGGCGAGATCGGCGCCTCGCTCGCCCCGGCGAGCATCACGTCGGCGGTGCCGTCGCGGATGAGGTCGACGGCGTGCCCGATGGCGTCCAGGCCCGAGGTGCAGCCGCTGGACAGCAGGGACACCGGGCCCTGCGCGCCGGCGGCCCGGGCCACTTCGGCCGCCATCGAGGAGGGCACGAAGTAGTCGTACAGCCGCTCCGCCGGCCGTTCACCGTCGGCCGCAGCGGTGGCGAACTCGCGGTCGAGGGAGCTCGCGCAGCCGAGCGCGCTGCCCAGTGACACCCCGCGGCGCAGCGGATCCGCCCCCGCCGTCAGCCCCGCCAGCCCGCTGTCGGCCAGCGCCTCCCGCGCCCCCGCCACCGCGAACTGCGCCACGCGGTCGAGCCGGAGCGCCTCGGTCAGGCTGAGCCCGCGGGCCAGCTCGTCGAACTCGGCCTCCGCGGCGACCTGCGAGCGGAACCCGGAGGGGTCGAAGCGGGTCAGTGCCCCCGTGGCGGTGCGCCCGGAGGTGAGCAGGTCCCAGTAGCCCCGTACGCCCGTCCCGCCCGGGGCCACGACGCCCAGGCCGGTGACGACGGCCCGCCTCACCGCCCCCTCACCACGGCAGCCGCGGGCGCCGCCACCCGCTCCACGACCCGTGCGGCCCGCCCGATCAGGCGGGGCAGGACCCGGTCGCGTACGAAGAAGTGCCCGCCCGGCACGGTGCGGTGGACGAAGCGGCCCGTGGTCCAGCGGGCCCAGCCCGCCACGACCCCGGGGGTGACCAGCGGGTCCTCGCGCCCCGCCACCGCGAGGAGCGGCACCGGGAGCGGGCCCGCGGCCCCCGCGGCCGCGCGCAGTGCTCCGGCGAGCCTGAGGTCGTCGCGCAGGACGGGGAAGACCATGCGGTGCCAGATGTCGCCGGGTGCCGTGCCGGCCGGCACCGCGTCGAAGGTGTCGAGCAGCCGCAGCAGTGCGGCGTCGGGCAGGTCGGCGCAGGCGGCGAGCGCGGCGGGCCCGTCGGGCGGGGGCACGGCGCCGATGGCGAGCAGCGCGGGCAACGGCAGCCCGCGCTCGTGCAGGTGCAGGGTGAGGGCGTGGGCGACCAGGCCGCCGAGGCTGTGTCCGTACAGCACGTACGGTTCGCGCGAGCGCGCGAGCGTGTCGACCAGCGGGGCGAGGTCCTCCAGCAGCCCGGCCCGGTCGGTCACCCGCGCCGTGCCCCGGCGGGCGTCCCGCCCGGGCAGCAGCCACGCGTCGGGCTCGACGCCCGGTCCGATCAGCTTCGGCCAGAGGTGGAAGGCCGAGACCCCGGCCCCCGCGTGCGCGAAGCACCACACCCGTACGCCCATCCGCGTGCCCTCCCCGTGCCGGTCGGGCCGCTCAGGCCGCGTACAGATTGAAGGTCGAGCCTCCGCGCGGTCCGGCGACCACGTCAAGCGCCGGATCGACCGCGAGCATCGCGTGGTGCAGCCGCTGGAGCTGGGGCGAGGGCTCCACGCCGAGTTCCTCGATGAGCCGGGCCCGCATCCTGCGGTAGATGTCGAGGGCGGTGGCCTGCCGGCCCGAGCGGTAGAAGGCCACCATCGCCTGCGAGTGCAGTCCCTCGTGCTGCGGGTGGCGGGCGATCAGCTCCTTGAGCTCGGCGAGGAGTTCGGTGTGCCGGCCGAGGCGCAGGTCGGCGTCGATGCGCCGCTCGACGGTGACGATCCGGCTCTCCTCCAGGCGCATGACCTCGATCTCCAGGATCGGCCCGACCCGTACGTCGACCAGGGCGTTGCCCTGCCACAGCGCGAGGGCCCGCCTCAGTAACGTGGCCGCGGTGTCGTCCTCGCCCTGCTCGAAGGCGTTCTGGCCGCGCGTCACGAGCTGCTCGTACTCGTGGACGTCGACGGAGTCCGGGGGTATCTGCAGGAGGTAGCCGCCGTGACGGGTGGCGAGCACCTCTTTGGCATTGCCCGGGGCTCCCGGTCCCATGGCGGTGCCGAGGCGCCGGCGCAGCTGGAGTATGTAGGTCTGGAGGGTGGTGAGGGCGCTGTGCGGCAGCTGGGTCCCCCAGATCTCTTCCATGAGCGTCGGTACGGGCATGACCCGGCCGGGGTAGAGCGCGAGCAGTGCCAGGATCTGGCGCGGCTTTCGGGCGGTCGGAACGATCGAGCCCCCGTTGACCTCGGCACTCAAGGGACCCAGAACCTGAATCTGCATGGTCTCCTCCGTCACTTTCGTCGAGTTCCCCTCGATTTCCAGCCTTGACCCGTGCACGGTAGCGGGACTCCGCGAATAACCTCCGGAAGCTTGAGCCGCCGTCGAGCGGGCTTCCAATTCCCTTGCCGTTGAGGGCAGTTGATGCTGGCAGAGGCCGTATACGGAGGGCCCGGAGCCGAATTCCCCATTGCCATGTTCCGTTCGACCGGCACTTGAATTCCCCTGGAACGAGGGGCTGTTTCAGGTCACGCTCTTCAGGTCAGATCTTCAGGTCACGTCCTCAGGTCATGCGCAGGACGCGGGGTGCGGCGCGGGCCCAGGGGAATCCCTGCCGCAGGTGCACGGCGGGCGGGCCGTCCTCCGGTGGTCCGATGCGGACGGCGACCGCGGCGAGCATCTCCGGCACCGGCTCGAACTCCAGGAAGCACCAGCGGTCCTGCCCGCCCCCGCCACCCCCGCCGCCCTCCCCGTCCACGGTGAAGGCGAGCGTGCCGTGCTCGTCGGCCCGGGTGAAGGTGAAGGTGTGGGCGTACGGGGCGCGGTCCGGCCCGCCGCCGGGTGCGCAGGCCTTCGCGTACGCCTGCCTGAGCGTCCACAGCCGCAGCGCGCGGCGGGTGCGGGAACGCCCCGCGGGGACGGCGCCGATCCACTCCCGCTCCGCCCGCGGGAAGCCCTCGACGATGTTCTCCAGGGCCGCCCCGCTCCGGCCGAGGTGTTCCAGGTCCACGCCGATGCGGTGGCCGCGGGCCACGCCGACGAGGGTGTGGCCGTGCGTGCGGGCCAGGTTGAAGTCCAGCGCGGCGCCCCCGCGCGGCAGTCCTCCCGGCGGCGGCTGGAGGTGGGGCCGGCCGTGCGGGGAGCGCCGTAGGACGGCCTCCGCCTCGGGGATCCCGGTCTCCAGGGCCAGGACCCGGCGGAGCAGGGTGTGCGCCACGAGGTACTGGCGCCGGTCCCGTTCGAAGAGGAAGTGGGAGGCGGTCTCCCGCTCCTGCTCGTCGAGCCAGTGGGCGGCGAGGGTCGCGGAGACCGCCGGCGCGAGGTCCGCGTCGGGGCAGAACCAGAGGCTGACGCTCACCGGCCAAGCGCTCTCGGGGAAGTGGGGTGCGTTTCCGCGTCGCCCGGTGCGGTGCATCGCAAGGCGGAGCAGTGCCCTTGTACTGGACGTACTCGGGTGCTGCGACAACGCGGCGAGGTGCCGTGCCGGGTGGCGCGGGGACGTGCCGCACTTCCCCGAGAGCGCTTGGCTCTCACCGCGCCGGCAGCCACAGGTCGGTGCGCAGCAGGGCGGACGGCGGGATCGGGACCGATACGGCGCTGGCGCCGGGTGCCGCCTCCAGTGCGGCCCAGTCCACGTCCACCCCGGCCAGCCACAGGTCGCGCAGCTGCCCGAGCCGGCCGCCGCGCCACAGGGCGGCGAGGTAGCCGGCGGTCTCGGGCGCCCGGCCCAGCGCCAGCGGGTCCCGGCGCCCGCCGCGCAGGTCCGCGCACGGCGCTTCCGCCTCCTCCAGGATCCGTACGAGCTCCTCCACGCCGTGCACGACGAAGGCGAGCCGGCAGTCCATGGCCGCGCGCCCGGTGCGCAGGCCGCGGGCCACCGCCGCCAGGCCGGGCACCTCGTAGCCCGCCCGCAGCCACTCCCCCAGCCGCTGCGCCGTCGCCCGCACGTGGGCCGGGGTCGGGCCGGAGACCAGTACGAGTTCGCCGCGCCCGGCGCCGCGGTCGCCGGCCTGCGGCGCCCGGTGCTCCGCGTACTCCTCCAGCACCACCTGGGCGTCCACCCCGCCGGCGCCGCGCAGGCCCGCGACCGCGCGGCGGGGCGCCGAGGGGTCGGCCGGGTCGGGGCGGCTCCACGGTTCGGCGACCTCGCGGCCCGGGGCGGGGACCAGGACGGCGTGCCGCAGTTGGAGGACGGCCCGGGTGAGCAGCGCCAGTCCGGTGGCCGGGCCGCTGTCGCCGACCGAGGGCCGCGCGCACGGCGCCGTTTCCCGCAGGGCCGGCTCCTCCTCGCGGACTCCGGCCCGCGCCAGGGCCGCCGCGAGCGCCACCCCGTCGCGCGCGTGGGCCGCCGCGCTGCCGCGGACCACGGCGTGCACGGTGTCGCCGTCGGCGAGGGCCCGGTCGAGGGGTTTCAGCAGCAGCGCCCCCACGGCCTCGCCCGCCGGGCCCGCGCCGCCGCCCGCGGCCGGCCGTCGGCTCCAGGGGTGCAGCAGCAGGTGGACGCCCCCGACGAGGGCGGCCGCGCACTCCCCGCGTTCCAGGGCCGCGAGCGCGAGGTGCACGGCCGTCGGAACCGAGGCCTCGGCGGTGTCCACGCACTGGCTGGGCCCGGTCAGGCCGAGCACCCGGGACACCCCGTTGGCGATGTCCCACTGGCCGCCGCGCGAGGCTGTGCCCGCTTCGGCGGCGAGCAGCGGCCAGTCGCCCGCTCCCGCGCCGACGAACACCCCCACGTGGCGCGGGGTTCCGTCCGGTGCGCGCAGTGCGTCGAGCCGGCTGCCGGTGCACCCGCCGTCCTCGAAGGCCTCCCAGGCCGTCTCCAGCAGCAGGCGTTCCCGGGGGTCGGTCAGCGCGGCCTCCTGCGGGTCGAGCCCGAAGAACTCCGCGTCGAACTCCCCCACCCGCTCCAGGTAGTGGCCCGGTTCCGTGCCGGGCCGGCCGGGCGGGGGCGCGGCAGCGGTGTCCCGGCCGCCGCACACCAGGTGCCAGTACGCCGCCAGGTCGGGGGCCCCCGGATAGCGTCCGGCCATCCCCACGACGGCCACCGGGGCCGCCCGCCCGGCCGGCTCGCGCGCCGCGGGGGCGCGGGGCGCGGGCGCGGTGGCCGTCGGGTCGGCGGCGTTAACGGCGTTAACGCCGTTAACGGCCGGCGCCAGCAGGGCGACCGCCTGGCGCCGGTCCAGGGTCCCGTCCTTGAACCGGGTCAGGATCTCCCGCTCGTCCATCGCGCCCCGTCTCCCGTCAGACCTGGGCCCGGCGGGGCAGCAGGACGAGGGCCTCGGCCACGCTGAGCCGCCCGTCGTGCAGGGCGTCCAGCAGCAGTTCGAGTTCGCGTACGGCCGGGGGCGCGGTCCGGGCCCCGGTCCGCTGGGCCACGTACGCGGCGAGCGCGTCCAGGGTCGGGTACTCGTGCAGCACCACGGCCCGCTCGTTCAGGCCGAAGACGCGGTTGACGACGGCGACGAACTCGGCCCCGAGGAGCGAGTCCACCCCGAGTCGCGGGAACGCGGTGTCCGCGTCCACGTCCCAGCTGTCGCAGCACAGGATCGCGGTGAGCTGCTCGCGCAGCACATCGACGATCTCCACACCCGGAACGGCGGGAACGACGGGAACGACGGGAACGTCAGGAACATCGGGGTCGGCCTCAACAACCGGAGCGGCCGGAGCGGCCGGACCAGTGGGAACGGCCGGCCCGCCGGCCCCCGCCGCCCGCACCACCTCCCGCGCGAACGCCGCCGGCGTGGGGTGGTCGTAGAGGTCGCTCGCGCACAGGCCGGTTCCGTGACGGGCGTTGACCACGGCCACGAACTCCGCGATCAGCAGCGAGTCGAGGCCGAGGAACTGGAAGGTCTGCTCGGGGTCGATCTTCTGCGGGTCGACCCGCAGTACGTCGCCGAGCACCCCGATGACGTCGGGCAGCACCTCGGCGGCGCGGGGCGGAGCGGAACGGTCGTTGGTCATCGGTGACTCCTCCAAACCGGCGCCGATGCGGGTCAGCCGGCGCTGCCCGAGAATCCGTGCGCGTACGCGGTCGCGGGCACCGCCGTACGGAAGCCGCCCGCAGTGCCCTCGGGTACGAGGCCGGGCAGCAGCAGCGTCCACAGCGCGACCACCCTGCGCTGGAGTTCCGCGCCGGGCATGCCGGTGCCGGCCATCACCTCGATCCCGCACACGGCCGCGGCGACGAGCGATTCGGCGCTCTCCCAGGAGCACCCCTCGCGCAGTTCGCCCGCGTCGCGGGCCTGACGCAGCAGGTCGCAGGCCGCCGTGGCCCAGACGAGGTGGAAGTCGGTGACGCCGGGCCGGGTGCCCGCGCACTCCTTGGTGATCCGGAAACTGGCGGGCACCGCCGGCTCGTCGAGCAGGGCGCGCGCCAGCCAGTGCGTGGCGTCGACCAGGGCCTGCAGGGGGGACGGCCCGGACGCGCGCAGGGCGCGCAGGGACTCGTCCAGCAGCGCGCAGCCCCGCTGCTGGACGGCCTCGGCGAGTTCGTCCTTGGAGGCGAAGTGGAAGTACAGGGCTCCCTTGGTCACCCCCGCCGATGCGGCGATCCCCCCGAGCGTCGCGTTCGCGTAGCCGTTGCGGTGGAACCAGTCGGCCCCGGCGTGGACGAGCTTGCGGCGGGTCCGCTCCGACCGCTCCTGCACGGCGGTGCCGCCCCGGCCCGTGGTCCGGCTCCGCGGGTGCACAGCGCTCAGGCCCCCGCTCCGACCCTCGCTCCGGCCCTCGGTCGTCCTCGCGCGCGCGGCCATGTCAGCCCACGCGTACCAGACGTCCGCCGCCCGCCTCCGGCACCTCGGACAGGCCGTCGGGGCTCGCCATGAGGATGGAGCGCTGGAGGCGGCGGAGCGAGGTGGAGGGTTCGAGGCCCAGTTCCCGTACGAGGGTCGCGCGCAGCCGCTGGTAGACGTCGAGGGCCTCACCCCGCCGGCCCGACCGGTGCAGGGCGAGCATGAACTGCCC
>NZ_JBFBFP010000073.1:0-25892 GCF_040684275.1 Streptomyces sp. NPDC091371
CATCGCGAAGCGACGCGACGACGAAGGAGGAGCGCCCTTGACGAGCCGTTCCGACACGGAAGGACTATGGGACTGACGGGAAACCCCCCGCGCCTTCTCTGATTCCGCCCGGCTCGCACCCCGTCACCCGAAGTCCCCGTGACGGAAGTGACCCGGCCCGCGCGCAGCGCCCCGCCTCGCTCCCGCCGCGCCCCGTCCCCGCCGCGGGCCTCAGCCCGCTGCGATGCCCACCGCGACCTCGATCGACCCGTCCGGGGTCGCCGTCAACCGCACGCCCCGGAGGTCCTCTGCGTGGGCCGTCGGGGTGTGGGCGGCTGCGCGGGGGCCGATGCCTATGACGCGCATGCCTGCGGCCCGGCCGGCGGCGATGCCCGCGGCCGAGTCCTCGAACACGATGCAGTCCTCCGGGGCCACGCCGAGGGCGGCGGCGCCCTTGAGGAAGCCCTCCGGGTCCGGCTTGCTGGCGCCGACGGACTCGGCCGTCACCCGGACCTCCGGCATCGGCAGGGCGGCCGCGGTCATCCGGGCCGTGGCCAGGGCCGCGTCGGCGGAGGTGACCAGCGCGTGGGGGAGGCCGGCGAGGGAGGCCATGAACGCCGGGGCGCCCGGCACGGGGACCACGCCGTCGACATCGGCGGTCTCGCGGGCCAGCATCTCCGCGTTCTCCGCGTGGTTGACCTCCATCGGGCGGTCCGGCAGGAGCACGGCCATGGTGGCGTAGCCCTGGCGGCCGTGGACCACCTTCAGTGCCTCCTGCGGGTCCAGCCCGTGGGACACCGCCCAGTCCCGCCAGCAGCGCTCGACCACCGCGTCGGAATTGACGATCGTCCCGTCCATGTCCAGGAGGAGGGCCCTGGCGGTGAGGACGACGGGTGTGACAGGGGTGGTGGTGCTGGCCGGCATCGGATGGGCTCCAGACGGGCGGGAAAAGAGAACAAGCGGTTCCGTCCACCGGTCAGGGAGTGAGGACGGAACCACTTTGTTCCATCACGATACAAAACAACGGCGGTCTACGCCAATCACCGGCCCCGGCCCCGGCCGCCGCCGGCGCGGGCCTCACCCCTCCAGGGCCCGGCGCGTGATCGGACCGTAGACGCCCCACTCCTCGTCGATGTCGTTGTCGTACTGGAAGGTCGACACGGCGTTCTCCACGCGCCAGTCGAACTTTCCGTTGATCTTGTACGGGAACAGTCCCTTCCCCGCCAGCAGCCGCTGGAGCTTCTCCACCTCGGCACCCGAGTCCCCGTAGCGCAGCGTCGGGCCCGACGCGGCCGGCGGCTTCGACGGGCTGGGCGAACGGCTCGCACTCGCCGACGGGCTCGGGGGAGCGGACGTCGCCGAACGCGACGGACTCGGCGACGGAGACTTGGAGGGGCTCGGCGACGCGGAACGCGACGCCGACGGCGAGACGGACGCACTCGGGGACGGCGAAGCCTGCGAAGACGTGGCAGGAGCGATCGCCGCGGGCGCCGACGGCTTCGCGTCCATCAGGGCGGAATCACTGCCGGCGGACTCCGGCAGCACCCACACCGCGAGGGCCGTCCCACCCAGGGCGACCACCGCCGCCGCACCCAGCAGCAGCGGCAGGAGCCGCCGGGGAGCGGCTCCGAAGCCCCGCTTCTCCGGGCCCCCGCCCCCGCCCCCGCCCCTTCCCCCGCCCGATCCGTCCGCCGGGCCGTCGAACGCCGGGTACGCGGCGGTCGGCGGCGCCGGGTATCCCTCGGCAGCCGGGAACGTCCCCGCAGGGAACGCGCCCGCAGCGAAGGCCGCCGTCGCAGGGGCCGCGCCCGCCGGGAACGCCCCCACCACGGGCAACTCCGAGGTCACCGGGTCGGCGCCCGACGCCAGGCCGGCATCCGACCCCGACGCGGCACCCGCCCCAAGGCCGGCACCCGCCCCGGACCCGGCGCCATCCGCCGGGACGCCGCCATCCGCCGGGACGCCGCCCGGCGCCGGGACGCCGCCCGCCCCCGGGACCGCCGGGAGCTGGACCGTCTCCGACGCGTCCGCCGTGCCGTTCGGGCCGCCCGGCCACGTCTGCGTCAGCGGGGCCACGGGTATGCCGTACGGCGGGGTGCCGTCGCGAGGCTCGGGTGGCGTGACCACGCCCGTCACCGGCTGCGGGGGCAGCTGGGGCTCCGGCTCGCCGGGGTCGGGCAACGTCACGTACGGACGGATGCGCAAGGGGTTGAACCCGACATCCGGCGCACACCCGCAGCCGGCACCGACGACGGCGCCGCAATTCGGACAGTGTTCACCGCTCACTGGAATCCCTCCATGGCCACTGCCAGCGATTATCCAGACCCGTCAAGGCCCTCCCAAGCCGCCCGAGAGGCCATAACCGGACACACCGCTCAGGATGGAGGTGTTGATCCGGTGGCCTGAGGAGGAGTCGATGGCTCAGGATGTGACCACGGAGCCCCGGGACCCCGGTTCCGGACCGCAGCACCCCGACCCCGCCGCCGAGCACGCATCCCGCGAGGTCCTCGTCTCCATCGGCGCCCTGCTCCTGGGCCTGCTCATCGCCGCGCTCGACCAGACCATCGTCTCCACCGCCCTGCCGACCATCGTCAGCGACCTCGGCGGCATGGCCCACCTGTCCTGGGTCGTCACCGCCTACATGCTCGCCTCCACCGCGGCCACCCCCCTGTGGGGCAAACTCGGCGACCAGTACGGGCGCAAGAAGCTCTTCCAGTACGCCATCGTCCTCTTCCTCATAGGCTCCGCCCTCTGCGGCCTCGCCCAGAACATGCCGCAGCTCATCGGCTTCCGCGCCCTGCAGGGCCTCGGCGGCGGCGGACTGATGGTGCTGTCGATGGCGATCGTCGGCGACATCGTCCCGCCCCGCGAGCGCGGCAAGTACCAGGGCCTCTTCGGCGCGGTCTTCGGCGCGACCAGCGTGCTCGGCCCCCTCCTCGGCGGCCTGTTCGTGGACCACCTCTCCTGGCGCTGGGTCTTCTACATCAACCTCCCCATCGGTCTTGTCGCACTCGTCGTCATCGCCGCCGCCCTGCACATCCCGGTGCGCTCCTCGAAGCACACCATCGACTACCTCGGCACCTTCCTCATCGCCGCCGTCGCCACCTGCCTCGTGCTCGTCGCCTCCCTCGGCGGCACCTGGGGCTGGGGCTCGGCCCGGATCATCGGCCTCGCCGTCCTCGGCGCCGTCCTGCTCGCCGCCTTCCTCTTCGTGGAGCGGAAGGCCGCCGAACCCGTCCTGCCGCTGAAGCTCTTCCGCATCCGCACCTTCACCCTCTGCTCGTTGATCAGCTTCGTCGTCGGCTTCGCCATGTTCGGCGCGATGGTCTACCTGCCGACCTTCCTCCAGGTCGTCCAGGGCGTCTCACCGACCATGTCCGGCGTCCACATGCTGCCGATGGTGCTCGGCATGCTGCTCTCCTCCACCGCCTCCGGTCAGATCGTCAGCCGCACCGGCCGCTGGAAGGTCTTCCCGATCGCCGGCACCGCCGTCACCGCCGTCGGCCTGCTCCTGCTGCACCAACTGCACCGCACCAGCTCCACCTGGGAGATGAGCGCCTACTTCTTCGTCTTCGGCGTCGGACTCGGCCTCGTCATGCAGGTACTGGTCCTGGTCGTGCAGAACGCCGTCAGCTACGCCGACCTCGGCGTCGCCACCTCCGGTGCCACCTTCTTCCGCTCCATCGGCGCCTCCTTCGGCGTCGCGATCTTCGGGACGGTCTTCACCAACCGGCTCGACGACAAGCTGGGCGCCGCACTCGCCGGCGTGCCGCTGCCGCCCGGCGCCGGAGCGAAGCAGCTGGAGGCCGACCCCCGGGCCATCGCCGTGCTCCCCGCCGAGCTGCGCCCCCGGGTGCTCGACGCCTACGCCTCCGCCATCACGGACGTGTTCCTCTACGCCGTGCCCGTCGTCCTGCTCGCCTTTGCCGTCGCCTGGTTCCTGAAAGAGGACAAGCTCCGCGGCTCGGTCACCGCACCCGACGTAACCGAGACCCTCGCCTCCAACCCCGTCCAGCGCTCCTCCCACGACGAGGTCGCCCGCGCGCTGTCGGTCCTCGGCACCCGCGAGGGCCGCCGCCACGTCTACGAGAAGATCACCGAGAAGGCCGGCTACGACCTGCTGCCCGCCGCCAGCTGGCTGCTGCTGCGCATCAACAAGTACGGCTCCGCAGAACCCGCGCTGCTCGCCGAACGCACCATCGTGCCGCTCAAGGCCATCACCGACGCCGCCCGCCAGATCGAGGAACGCCACCTCGCCGTCCGCGAGGGGCTGCCGCTCGTCCTCACCGACCGGGGCCGACTGGCCGCCGCCAAACTCGCCGCCGCCCGCCAGGAATCCCTCGCCGAGCTGCTCGGCGACTGGTGGGGCCCGGACCGCCCGACCGACCTGGACAAGCTGGTCCGCGAGATCAACGCGGAGCTGTGCGGCTCCGACGCCGAGGAGCCCTACGACGCCGAGCCCCGGCGGGACCACGCCGCCCCTTAGCCCGCGGTCACACGAGCGGCTTCTCGAACCAGTGCTCCGCATACGGGCCGTCGTTGTACGCGGGTATTTCCCGGTACCCGTGCCGCGCATACAGCGCCCGGGCCTCCACGAGGTCCGACCGGGTGTCCAGGCGGACCCGCTCCGCGCCGAGCGCGCGGGCCTCCGCCTCCAGTACCTCCAGCAGCGCCGCCCCGCCGCCCGTACCGCGCGTGCGCTGGTCGACGTAGACCCGGGTCAGCTCGGCGGTGACCGGGTCGAGCAGCCGGAACCCGCCGCACGCCAGGGGCTCGCCGGCCAGCCGGCCGACGACGAACTGGCCCGTCGGCGGACAGAGCCCGTCGGCTGGGAAGTCGAGGACGCCCTCGTCGATCTCGGCTTCGGTCACGGACCGCTTCCAGTACCGGCCGGCGACCTCGGCGTAGTACGCGCGCAGGAGGGCGACGGCATCAGGGGTGTCGTAGGGCTCGGGAGTCACGGTCCAGGTGTTGGAGCCGGCGCCGGTGCTGATCGTTTTGGTGTCCATGGCGCCATTGTGGAGGCGGCGGCGGAACTCCCGCGTGGAATATCCACAGGCACGGGCCGATGATGAGGAAAAGGGAAAATCGCTCAAATGGAGGGTGTGAACGCCATGTCCAAGCATCCCGACGCCGTCCTGGTCCGCCGCGGCTACGAAGCCTTCTCCAAGGGTGACCTGGAGACGCTGAGCACGCTGTTCACGGCCGACGCCATCCACCACGTGCCGGGCAGCAACCCGCTCTCCGGGCACCACAAGGGGCGGGAGGCCGTCATGGACCTCTACCGCCGGCTCGGGGAGGAGACGAAGGGCACCCTCCAGATCGAACTGCACGCGGTGCTCGCGGACGGACGGGGGCACGTCATGTCCTTCCACACGGCGCGTGCCGACCGCGGCGACCGCGGGATCGAGGTCCAGGAAGGCCTCTTCTTCACGATCGTCGGCGGCAAGATCACCGACATCGACCAGTGCACCCAGGACATCGACGAGGAAGACGCCTTCTGGAGCTGAGCGGTCGGCAGCGTCGGCGCGCACAGCAAGGAGGCCCGGGGCGCGCGCCCCGGGCCTCACGCCGCGTCCGGCTCGGGCGGCCTTCCGCCGTCTCCGGCCTTCCGGCGGCTCAGGCCTTCTTCGGCGCCGCCTGCTGCACGACCTCGAACGACCACACCGAGGACCCGGAAGCCGCCGGCTTCGGCCGCTCCCCGCCACCCTCGCCGCCGCCCTGGTGAGCCGCCTTCATCGGCCCCTCCATCCACGCCTGGAAGTCCTCCTCGGACCGCCACCGCGTGTACACCAGGTACTGGTCGGTGCCCTCCACCGGGCGCAGCAGCTCGAACCACTCGAACCCGTCCGAGGACTCCACGGCCCCCGCCCGGGAGGCGAAACGCTGCTCCAGCACCTCCCGCTGCTCGGCGGGAACGGTCAGTGCGTTGATCTTCACGATGCTCATGCGGGCCATCCTAGGTATCCGACCCGGGATATCGTCGTCCGCGTAATGAACAGCGCGGTATGAAACGCGGTATGAAGCGCGGCAGCCAGGCGAAGTCGGGGTTGCGGTCAATTGGGCGGGAGGCCGGCGAGGCGTGGCTAACGCGGCGGAGCACAGTGGTGGACACGGACATGCCGGAGTCATAGGCGGTAGTGGCAGGCTCGGGGCCGCGCGCCTCCTCCTGTGGGCGTTGGCGGGCGTGCTCGCCGTGCGGCAGGCCGCCGCCGTGCTGCGCGTGCCACCGGGCGAGTGGCTGAGCGGGTTCCACCTCCCCGGGAGCATGCCCGGCACGCTGTACGACGCCGGCCAGTTCACCGGCACGCCCTTCGCGGGGCTGGTGCTGAAGCCGTTCACCAGTCTGGCCGCCCCGTCGCTGGAGCTCGCCTGGACGACCGTGACGCTGCTGTTCGTGGCCGCCATCGGGCTCGTCGCCGCGCGCGGCCTGCCCGATCCCGTGCCGCGGCGCACCGCGCTGCTGGCCGCGCCCGTGCTGACCGCGCTGATGATGGTGTCGCTGCCGGTGCGCGAGGCCGCCTCGCCGGGACAGACTGCGGTGCTGCCCGTGCTCCTGGTGCTGCTGGCCGTCTTCCGGGTACCCGCCGAGCGCCCGGCCGGTTTCCTCCTCGGCCTCGCCGCCGCCCTGCAGCCCGCGCTGCTGCTGTTCGCCCCGCTGCTGTGGCTGGCCGGGCGGCGCCCCACCGCGCGGACCGCAGCCGTGACCTTCGCCGGAGCCACCGCGCTGTCCTGGGCGTCGCTGCCGCGCGACTCCTGGGCGTACTGGGTGCAGCACCTGGCCGGCACCGGCCTCGGCGGCGCCCCCGACGGGCTCGCCAACCAGTCCCTGCACGGGGCGCTGCTGCGCCTCGGGCTGACCGGGCCGGCCGAGATCGTGCTCTACCTCGCCCTCGCGGGCGCCGTCGTGTTCGTCGGGCTGCGCCGCGCGGCCCGCTACGCCCGCGACGGCCAGCTGCTGCTCGCCGTCGCCATCACCGGCTGCGTCGCCGTCACCGTGTCCCCGACCGGGTGGCGCCACCAGCTGCTGTGGGTGCTGCTCGCGGTGGCAGGCAAGGTCGGCAAGCGGGCCGCGGACCGGCCGGTGTGGCCGGTGGCCGTGGTCCTTGCCATGACCCTGCCGAGCGCGGTCCTGCTGCCGAACCTGGCCGCGCTGGCGCCCGTACGGGACAACGTGCTGCTGCTGACCGCGCTGGCGGCGGCCTGCGCGGTACCGTTCCTGCCGCGTTCCTCGCCGTACTGGCGCGAGCCCGTCCCGACCGCCTACGGCCGGCCGGCCGCCGCCCGCTGGGCGCGGGTGCCGCTGCTGCCGTTCTGGCGGCGCGTGCTGTCCCGCCCCAACCTGCTGCTGGAACTGCTGCTGATACGGGTCGGCTACTCCCTCTACTCGCACATCCGGGCCGCGGCGCCGACGAGCCGCTCGCTCGCGGAGGGCAACGGGAGCCAGATCCACGGCATCGAGAAGGCCCTCGGCATCGACATCGAGCACGCCGTGAACCACGCCGTCGTGAACACGCCCTGGCTGGAGGCCTTCTTCAACTTCTACTACACCTCCTTCCACTTCGTGGTCCCGCTGGCGATCCTGGCGGTGCTGTACTGGCGCCGGCCAGGCGACTACCGCTGGGCCCGGGCCTCCCTGGGCCTGGCGACCGTCCTCGCGCTCGCCGGCTTCTGGCTCTACCCGCTCGCCCCGCCGCGCCTGATGCCCGGGCTCGGCTTCATCGACACCGTGCACGGGCCGCAGGACCTCGCGAACCCCTCGTACGGGGCCATGACCGCGATCTCCAACCAGTACGCGGCGATGCCCTCGCTGCACTTCGGCTGGTCGCTGTGGTGCGGGGTCGTGATCGTGGTGCTGGCCCCGAAGGTCTGGCAGAAGGTCCTCGGGGCGCTGCACCCGCTGATCACGGTGTGCGCGATCGTGGCCACCGCCAACCACTGGGTGCTGGACGCGGTGGGCGGGGCGCTCGTCGTCGCCGCCGGTTTCGGGCTCGTGTACGTGCTGTCGGGGCCGCGCGGCACGAAGGTGAGCCTCCCGGGCCAGCGGGCGTCGTCCTCCCCGGCCGAAGCAGAGTCCGAAGCCGAGTCCGGCGACCGGGCGCGTACCCCGGCCCGCTCCGGGCCCGCGTAGCGCCCGCGCGCCCCGCCCGCCCGCACCGGAACGCCGCCGGGGCCCCGCACAGGGGCCCCGGCGGCGTTCCCGTCCGAAGGTACGGGCCGAGATGCGGGGGTGCCGGATGCGGCGGACGATGATCGGGGGGAGTCCCAACGCTCGGGGAGAGCGCCGTCCGCCGGACTTCGCGGACCGTGAGGGGGAATCCGATACACCCCGGTACCGCACGGGTTCGCGTGCGAGGAAAAGGGGAGAGCCATGAGGAAATCCCTGGTGGCCGCACTTGTCGCGGTCGTGACGGCCGGCCTGTCGGTCGGTCCGGGGACGCCGGCGACCGCCGCTTCTGAGTACTGCGGACGCACGGTCCCGAACACCTCGATCCTCTTCTACAACGAGTGGACCGGCGCGGCCGTGACCGGCACCCTCGCGGCCGGGCGCTGGCAGCAGAAGGCGGCGTTCACCCTCCCGGACCGCTACTCGAACGCCGTCGTGAGCCGTGACACCCTGCTGATCTGGAACTCGCTCACCGGGGACGGCGAGAGCGGCACGTTCACGGAGGGCAAGTACACCCGCGTGAAGACCTTCGCCGACTCCTTGAGGTCGGGCTCCGCCACGGCGTCGGGTGATTCGGTGCTCTTCATCGACCGGTGGTCCCGCCGTGGAAGCACCGGCAGCCTGAAGAACGGTGTGTACGAGCAGGTGCGGACGTACGACGGCTTCGGTGGGGCCTGGGACGTCGTGGCCACCTCGTGCGACACCATGATCTTCCAGAGGGCCACGGGGGAGACGGACGAGGACCACCGAGGCGCTCTGGCGTACGGGACGCTCGAGAACGGCGTCTACACGAAGGCGGGATCAAGGGACGGGGACGCGGTCCTGAGGGACATGACCGCGACCAAGGACTCCGTCCTGGCCTTCTCGGACACGGACGCCGAGTTCGTCTACAAGGCGGCCTCGGCGACCGACGGCACGGTCGGCGCTTTCCGCGACACCGGCACGTCCGGCATCTGGGAGAAAGTGTCCCGGACCGCGGACAGCCTGCTCTTCTACGCGTCCGACGGGACCGCCCGGACCGCGACGCTCAGCGGGGGCCGCTACGCCGACGTCGGCCCGCTCGCCGGCCTCTCCCCGGGCTGGACGATCATCGCGGGCGGTGTGTAGCCGGAGGCCGTGCGCAGGGCTCAGGCCGGCGGGATGTTCTGGTTGAGGCGGAAGAGGTTGCCCGGGTCGTAGCGTCGCTTGAGTTCCCGCAGCCGGCGGTACTTCTCGGGCCCGTAGGCCTCGCGCACCCGGTCCTCGCCCTCCTCCATCAGGAAGTTCGCGTACACACCCGTCTGGTGGGGTGCGAGCGCCGACCACAGGCCGCGCGCCCACTCCCGCTCCTGCTCGAAGCCCTCGGCGCCCTCGCAGGTGCCGTTGATGTTGAAGGTGTGGCCGGCGCTCCGCCCGCCGAAGGCCGTCTCCTCCTCGCCGACGCGGGCGATGGCGCCGCCCAGCTGGAAGATCGGGAAGGCGGTGAGCGGGGAGACGATCCGCGCCGCGTGCTCGGCGGTGGCGTCGATGACCTCGTCGCTGAGCCGGTCCACGTCGCAGGACTTGAAGTAGTACCAGCGGCCGTGCGGGAACGACGGATCGAACATGGCCTGGTGCTCGGTGAACGGTTTCGGCGCGCACAGGTCCAGCACCGGCGGCGGCCCCCACGCGCGCAGCGGCCGCAGCACCCGCTCGCCCTCCTCGACGGGCCCGGCGTAGCAGCACACCACCATGACCACCGGTTTCCCGTGCAGCTCCGCCGGTACGAACGGCAGCGGCGGCGCCTTGCGGTGCACCACGGCCGTGGTCAGCTCGTCCGGTACGTCGGTGATCCACTCGCGGTAGAAGCGCAGCAGCCGGGCCGAGTCCGCCATGTGCCAGAAGACGGGACCGGCCAGGACGACGGGCCCCACCGGGTTGAGCCGGAACTCGAACTCGGTGACGACGCCGAAGTTGCCGCCGCCGCCGCGCACGCCCCAGAAGAGGTCCGGGTTGTCGTCCGCGCTCGCCTTGAGGAGGGTGCCGTCGGCGGTGACCAGGTCCACCGAGAGCAGCTGGTCGACGGTGAGCCCGTACTTGCGCATCAGCCAGCCGATGCCGCCGCCGAGGGTGAGCCCCGCCAGCCCGGTGTGGGTGACGATCCCGGCGGGCACGGCCATCCCGAAGGCCTGCGTCTCGTGGTCCAGCTCGCCGAGGAGCACGCCGGCCTGGGCCCGGACGGTGCGGCCCGCGGGGTCGACCCGGATGCCCTTCATCAGGGAGAGGTCGATGACGATGCCGTCGTCGCACACCGACTGGCCGGGGAAGCTGTGCCCGCCGCCGCGCACCGCGAGGGGCAGCCCGGCCGCGGGTCCGGCGGGGCCGGCGCAGCGCACGGCGGCGATCACGTCGGCGGCGCCCGTGCAGTAGGCGATGAGGGAGGGGCGGCGGTCGATGGAGCCGTTCCAGATGCGCCGGCCCTCGTCGTAGCCGTTGTCGCCGGGCCGCACGAGGGGTCCCCGGAAGGCCTTGGCGAGCTCGTCGAACGCGGTGGCGGACATGGCGCCTCCTCACCCGGGACGACTGCGGACGACTGCGGGTGACGGCGGAACGCCGACGGGGCGCCGGGGCGGAGTGTCGCCCGCCCCGGCACCCCGTCGGTGGATCGCCGCGTCCTGTCAGGATCCGCCGGTCGCGGCCGTGCCGCCACTCGGGCGACGCGGCCCGCACCTTCAAGGCGGTCCCGGTCGCCAGCGGACGGCAGGGGCCGGGGCGTGGGAGGAGGCGGCCCCTGCCGTCCTGGATCCGGGGTCAGCCGTGGCTGACCCGGAGTTCCTTGATGCCGTTCAGCCAGGCCGCGCGCAGGCGCCGCGGGGGCTCGCCGGCCAGGCGCAGGTCGGGCAGGACGTCGGCCAGCGCGTTGAAGATCAGGTCGATCTCCAGCACGGCCAGGGACTTGCCGAGGCAGAAGTGCGGGCCGCCGCCGCCGAAGCCCAGGTGCGGGTTCGGGTCGCGGGTGATGTCGAAGACGTCCGGGTTCTCGAAGACCTCGGGGTCGTGGTTGGCGGAGGAGTAGAACATCCCCACCCGGTCGCCCGCCTTGATCTTCTGGCCGCCCAGCTCGGTGTCCTGGGTGGCGGTGCGCTGGAAGGAGACCACCGGGGTGGCCCAGCGCACGATCTCCTCCGCGGTGGTGGAGGGCCGGGTCGCCTTGTAGAGCTCCCACTGCTCGGGGTGGGTCAGGAAGGCGTGCATGCCGTGGCTGATGGCGTTGCGCGTGGTCTCGTTGCCCGCGACCGCCAGCAGCAGCACGAAGAAGCCGAACTCGTCGGAGCCGAGGTTGCCCTGGCCCTCGGCGGCGACGAGCTGCGTGACGATGTCCTTGGCCGGGCATTCCTTGCGTTCGGCGGAGAGGTTCATGGCGTAACCGATGAGCTCCACCGCCGCGTTGGAGCCGACCTCCTCGGTGATCGCGTACTCCGGGTCGTCGTACGCGATCATCTTGTTCGACCAGTCGAAGATCTTGGCGCGGTCCTTCTGCGGTACGCCGATCAGCTCGGCGATGGCCTGGAGCGGGAGTTCGCACGCCACCTGCGTGACGAAGTCGAAGCTGCCGTCCGCCGAGGCGGCCAGGGCCTCCTCGACGATCTTCCGGGCCCGGTCGCGCAGGGCGTCCTCCAGGCCGCGGATGGAGCGCGGGGTGAAACCGCGCTGCACGATCTGGCGTACGCGGGTGTGTTCCGGCGGATCCATGTTCAGCATGATCAGGCGCTGGGCATCTATGGCATCACGCTGGATGTGCTCGTTGAAGCGGATGATCGCGGTGTTGGTGGTGGAGGAGAAGAGTTCCGGGTGCGTGGAGACGTACTTGACGTCCGCGTGCCGGGTCACGACCCAGTAGCCCTCGTCGTCGAAGCCGGTGATCCCCCGCGGCTGCGGGCACCACCACACCGGTGCGGTCTGCCGCAGCTCCGCGAACTCCGGCAGCGGGACGCGGCTTTGGAGGAGGTCGGGGTCGGTGGCGTCGAAGCCTTCGGGCAGCGCGGGGCAGGACATCGGGCGACTCCAAAGTCTGACGGCCCATCAGAAGTTGGCTTGAAGGTAGTAACGAGTTCTAGAAGTGACAAGGGTCGGCGCAGCACCTGTTGCGTGTGGAATCCGTGCAGGGCGCGTGCAAGACCCTTGCGTGGCGGGGCATCAGGTCATAAAACTGCGGGGAGAACTAGAACGCGTACTAGTTCAGGGCGGGGCGCCGGGACGGCCCGCCGCGCCGGCACAGTGCAGGAGAGGACGAGCTCATGGCCGCGGAACCCGTCATCGTCGAAGCCGTACGCACCCCCATCGGCAAGCGCGGGGGAGCGCTCGCCAACCTCCATCCCGCCTACCTGCTCGGTGAGACCTACCGCGAACTGCTGGCCCGAACCGGAATCCAGCCCGACTGCGTCGAGCAGATCGTCGGCGGCACCGTCACCCACGCCGGCGAGCAGTCGATGAACCCCGCCCGCAACGCCTGGCTCGCCATGGGGCTCCCGTACGAGACCGCCGCGACGACGGTGGACTGCCAGTGCGGCAGCTCCCAGCAGGCCAACCACATGGTCGCCAACATGATCTCCGGCGGCGTCATGGACATCGGCATCGCCTGCGGGGTCGAGGCCATGAGCCGCGTCCCGCTCGGCTCGGGATCCAAGCACGGGCCCGGCAAGCCCTTCCCGGACGAGTGGAACGTCGACCTCCCGAACCAGTTCGAGGCCGCCGAGCGCATCGCCCGCAACCGGGGCCTGACCCGCGAGGACGTCGACAGGCTCGGCGTGCTCTCGCAGGAGCGGGCCGCCACCGCCTGGGCCGAGGAGCGCTTCAAGCGCGAGACCTTCGCCGTGCAGGTGCCCACCACCGAGGAGGAGCAGGCCGCCGGACAGGGAATGTGGCGCCTGGTCGACCGGGACGAGGGCCTGCGCGACACCAGCATGGAGGGCCTGGCCCGGCTCAAGCCGGTCATGCCGACCGCCGTGCACACCGCCGGGAACTCCTCGCAGATATCCGACGGGGCCGCCGCCGTGATGTGGGCCTCCCGCAAGATGGCCCGCGCCCTCAAGCTCAAGCCGCGCGCCCGCATCGTCGCCCAGACCCTGGTCGGCGCCGACCCGCACTACCACCTGGACGGGCCGATCGACGCCACGCGGGCCGTGCTCGGCAAGGCCGGGATGTCCCTCAAGGACATCGACCTCGTCGAGATCAACGAGGCCTTCGCCTCCGTCGTCCTCAGCTGGGCCCAGGTCTTCGACCAGGACCTGGAGAAGGTCAACGTCAACGGCGGCGGCATCGCGCTCGGCCACCCCGTCGGCGCCACCGGCGCCCGGCTGATCACCACCGCGCTGCACGAGCTGGAGCGCCGCGACAAGGAATTCGCGCTGATCACCATGTGCGCGGGCGGTGCGCTGGCGACCGGGACGATCATCCAGCGGCTGTGACGACCGCGCCCGAGGGCGCGTACTGAACCCTGTGGGATGGGATGCAGAAGGCCCCGGGGGCCGGACCTGGGGAGGCCGGCCACCGGGGCCTTCGTATGTCTGCTGCTGCGTCTGCTGCGTCGGCTGCGTCTGCTGGCGCGCGCGGCTTAGTACCAGTGGTTGGCGGACCAGAAGTTCCAGGCGCCGACCGGGCTGCCGTAGCGCTCGTTCATGTAGTCCAGGCCCCACTTGATCTGGGTGGCCGGGTTGGTCTTCCAGTCCGCGCCCGCCGAGGCCATCTTCGAGGCCGGCAGGGCCTGGACCAGGCCGTACGCGCCCGAGGAAGCGTTGGTGGCCGTGTAGTCCCAGCCGCTCTCGTGCGTGATGATCTTGTCGAAGGCGGCGAACTGGGCCGGGTCCTTGATCATCTGCTGGGCGATCGCCTTGGCGCTCATCGGGGCGGCCTGCGCGGGAACCGCGGCAAGCATGGAACCGGCGACGCCCAGGGCGAGGACGGTGCCCGCGAGGGCCTTCTTGGAGGCGGCGATGCGGCGGATGACGGTGTTGGACACGGAGGGGCCTTTCGAAGGGGACAAGGGCGGTCGCAGGCATGCCGAAGACATGCGTGAGCCACTCACGCGGAGGAGAGGGGTTCGTCGGCGGGGGGTGAAGCACCCCTGCCGCCTTGCGACTCATCCAGTTCTACAGACGTCCGGACCCCCTGGCAACGACCGTTCTTACTAGTGGTCCTCGCAGCCGGGGAGGAACGTCCCTACCCGGTCCCGCTCGGCGTTTGCCCAGGTGGGGGGCGATCCAAAGGGGTGCATATGGGGTGCTTAAGGACTACTATCCCGGCTCGTATGTGACCTGGGTCCTGTGGGGCGGGTCACCGCCGGAGGCCCCGAATGTCACCGTCCGTGACCATCCGTACCCCTTTGAGGGCTGTGGTCCGGGCCACTCCCGACCCCCGAATCGAAGGAGACGGGCGCGTCGAAGGCAGCTTTCCGAGTCGCCCGCCGCAGTGCCTTCAGCAGCGTGGCCCCGAGCGTGAGCGTCAGTACGACCGTCAGCGCGGCCCGCCCCAGATCCCAGCCCAGCGACGTCGCCAGGCAGTACGCGACGAAGCGCGCCAGGTTCGCCGCGACCGGGTCCCCCGGGTGGAAGGAGACGCCCTGGCCCATGCCCTGCAGGATCACCCAGCCCTGCAGGTTCATGACCGTGCCGTACGCGAACGAGCCCACGAAGCCGTACGCCGCCAGCATCAGCAGCTCCGCCCGGCCCCGTACCCTCTCCGGACCGGGCAGCAGCCCGGCGCCCAGAGCGAACCAGCCGAGCGCGAGCATCTGGAACGGCATCCACGGGCCGACACCACCCGTGAGCAGCGCGGACGCGAACATCGTGACCGAGCCCAGCACGAAGCCGAAGCCCGGCCCGAGGACGCGCCCGCTGAGCACCATCAGGAAGAACATGGGCTCCAGGCCGGCGGTACCCGCGCCCAGCGGCCGCAGCGCCGCCCCGACGGCGGCGAGCACGCCGAGCATCGCCACCGCCTTGGCGTCCATGCCGTTGTCCGCGATGGTCGCGACGACGACGGCGACGAGGAGCGGGAGCAGCGCGGCGAACAGCCAGGGGGCGTCCTGGGAGTGGGCGAGCCCGGACTGCCCGTCGGCGAGGAGGGGCCAGCCGAAGGCGGCGATGCCGATGAGGGTGACGAGGACCATGGCAGCGGCGGCGCGGGGTCCGATGCGGACGGGGCGGATGGGGCGGATGGGGTCGGGGCGGGGGGTCGCGCGGCTCATGCGGGGGCCGTCCCCGGGGACGCCAGGGCTTCGGCGACCTGGCTCACCGTGAGCCAGTGCCCCGGCGCCAGCACCTTCGCCACCTGCGGCGCGAAGGCCGGCGAGGAGACGACCACCTCGGCGGTCGGGCCGTCCGCCACGACCTCCCCGCCCGCCAGGATCACCACGCGGTGGGCCAGCTCGGCGGCGAGCTCCACGTCATGGGTGGCCAGGACGATGGCGTGGCCGTCGGCGGCGAGGCCGCGGAGGATCTCGATCAGGCGGGCCTTGGCGGCGTAGTCCAGACCCCGGGTGGGCTCGTCGAGCAGGAGCAGAGCCGGGCGGCCGGTCAGTACCAGGGCGAGGGCCAGCGAGAGGCGCTGCCCCTCGGAGAGGTCCCGGGGGTGGACGTCGTCGGGCACGTCCGGCAGCAGGGAGGTGACCAGCGCGCGGCAGGTCCCGGGGGCCGCGCCCGCGTCGGAGTCGGCGGCGGCGCACTCGGCGGCGACGGTGTCGGCGTAGAGGAGGTCCCGGGGCTCCTGCGGTACGAGGCCCACGCGTCGCACCATCTCCGGTGGCGGGGTGCGGTGCGGGGCGAGGCCGCCGACGGTCACCTCGCCGGTGGCGGGCGGGAGGGTGCCGACGAGGGCGGCGAGGAGGGTGGACTTGCCGGCGCCGTTGCGTCCCATCAGGGCGACGGTTTCGCCGGGCGCGACGGTGAGGGTGATGTCGCGGAGCACTTCCGTGCGGCCGCGGCGGACCGTGAGGCCGCGGGCCTCGACCGGTGCGGGTGCCGTGCCGGCGGCCGGGGCGGGGGCCGGGGCCGGGGCCGGGTGGCCCGGCTCGCTCCGGCGCAGCAGGCGGGCCAGCAGGCCGGGGCGGGTGCCCTGCGGGCGGCTTCCCCCACCCCGCCCCTTCCCGAAACTGGGGCTCCGCCCCAGACCCCGCTCCTCAAACGCCGGAGGGGCTGGATTTTGGCCGGTGCCGGCCTTCATGTGCGAGTCGTGCAAGCCTGCGCTTGGGCGACCATCCGGCTCCGCCGGGCGAAAACCCAGCCCCTCCGGCGATTGAGGAGCGGGGTCCGGGGCGGAGCCCTGGGAAACGGCGCCGCGGCCGGGAGCGGACAGCAGGGGTACGGGGTTTCCGGCGGCGGCAGACAGAGCGGCCCGCAGTGGTGCGGCGAGCCTACGGGCGTCGCGGACCGAGAGGGGGAGGGGCGACCAGCCCGCCAGGCGGCCCAGGGAGACCACCGGGGGGTGGACCGGGGCCACGGCCATGACCTCCGCGGGAGGCCCGAGGACGGGGGCCGCGCCCGGGGACGGGAGCAGGAGGACCTGGTCGGCGTACTGGACGACCCGCTCCAGCCGGTGCTCCGCCATCAGGACCGTGGTGCCCAGGTCGTGGACCAGCCGCTGGAGCACCGCGAGCACCTCCTCCGCGGCCGCCGGGTCCAGCGCGGACGTCGGCTCGTCCAGGACCAGGACCTTCGGGTGCGGGGTCAGGACCGAGCCGATCGCGACCCGCTGCTGCTGCCCGCCGGAGAGGGTGGCGATGGGGCGGTCGCGCAGTTCGTTCAGGCCGAGGAGGTCCAGGGTCTCCTCCACCCGGCGGCGCATCACGGCGGGCGCCAGGCCGAGGGACTCCATGCCGTAGGCCAGCTCGTCCTCCACCACGTCCGTCACGAAGTGCGCGAGGGGGTCCTGGCCGACCGTGCCGACCACGTCCGCGAGCTCGCGCGGCTTGTGGGTGCGGGTGTCACGGCCCGCGACCGTCACCCGGCCGCGCAGGGTGCCGCCCGTGAAGTGCGGGACCAGCCCGGAGACGGCGCCGAGCAGGGTGGACTTGCCGACGCCCGACGGGCCGACGAGGAGGGTCAGCTCCCCTTCGGGGATCACCAGGTCGACGTCCTGGAGGGAGGGGCCGGCCGCGCCGTCGTAGGTGACCGACACCTGCTCGAAGCGGATCACTGCGATGCCTCCTTGGACGGTACAGGCGGTACAGGCGGTACGGGTGCCACGAAGGCGGGCAGCAGGCCGATCAGGACCGCCGCCGCCGGCCCCAGCGGGAGCGTCGGCGCGACCAGGGGCACCACCCCCGGGTGCAGGGCGGCGGGGTCGCGGGTGCCCGCGTATATGAGGAGCGCGGCGACGGCGGCGCCCGATCCGGCGACCAGCCACGCGCGCGGCCCCCAGCGGTCGGGCCGGTAGCGGGTCCGCACCGAGCGGCGGCCGCCGAGCCGCAGCCCCGCGAGGGCCAGTAGCAAGCCGATGCCGAGCAGGGGGAGCCCGTACGCGGCGCCTTCCGCGGCGAGCAGCCCGTACGTGCCCGCGCACATGCCGAGCAGGCCGCCGAGGGTGAGGGCGTTGGCGGTGTGCCGGACGGCGGGCGGGACCTCGGCCGTGCGCCCGTACCCGCGGGCGTCCATCGACGCGGCGATGGCGACGGAGCGCTCCAGCGCGCCCTCCAGCACCGGCAGGCCGATCTGGAGGATCGCCTTCACCCCGCCGGTGGGGCGTCCGCGCAGCCGGCGCGCGGTGCGCAGGCGGACGACGTCGGCGACCATGTTCGGCGCGAACGTCATGGCGACGACCACGGCGACGCCCGCCTCGTACAGGGCGGCCGGGAGGGACTTCAGCAGCCGCGCCGGGTTCGCGAGGGCGTTCGCCGCGCCGACGCAGACGAGGAGCGCGGCCAGCTTGGCGCCGTCGTAGAAGGCGAAGACCAGCTGCTCGGCGGTCACCTTGCCGCCGAACCGGATGCCCTGCGCCCAGGCGGGCAGCGGGACCTCCGGGAGGGTGAAGAGGGTGTGCGAGCCGGGGATGGGGGAGCCCAGCAGCATGGAGAAGAGGAGGCGCAGGCCGATGACGAAGAGGCCGAGCTTCAGGAACGCCCCGTAGGAACGGGCCCACGGCGCGTCCGTGCGGCGGGCCGCGACCACGTAGCCGGCGACGCCGATGATCATGCCGAGCAGGAGCGGGTTGGTGGTCCGCGAAGCGGCGGTGGCGAGCCCGAGGGCCCACAGCCACCAGGCCCCCGCGTGCAGGGCCGTCGCCCGGCGGGCGTGGGGGGCCTGCCATTTCCTGTACGTCGGCCCGTGCGAGGTGCCCGGCGCTGCGGGGCGGCTTCGCCCAGCCGGGGTCCCGTTGTCGGGTGCGGCGCCGCTGCCGGGGGCTCCGCCCCCGGACCCCCGCGCCTCAAACGCCGGCGGGGCTGGATTTTCGCCCGGCGGAGCCGGATGGTCGCCCAAGCGCAGCGTCGCGCAACGCGCACATGAAGGCCGACGCCGGCCAAAATCCAGCCCCTCCGGCGTTTGAGGAGCGGGGTCCGGGGCGGAGCCCCGGGAAACGGCGGCGCGGCCGGGCGTGGACATCGGGTGCTCGCCGGCCGGGGCCGGCTGACCGCTGTCGCCCGGCACGGCCGCGTGCGGGGTCGGCCCCGGACGGTCGCCCGTCACCGGCTGCGGCGGCGGGACTGCCAGACGGCGGCCGCGGCCAGGGCGGCCACCGCCGCGAGGCCGGCCAGGAGGCCCGCCGACGGGCCGCCCCCGGCTTCGGCCGCCGGGGCAGCCGCCGGGGCCGACGGCGCCGGGCCCTCCGCGATCGGCTCGCCGCAGCCCTGCTTCGGGTAGCCCGAGATCGCGCACAGCATCGCCGCCCCGTTGTAGCGCAGCGGCTTCGCCACCGACGCCAGGGCCTCCGCCGCCGTGGCCTCCGGGGCCACCTGCGCGCAGGCCGTCCGCGGAGCCTCCTGCGGCGGGGCCTCGCCCGCCGGGGCGTCCGCCGGGAGACCGAAGTCGACGACCAGCGCCACCCGCTTCTTCCCCTCGGCCGCCGCGGTCGCCCCGCAGATCGCCGAGAAGTCCGCCGCCGCCCGCGGCTGCGCCGCCTCCGCGGCCGCGTCCTTGCTCACGGCGAAGCGGAAGCCCTGCACGGAACCGTCCGCCGGGCGGGCCATCGAGGGGCCCACGGTGGCGTACGACCAGGGGCCGCCGCCGGCCGCGCCGTCCCAGAACGACCAGTAGCGGTAGCTCGAAGCCAGCGCCGGGGACGCTGCCAGGACGGCCAGGACGGCGCCGAGCAGCACGGCGAGCACCGGTATGCGCGCGAGCGGGCGGCGGCGACCCATCAGAGCTGGTTCTTCTTGCGGCGGCCGCTCAGCAGGATGCCGATGCCCATGCCGGCCGCGGCGCCCGCGCCGATGATCCACCAGATGTTCTGGCCGCCGGAGGACTCGTCCTTCCTGTCATCGAAACCGGTCGCGGGCTTGTCCGCGCCCTGCGGGGCGGGGCCGGTCTCGTTCAGCGCCGAGACGAGGTCGGTGCCGCCGAAGGCCTTGGGGTCCGCGCCCGTCGCGTGCGCGGCCAGGATCAGCGTGCCCAGGGCCGCCGGGCTGCCCTTCGCCCACTGCGCCGAGTTGCCCTTGAGCCACTCCAGCGAGGCGGCCGCCGACTGCTTGTGCCCGGCCGCTGCCAGGGCGATCACCGCGTCGGCGGTGTTGCCGGTGTCCGGGGTCGGCTGGTCCGCGCCCGGGGTGACCGCCGTGAGGTGGCCGTCCTTCTTGAGGGCCTCGGCCAGGTAGCCGGCCGCGCCCTGGGCCAGGGCCGCCGGGTCGGCCGCGACGTCGGCGGAGGCCGGCGGGCAGGTCAGCGGGGCGGCGGGGGTGTCGGTGGCGGACAGGGCCACGGCCGAGCCCTTGCCGAGGCCGGCCAGGGCCGCCGCGGCGGTGGCGTCCGCGTTGGCTATCAGCTTGCCGTCGATCGGCTGGTAGGCGAAGGAGCCCCGGTCGGCGGCCGGGTCGGTGGCGCAGCCGAGCTGGAAGGCGGCCAGACCCTGGTAGGCGGACTTGCCCGCCTTCGACTTCACCTCGGCGGGCTTCTCGCCCGCCACCGCGAGGGCGCTGATCACCACGGCGGTGGAGTTGGCGTCGCTGGGGGAGCCGGGAACGTAGGACCAGCCGCCGTCCTCGTTCTGGACGGACTTCAGCCAGTCCGTGCCCTTCTTGACCGCCGCGTCCTGGCCGCCGAGCGCCCTCAGCGCCTGGACGGCCGCCGCGGTGGCGTTCGTGTCGAACATCGTCGTCGCCTCGCAGGCCGCGGAGGCGTCCGCGCGGAACGCGGCGAAGCCGCCGTTCGCGCACTGCTGGCCCACCAGCCAGGCCACGGCCTCCTTGGCGGGCTTGACGCCGACGGTGTGCTGGGCGAGCAGGGCGAAGGACTGGCGCCACACGCCGTCGTACGTCGGGTCGTTCTTGCCGTACAGGCCGGAGGGGATCACCGGCGGCGCGGAGGGGGAGGGCGACGCGGTGTCGGCGAGGGCTGCGGGGGCGGCGCCCACACAGAGCACGGCGGAGGCGGCGAGCGTGGCGGCGCTGCGGCGGACGTTCATGGGGGCGGGATGCCTCTCCTGCTGGGGGAGCTGGAGGCAGGCACGCGAAGGCACCGGGCTCCGGCTCCGTTTACCTCGACGGTGCCGGCCGCCGGAGGACCCGGCGGCACGAGCCGCGCACCTCCGGCACGGGGCATTCCGGCTCCCCGCCCGACGGGAGGCCGGGGCGGGTCACGGTTGCGGGTCAGCGCCGGATTCGCACCGGCTTCCCCCCGTACGGAAGTGAGGACGACCCGTTCACTCTACCGGCCCGTAGCCGGCGGGCCCGGGGGCGCCGACCGCGAGGGCCCCTTACCGGCCACCCCCTGCCCGCGCCTACAGCGCCCGGTACGTCACCGGGTCGCTGCCCGGGACCGCCTCCGCGCGGCCCTGTTTCACCAGCCGCCGCAGGTGGGCCTCCGCCTCCGAGACGGCGATGTTGCGGGAGCCGTACGGGATCTGCTCCCAGGGGCGGTTCCACTCCATCCGCTCCGCCAGCCCCCACGGGGTGAGCGGCTCGGCCAGCAGGGCCCACAGCCCGGTCAGCCGCTCCTCGTGGTGGTCGAGCAGTTCCCGTACGCGGGCGGGCGCGTCGGTGAACGCGTGCTGGTGGGCGGGGAGCACCTCGGCCGGGTCGAGGCGGCCGATGCGTTCGAGGGAGTCGAGGTAGTCGCCGAGGGGGTCGGTGACCCGGTCGCTCTGCGGGTCCTCGTACAGGCCGATGTGCGGGGAGATGCCCGGCAGCAGGTGGTCCCCGGAGAAGAGGCGGCCGTTGCCGGGGAGGTTCGCCGGGTGGGTCTCCTCCAGGTGGAGGCAGACGTGCCCGGGGGTGTGGCCGGGGGTCCAGATCGCGCGCAGCCGGCGCCCGGCCAGCGGCAGCAGCTCGCCGGGGACGATCTCCCGGTCGGGGACGGCGGCCCGCAGCCCGGGCAGGGTCCGCATCCGGCCGCTGCTGCGGGCGGCGCGGAGCGGGGCGATGTGCGCCTCGGGGGCTCCGGCGGCGGCGAGCTTCTCGCTCATGTAGTCGAACCAGACGCCCGGCTCGGACGCCCGGGTCCGTACGACGACCTCGGTGTCGGCGGCGTGCATGGCGATCCACGCCCCGGACGCCTCGCGGACCTGGCCGGACAGGCCGTGGTGGTCGGGGTGGTGGTGGGTGATGACGACGCCGTGGACGTCGGCGATCGCGATGCCGAGAGCGCCGAGGCCGGCGACGAGGGTGTCCCAGGACTCGGGGTCGTCCCAGCCGGTGTCGACGAGGACCGGGCCGCGGTCGGTGTCGAGGACGTGGACGAGGGTGTGGCCGAGCGGGTTGTCGGGGATGGGGACCTTGATCCCCCACACGCCGCCGCCGTGATCGGTGACGTGCGGTGCGGCTTCGGTTGCGTCCTCTGTCATGCGCCGTCCCCTGCCTCTGATAAGAACGTGTTTCAGTAGTAGCCCAAGTCGACCACTTCTCCGGCTTCCTGACTAGTCGTTGGATCTTCCCCGCTGTTCCGTCCTGGCCGTGGACTCCTCGAACTAGAACTGGTATCAGTTCTGGAACGTCAAGCCGCAGGGCAAGCCGCAGGAGGCCTCAGCCATGACCGAGCTCGTGGAACACGGACAACTGTTCATCGGCGGGGAATGGACGGATCCGCTGGGCACCGACACGATCCGGATCGTCTCCCCCCACACCGAGCAGGTCATCGGCTCCGTCCCGCACGCGTCGAAGGCCGACGTGGACCGCGCCGTCGCCGCCGCCCGCAAGGCCTTCGACGAGGGCCCCTGGCCGCGGATGACCCTGGACGAGCGCATCGCCGTCGTCTCCCGGATCAAGGACGCCATCGCCGTCCGGCACGAGGAGATCGCCCGCTCGATCAGCTCCCAGAACGGCTCCCCGTACTCCTGGAGCGTCCTCGCCCAGGCACTCGGCCCGATGATGGTCTACGACGCCGCGATCACCGTCGCGCGCGACTACCCGTACGAGGAGCGCCGCGCGGGCGTGCTCGGCCCGATCCTGGTGCGCCGCGAACCCGTGGGCGTCGTCGCGGCCGTCATCCCGTGGAACGTCCCGCAGTTCGTGGCGGCGGCCAAGCTCGCGCCCGCGCTGCTCACCGGCTCGACGGTGATCCTGAAGCCCTCGCCGGAAGCTCCGCTCGACTCCTACATCCTGGCCGACATAGCACGGGAGGCGGGCCTGCCCGAGGGCGTGCTGTCGATCCTGCCCGCCGACCGCGAGGTCAGCGAGTACCTGGTCGGCCACCCCGGCGTGGACAAGGTCGCCTTCACCGGCTCCGTCGCCGCCGGAAGGCGCGTGATGGAGGTCGCCGCGCGCAACCTGACCCGCGTCACCCTCGAACTCGGCGGCAAGTCCGCCGCCGTGATCCTCCCGGACGCCGACCTGGAGACCACGGTGGCCGGGATCGTCCCCGCCGCCTGGATGAACAACGGCCAGGCGTGCGTGGCCCAGACCCGGATCCTCGCCCCGCGCAGCCGGTACGAGGAGGTGGCCGAGGCCCTCGCGGCGGCAGCCGGCGCCCTCGTCGTCGGCGACCCGCTCGACCCGGCGACCCAGCTCGGCCCGCTCGTGGCGCAGCGCCAGCAGCAGCGCTCGCTGGACTACATCCGCATCGGCCAGGAGGAGGGCGCCAAGGTCCTCTCCGGCGGCGGCCGTCCGGCGGGCCTGGAGCGGGGCTGGTACGTGGAGCCCACCCTCTTCGGCGACGTGGACAACTCGATGCGGATCGCCCGCGAGGAGATCTTCGGCCCGGTCGTCTGCCTGATCCCCTACGGGGACGAGGCGGAGGCGGTACGGGTCGCCAACGACTCGGAGTTCGGGCTCAGCGGCAGCGTCTGGACGGGCGACGTGGAGCACGGCATCGACTTCGCCCGCCAGGTGCGCACCGGCACCTTCAACGTCAACACCTTCAGCCTGGACATGCTGGGCCCCTTCGGCGGCTACAAGAACAGCGGCGTCGGCCGTGAGTTCGGCCCGGAGGGCCTGAGCGAGTACCTGGAGCACAAGATGATCCACCTGCCGGCCGGCTACGGATCCGGAGAGTGATGGGGATGGGCGACCGCTGGCAGGTCGAGGTGGACCGGGGCGTCTGCATCGGCTCGGGCATGTGCGTCAACCACGCTCCGGACGGCTTCGTCCTGGACTCGGCACGCCAGTCCCACCCCCGGACCCCGGAGTCGGACGCGAACGAACCGATCCTGACGGCGGCGGAGGGCTGCCCGGTGGAGGCCATCATGATCACCCTGGCCGAGACCGGCGAACCGGTGTTCCCGCCGGAGGAGTAGGGGGCGGGTGGGGGTGGGGGTACGGGTCCACGCGCGTGCGGGACTTTTACCCCCTCGGGGCGTGGGGGCGGGGCGGTGTCCGCCCACCCGCCCCCGGCTGCGGGGCGGTGGCTTCGCGGTTGGCGGGGACCGAACTGGCCCGAATCAGAGAAGGCGCGGGGGGTTTCCCGTCAGTCCCATAGTCCTTCCGTGTCGGGCCGGCCTGTAAAGGGCGCTCCTTCGTCGCGTCGCTTCGCGATTTCGCTGCGCTCAACCCTTGACAGGCCGTCCCGCCACGGAAAGACAAGAGACTGCCGGGAAACCCCCAAAAGAACGGGCCGGGGGATAGAGACGAGAGACGGGTCAGCCAGGGATGTGCGGCCCCTCCCGGTAGGGGGCGCGCCCAGCCTCGGGCCCTCCCGGGCTGGTTCCCGAACCAGGCAGTCGGCCAGCCACCCCCAAACCTCGACCACAAGAACCTCAGCCCCCGACAGGCGCGTCAGATCGCTACGCGCTCCTCGAAGACGGCGTCTGCGACGGTCTTGGGCTGGTCATAAGCCGCGACAGATCGCTACGCGCTTCTCGACGACGGCGTCCGGCGGCCGTCCGGGGCTGGTCGCTAAGCTCACCGCTCCTCGGTGAATGGAGTGGCCTGGTGCGGATATTCGTGAATCGTGTCGGTGAGGAACGGCGGGGCGTCGCTTTCCGCTGCGACGCTGGTGTGGGAATGGCCCGCTGGATGGGCAGTGAGCTGCCCATCCAGGGCAGCACCGCGTACGTCGAGTTGAACGTCCCCGACCCTGTCGTCGAGTGGCAGCGGGTGGCCCCGACGGTCCGGTACGACATCGACGTTGACGAGGACGGCTGCCTGTGGATCCGGGGAGAGGTGCTCACCGTCGGTGGCCCTGGAGATCCGGTCGTGACTCTCAGGGTGGGCACGGACGTGGTGATGATCGAGGTCGGAACCGGCAGGGAGACGCTGGTGGTAGGTGAGCGCATCGCTTTCACGACGCTGGCGCTTGAGGTGTACCCGTACGACGTTTGAGACCGTGTCCGCATGATCGATGAAGCTGACGTCTGGAAGCGCTTCACCCGTCTCCTGCCGACTGCTGCCGCAGCTGAAGTCCAGGTCTGTTGGGACATCGGCGAGCAGGAGGCGGGGCTCGACGTGCTGGCGGGAGCCCTCCTCGCGCACCAGGTGCCCCTCAGCGAGACCACACGGGTGGAGATCTCCGTGGTGGCGGAGACGTGGGGTGAGCGGGAAGCCGTTGCTGCTCGACTGCTGGCCTGTCCTGGCGATGGTCGGCCGACCGTACTGCAGCTGGTCGAAGGCCCCGACACCGTTCCGCTGACCGGCGCGCAGCTCGCCGACCTGGTCCTGATTCCCTGGGTTCGGTGCACGGCTTCCGGAAGGCTCCTGGTCCGTGCCCATGCCGAGGAGCCCTGGGGCCTCTCCCTCAATCCCGAGCACTACGCCGTCCTGGCGTCCGAACAGGGTCCGATACTCCGGATCTTCGATTCCTCTGCCGCCTGGGAAGCCCTTCAGGAACTCATGCCGTGAGCTCGCCGAGCCCCAGCCCCGGACGGCCGTCGGACGCCAAGCAGTGAGGAGCGCGTAGCGATCTGTCGCGGCTAGATCAGCCCCAGACGGCCTGCGGACGCCGTCTTCGAGGAGCGCGTAGCGATCTGACGCGCCTGTCGGGGGCTGAGGTTCTTGTGGTCGAGGTTTGGGGGTGGCTGGCCGCCTGCCTGGTCCGGGAACCGGCCTGGGAGGGGCCGGGGCCGGGCCTGCCCCCTTGCGAAGGGGGTCGGACATCCCTGACCGGGCCGTCTCTCGTCTCTATCCCCCGGCCCGTTCTTTTGGGGGTTTCCCGGCAGTCTCTTGTCTTTCCGTGGCGGGACGGTCTGAAGCTCCTATAGATCGTCAAGTGGTCTG
>NZ_JBFBFP010000074.1:0-25601 GCF_040684275.1 Streptomyces sp. NPDC091371
CCCGGCCCGGTGAGGCTGTTCCGAGTGCTTGTGCTGGTCGTGGGCCGCCTGCGGCAGAAATCAATTGCCCGTAGTGGCCTCGATGTTCGTCAGTACGAGCAGCGCGCGAAGCAGGTGGGTGGCGCGGGTGGGGTCAGTGCGGAGCTTGGTGAGGATCCGCCAGTTCTTCAGGTGGGCGAAGCCGTGCTCGACCGGGGCGCGTCCGGCGGCCAGGATGCGGTTGGCCTCCTTCTCGGCGGGGGTGAGCTTACGGGCGCGGGTGGCCTTGAAACCGGTGACGACCACGGGGTCGTCCCCGTCGCTGTCCAGGCCGATAAAGCCCAGGTCGGCCAGGGCGCCGAGACCGGCGGCGCGCAGGTGGGCCAGGATGTGGTCGCGGCGGGCGGCGGTGATGTCGTGGGTGCGGCCGGGCCGGGCGGCCGATATCCAGATCATCCGGCCCCGCTCGTCGGTCAGGGCGAGGACGTGCAGGCCGTGGCGGCGATGCTTGCCGGAGTAGTTCGGGCGGTTCGCCGTCCCGGTGCGGCGCTGGGTGGGGATGAGGGTGCCGTCGATCAGGACGACCTCTCCGCCGCGCCGTGCGATCTTCTTCAGGGCGCGGTCCAGGCGAGGGGCCTTCGCGGCCAGCAGGGCGATCAGCTCGTCGCGCCAGCGGCGGACGGTGGTGGCGGAGATGTCGTTGCCGCCGGCCATGTCGGCCAGGCGCTGGTCGTGCCGGAGCACGGCCAGGACGATCACCGCGATCCCTCCGGGCGGCAGCACCCACCACCGGGAGCGTATGGCCTTCAGATGGCGTCGCAGCAGGTCGGCTAGGTAGTTGAGGGTGTGTGTGGACAGCGGCAGGCGGCACTGGTAGACCAGGGACACGGTGTCCCCGGCGTGCTCTTTGGTTCTCGTCACACAATTCCAACAGCCGCCGGGGGCACCTCAGTTACGGCTCGTCGCTGTGCGGCATGGTCAAAGGCGGGCGGTGAACTTGCCGTCGGGTCGTTTGTGCAGCCAGCCGCGGTCGGCCAGCTTCGTGAGCTTCCCGCGCAGTGGCTCCAGCTTGCCCCTCACCCCGGTGTCCAAGCCCAGCACCTCGCCGATCTGCCGGGTGGAGACCGGGCCTCCGGCCTGCCGCACGGCGGTCAGGATGCGCTGGTACTCCGCCGGCTATGCGGACTCAGCCACCCCCGGCCCACGGTCCGGGACCAGCCGCACCGCCCGCCCCGCCACTTGGACCACCGGCGACCCGGCCTTCGTGCGCTCGTCGGCGAGTTGCTCGCTCATTCGCTGCCACACCCTCTCGGCCACGGCCAGCTCATCCCGCTCAGCTCGTACCTCCGACAGCTGCTTGACCAGCTGCTCTTCGAGTCCGTCCAGCTCCGCTCGCCGCGCGGCGATCCGCTCCAACACCTCGGGATCCATCATGGGCGGAGCGTAGGAGCGGCACCCGCGACGACGGACGGGAATCCACAAACCCACTCCTGCCAGACGATCTACACCCCAGACTGCCGCCCACGACCAGCACGAGCACCCCGAACCGGCGCCACACCAGCACCCTGACCAGCTATTTCAAGATGGCGCAGCTTCAATCATCTAGACGGGGGAACCCTCAGAAGCCGGGACCAGACAAGGGAAGCCCGTGCGCGGCCACGCTCTGGGCAGGTGGTGGGAGGAACGTCACCAGTTTTCCGCCGACGTCTCTCCAGTGGAGGCGACCCTTATAGCGGGGACGCCTGGCTACCGGGTTCTACCGGCGGTAGAATCGGGACATGAGCAGCAGCAAGCCGACGAGTGTGAAGACGACCGAGGCCGTCCGGGACCGCCTGCGCCTTCTCGCTCAGGAACGCGGGACGACCATCACCGAACTCCTGGAGGAACTGGCCGCGAGCCGGCTGACCGCCGCCGAGCAGGAGCAGCGCGCCCAGCAGGCGGCAGCCGAGCTCGGCCTGGAGTACACCGAGCAGGTCCAGCGCACCGGACAGTCCGCCTGGGAGCGCGTCCGCGCCCACCAGGACGGCGCCGCCGCGTGAGCCTGACCGCCGTCCTCGACCACACCGCGCTGGCTGCCCTGTACCTGGCGGACGAGTTCCTCACCGGCCTCTACATCGAATCCTCCCGCGGCGGCGGACGCGTCCTCATCCCCGCGCTTTCAATCCTTGCCGCCGAGCGCCAGGTCCCCGGCGCCGGAGCCTACGCCGCGCGCCTTCGCTTCGCCGAGACCGTGCCGTTCACCGGCGCGCACGCCCTGGACGCCGCCTCATGGCCTACCGTGGACTGGGCGGTCACCCACCCCGCGGCCATCGCCTGGCAGGCCGCGAAGACGGGGGAGCCTGTTACGGTGCTCTCCCTGGCGCCCGAGCTGTACGAGGGGACGGGCGTCTACCCGCTGAACCCCCAGTAGGACGCCCGCGAACCTCACACGCGCACGCGGCCCCGGATCGGCACCTTGTGTGTCGATCCGGGGCCGCTCGGCAGTGTTCTGCAGCGCTACGCCCGAAGGGGTGCCATGGGCTCCAAGATCCGAGAGTCCCGGGCACTTCTGTCGGCCGGACGATGGGGCTCCCTCCCCGGCTCCACTCAAAGCGGTCATTTGATCACGCGCCGTCGCGCAGCGGTGTAGAAAGAGATTTCATATGACCGGCCCGGTCGAGAGAACACACACTTTCCCTGGGGGGAACCGACCATGCGTACCCGCCTGCTCCGCAGTGCGTTCATATCCCTGCTCGCCGCTTCCGCCGTAACCGCCCTTGTCCCGGCGGTGGCGTCGGCCGCCGATCCCAGCCAGTGCAGGACCAGCGGGACCGGCGGCAGCGCCGAGCGCTTGCTGCCCGGTCGGCGCCTCGACTCGGGCGCGAGCCTGATTCCGACGCCCGGCAAGACCGAGTTGGTCATGCAGCCCGACGGGAATCTCGTCGTGTACGCGCTCGGCAATCCCGGCGGACCCAAGCTCCCGCTGTGGCACAGCGGCACGTACGGCAACCCGGGTGCGTACGCCCTCATGCAGGAGGACGGCAACTTCGTCGTCTACAAGAAGGACGGAGGCCCCCAGACGGGCGGCGCCCTTTGGCACACCGCCACCTACGGAGCGCAGGCCGACGCGTACCCCTCCGCGGTGTTCATGGATAACGGTCTGTTCGAGGTCACCAACAGCAGTAAGGCCTGGTCGACCCGCACCGGCGAGCAGCACGCCAGGGTGTGCGCATCCATTCCGGGCCGCTTCCAGGAGATGTGGGGGCAGGGCTACTGGGCCCAGTCCGCCAGCGTCTGGATGGTCCTCCAGCAGGACAACAACCTCGTCATGTACCGCAAGCGGGACGGTGCGGCCATCTGGAGCAGCGGTACCTACGGCAACCGGACCCCCTTGGTCCTCCAGATGCACGAGGGCGGCGACCTGGCCTTGCTCGAGTGGTTCGAGCCGGATGAGGTCCGCTGGCGCACCGGCACGAGGGGCTACTACGACGCATATGCCTTGCTTCAGGACGACGGCAACTTCGTTGTCTACCGCGCGGACGGCGGGCCCGGAAAGGGTGGCGCCCTGTGGGCCAGCGGCACCTGGTACAACGTCTGACCGGTCCGCGGAGCGGATGCCAAAGGTGCGGGTTGGGGCGCCCGCCCCTTCGGCGTACGTCGCTGCGCCCGCGAGGGAGTGGCACTTCGGCGGGGGTATCTGGTGCGCGGCCCTCGTGCGGGGCGCACTCGACTGCCTGCCGCGCGATGCCGTTCGGGTGTTCATGGCCAGGCCGCCTCGGGGAAGGGCGGGGCGACCGCCCTTCAGCACGGGCACGTAGCTGTACCGGGGGTTGCAGGGGCACCAGCAGCTTTGCGATCGAGGTCACTCAAATCCAGTTGCCCCAGCCGAACGTGGCGATATAGGCCCGCCGGACGGCGTCCCAACCACGCCCGCTGCCGAGATGAATGACTGCCAGTGCAATGAGGAACCACGTCGTGAAGGCAGCAAAAATGATCAAGGTCCAGCGGATGCCAGCGAAGCTGGCAACCACGAGCAGGGCGATGATCGTGACTGCCAGACCCAAATGGGCAGCGGGGAGATCTGTTCGCAGTGCCCCGCGGACCGCCTGACGCTCTTCGCGAATATCGCGATCGTACTGAGCGGAAGCCGATTCGGTACCTCCGATTTCACGTCCGGAGTCATGATCCACGAACAGCCTCCTAGTCAAGTCACAACTTCACCATGAGCAGCCTGTGCTGCGCCGATTCCAGTATCGGCCACCAACTTGCCATGGCCGGGGCCACGAGGGTGGTCAACCCGGCCTGCTATCGCTGCCAGGAAGTCAAGGCACTGTCGAAGGTGCTGGACGGCAAACGAGTCTGCCGCAACTGCTTCGCCCGCAACTCGGCCGTGCCCTGCGTCCGCTGCGAAGCCGTCCGCGAGCCCGCCGCCCGGGATGCCGAAGGGCAGCCGTTGTGTCCGAACTGTCTGGTCAGCGACCCCGTCAACCTGGAGGAATGCGGCGGTTGCGGTCGTCGCCAGAAGGTCGCAGTCCGGCTCCCCGACGGACCCCGTTGCGCCAACTGCCGACCAAGGACCGCCGCACAGTGCGGTATCTGCGGACGGACGGCGGCGTGTGAGATTTCGCGGGTCACGGGCGACCCCTGGTGCAATCGGTGCCAGCTGCGGTGGGTTCCCTGCAGCGGCTGCGGCACCGTCGCCCATGTCCGCGGCGGCACTTGGGACGCGCCGTTGTGCGCGAGGTGCACCAACCCGGATCCGGACTTCTGGGGTCGCTGCCCCGTCTGCCGCACCACATGGCAGCTCAGCACCCGCCCCTGCCAGCGATGCGTCCTTGACCAACTGGTACGCGACCTCTTGGGCGGCAGCACGGGCACGATCCGGCCAGACCTCACGCCCCTCTACCAGGCACTGTCCGGAGCCGAACGCCCCACCAGCACCATGTTCTGGCTGTCGGGCTCGAAGGTCAGCGGCCTGCTCCAGCAGATCGGCCGCGACGAACGACCCGTCACCCACGAAACGCTCGACGAACTCCCCGTGAGCAAGGTCCTCGCCCATCTCCGCAGCGTCATGGTCGCCACCGGCGCCCTGCCGCCCCGCGACGAACGCCTCGTCGCGCTGGAGGGCTGGGTCACCGCAGCGGTTCAGGCCCGCACCGACCTCACCGAACGACGGATCCTGCACGGCTACGCGGTCTGGCATCACCTGCGCCGACTCCGGCGACGTCTCGGCGAAGAACACGCCACCCGCCTTCAGGATCAGAACGTGCGCTGCCACGTCACCGCGGCTGACAGCTTCCTTGACTGGCTCACCGGAGAGGAGCTGACCCTTGGGACCTGCACCCAGACCGACCTGGAGCGGTGGATCGCCGGCCCCACGGCCAGCTACCGGGACGAGACCGGTCACTTCATCCGCTGGTCGGTACAGCACCGGCATGCCCGCGGCCTGACCTACGGCACCGTCCGCTGGACGGGCCCCCGCAGCGCAATCGACAGCGAGAAACGCTGGGCCGACGCCAGACGCCTCCTTCACGACAACACCCTGCCCACCCCGGACCGCGTCGCCGGCCTGCTGCTGATCCTCTATGCCCAGAAGATCGCCACCATCAGCCAGCTCACCGTCAGCGACGTCCATATCACCGACGACACCGTCGCCATCACGTTCGGCACCTCTCCAATCGTCCTTCCCGAGCCGCTGGCATCCCTGATCCGCGAACTCATCACGACACGCCGCGGCAAAGCCAAGATCGGCACCCCGGACGACGTCCCCTGGCTGTTCCCCGGAGGCCGCCCCGGAAACCCCCTCGGCGACGACCGGATCGGCCAGCGCCTCCACAAGATCGGGATCCAACCCCAACAGGACCGCTCCACCGCCCTGTTCACCCTCGCGACCGAGATTCCTGCCGCGATCCTCGCCCGGATGCTCGGCGTCCACATCCAAGTCGCCGTTCAGTGGCAGAAGGCATCGGGCGGGGACTGGGCCGCCTACGCCGCCGACGTCAGCCGCCGCGATACACCGCGAACCAGATGACCTGCCCCACTTCATTTCTGACGCAGGCGACGGATCGGCTTCAGGACGAGACCCACGATCCCTGCGGCGCCGACACCCACCGCGCACACCGCCGCAGCGATCGTGGCCCCCTGGGCGTCGGCGAGTGCGCCGAGTGCGTTGTTGCCCACCACCAGCGCCAGACTCTGAACGAGCATCAGCAACGCCTGCATCCTGGCCAGGTGCGTGTCCGGGATATTGGTCAGCACCAGCGGACCGATGTGGCAGGCGAACATCCCGGAGCCCGCACCGACCACGATTCCTCCAGCCACGACCACGACGGCTGTCTCAGCCATGGCCACCGCAGCGATTCCCAGCGCCGAAACAAACAGCCCCAACGCCGCACCCACGCCGATCCGGCTCAGGGTGCCCCGTCGCGAGACCACCAGCGCCACAGCGACCATCCCCAGGCTCTGACCACCGGCGACCAGACCGGCCACCCCCGCACTCCAGCCGTGCTCCCGCGCCAGGAGCGGGTTCAGCAGGGACACCACCGGCAGGAGGAAGCACGCGGCAGCGGCCGTCAGCAGCAACGCGGGCCGCAGGACCGGATCCCCCACGGCGATCCGCACCCCGTCGACCGCCCCCGCCAGGAGACCCTCCCCGCGAGGGGACCGTTCGACGTCGAAGGCCGGCCGGACGCAGACGAGCACCACGAGGACGATCGCGAAGGTGCCCGCATCGGCGACCGCCGCGCCGGTCAGCCCGGCGGCCGCGACGAGTACGGCGCCCACCGGAGCCCCGAGCAACGAGGCGATCTGGCCGCCGGCCTGCTGCATGGCCAACGCCCGGGGGAGCTGGTCCTTCCCCACCAGACGGCGGGGCATGGACCCGGTGGCCGGCAGATAGAACGCATCGACCGTGCCGATCACGGCGGCGACCATGACGAGGAGCCAGGGAGATGCTCCCAGGCGCAAGCCCACCAGGGCCAGTATGAGCGTGGCCGTGAGCATCACGGCATCCCCGATAATCATCACCCGGCGAGCGCCGAACCGGTCGCCGACGGCACCACCCAGCAACAGCAGCAAGGTGCGCGGAAGGGTAATAGCGGTCAGGACCAGAGCGCCCATCCCGCCACCATGGGCACTGGCGGCCCAGCCGAGCGCGAAGTACAGGACAGCATCGCCGAGCAGCGAGGCACGGGTGCCGACGAGCCAGACGAGATACATGCGAGGAAGGGCCGGGCGCGCTGAGACAGGCCGGGCGGTGTCGAGGGATGCCATGGCCGCTGACGCTAAGGCCCTCAAGTAACTCGAGGGCAAGCGCCTCCGGCGAGATCAGGGCACACGCACGCCACCCGGCGCCCGAGATACGTCGCTATGTGACACCGCGTCAAGCAACAGGACGGACCCATGAGGCAGGCATTCAGGCAGTTCCAATACCCGACTCCACCATTAGCCGTGTTCAATGACGAGGTCGTACGGCACTACCAGCAGTTCCTGGACAACCGGCGCCGGCTGCGGCCCGCCGGCGAGTACCGCACTCCCACCCGCACCGAGTGGGGCGAGTTCGAGGAGCACTTCGACACCCGCAAGGTCGAGCTCGGTACTTGCGGCCGCCCGTACGCGAGCGACTGCCGCCACGAGCATGCCTGCATCCGCTGCCCGGTCCTGCGGGTCAATCCGCAGATGGCCTTCCGCCTGGAGGAGATCGAGACTGATCTGATCGCACGCCGGGCCCGTGCCGAGGCTGAAGGCTGGCTCGGCGAGATCGAGGGCATCGATCTGACCTTGAGGCTGCTTCGGCAGAAGCAGGTCGAAGCGAGGCGGCTGGCCGACATGCCGCGCACCGTTGACCTGGGCATTCCCGTGGTAGCACCTCGCGGTAGCCAGTAAGGGAGTCAGGCACACAAGTACCCTCCCGGGGCGGGTTGGCGAGGCTCACGAATGCTGGCCGCGGTTGCAGCTGGGCGGCTTCGGACAGGCAGACCCGCAGGTGGCATGATCGGCTCCGATCGGACTCGGCGGTGGGGGTGTGACGTGGGCGAATGGCGGACTGATCCGGCGTTTGCGATGTGCCGGGCGTTGGTGGACGGGGCGGACCTGTCCTCGTTCGCGGGCGGACCATTCGACGTTCGGACAGCGGTGGCCGCTATCCCGCCCGAGGCCAAGGACGGATTCCTCCTCGACCAAGTCCCCTGGGAGCATTTCCCGGAGGGAGATCGTGTCAGGGAGGCCGTTCACCTGCTGCACACGAACGACTCGCCTGTTCGCACCGGAGCAGGCGTTGTGGATGGCATGTGTGCCAACGACATGCGGGCCGCGGCCGTTCTCGCTGTGCCGTTCCTGATCCGCATCGCCGCCGATACCCGCCACCCCTACCGTGCCGGCGCGCTCTCAGAGGCCTCCTCCCCGGCACGCGCCCGCTACTTTGGCGTGGCCTCCCGCGACGAACTACTGCTCCACCGCGCCGACACCCAGGACGGCGATCCGTACGACGACTATGGCGTTGAGGTGACCGGCTACCCTGCTGGTTGGTCGGTCGCCGCCGCCCGGGCCGCGATCACCGCCGACATCGCTCTCCTGCAGCCCCTTCTCGGTGACCCTGACCCGTCGATACGCATCCACGCCGCATACATACTGGCCACCGCCGCAGACCACGACCGCGCGGTCCATGCTTCCTTCCAAAACCGGCTCGCAGCCGAGCAGGACCCGGCCGTCAGCGCCGCCTTGGTCCTCGCCACCGCTGAAGTGACCCGCGCCCATCCCCACTCGCCGACTATCGCGTGGATGCGAGAGCGGTGGCGGCAGCAGACACAGGCGCCCGAGGTCCGGCTGGCCGCCGCGATCGGCTGGCTCTGCCTCACCGATGAACCCGTCCCCGACGACTTGCGCGCCGCCGTCGACGACCTCGCCACCGACGAGCGCGCCCAGGCCATGGACGACCTGCCCTGGATGGCCATCGCCAGCGGATCCGACGAGACCGGACTGCAACGCTGCGTCCGAAAGATGCTTCATCCCGACCAGCCCGACCCCCCGGATTGCGACGACCCGTGGGCCCCGCGCCGTTGACGGCGAGAGCAAGCCACCAGCGCTAGATCCTCACCCGTACGACTGAGACAGACCGCGTCTGCGTCCGTGCACGCTGCCGCTAAAAGCAGGCCGAGAGCGCCGCTCGATTGAACGAGACGCCCTGGTGCAGTTAAGTCCTACGTCGAGTACGAGCGGCGCGTGCTACTGGGCGGCGGGCCCGAGATCGTCCCAGGTCTGGACCCGGCGGACGTGATGGACGCGGTCCCCGGTGAGCACCCCGGACCTCATTGGCGCCGATTGCGATGGACGGCGCTCGCGCGCCGGATCGGTGACCCGACCGTGCCTGAGGGACGCCTGCCGTGCCATAGCTCTTTCCCCTCGATCGCGCCGCGCCCCTGGCCGGTCGGGATCCGGGTCCCGTCCGAAGGCAGCATGGACCGGGCCGCCTGGAACCGCCTGATCACGATCCTCACCGAGCACAGCCCGCAGGGACCCGACACCCCCTGCCTGGCCTACTACAGCCCGCTGCTGCACGGAGCCGAGGACTTCGACAACCTGCACATCCGAACCGGCACGCTCGCGGACGCCCACGCGCTGTACGACCACCCTGAGGAGGACGGCTGGAGCCCGTCCAATCTCTGGCCGCGGGACCAGTCCTGGGTACTGTGCACGGACTACGACCTCTGGGCCACCAAGGTGGCCGGCCCGACCGCGCTGATCGAAGCCCTCCTCAACGACGGGGACCTCGAAGCCGTACGGCTTCCATGGGCTACCTGACCGGCCGGGGGCGGAGCTGTGCATCGGGGTTGTCCATCCGCGCCATCTATCGTGCTCAGTCACAACTGAGCGGTGCAGTTGGCCCCTGAGCGTGCTAGTTGGCCCGGGCGCACTTGCGGGCCCTCGAACACTGCTGTCCGTGGTGCGTGGTCCCCGGAACGCGGGCGGCGAGGCGGTGGTGGTGTGGGAGGGCTCAGCGCGGTCAGCACGAGTCGTACCAGTGATCGAAGGGGCGCTCCGGGCAGGTACGGCACTCGAAGATGTACACCGAGCCCACACTGCCCACATCAAGCCCGGTGGGGTCCACAGGGACTGCCCGACCGCCATCCTCGTCCCGGTCTTCCAGGGGCAGCCAGATGCGCCACGAGGTGCCGTCACATTCCCGGCTGGCCACTGTGAGCAGGTGGTCCATGCGGCGGCCGCATCCCTCGCAGTCCACCCATCCCTGCTCGGTGAACCATGACGGATACCCGCCGAGTTTGATGCCCGGCGCCTCGGCGAAGTCGGAGAAGGACAGCAGCGGAATCGCCTCCCGCAGGCGGCGGAAGTCGTCCCGCCACTCGTCGGCCAGGTCTTCCGGCAGATCCCAGGTCGGGTACTCCGTCACCCGCTCCGGGTGGACCACGCACGGCGCCGGAACATGCCGACGGGCCGCAGCCGGATCCGTTGGCGGCGCCGGGAGTACGGCCTGTACCGAAGCGGAGTCGCGCCAGAACACCGCAGGCCACGGTGACGCGGGAAACTCGTGGGTGAACGGGCACCAGAGCACCTGCAAGAGATCCGCGCCCTCAGGAAATGGCACCACGCCGGGCGGCAGGTCCGAGCGGAAGGCCTGCACGACCGGCACCATCGGCACCCTTGAGCTGCTCGGCAGGCCGTCGCTGAAGCCGCTGTGCATTTGCGTACATACCGGCCATCCCTCGTGTGCCGGCCACAGCAACGGCCCGCCCACGGAGCTCTCGGTATACGACGGCGCACCTTGCCTCGGGTGCAGACGCACCGTGTCCCGCGCCCACGCGGCGAGCCCTGGAACCAGCCTCACCACGTCTACGGGACGTGGCGGCGTCCGCCGTCTCGCCACGTCCGCACCGGGCACCGAGTCCTTCAGATGATCCGTCATGGACGGAACCCTGCCAGACAGTGGCTGAGCGCTGTAGTTGGCCGGAGTGGCCAAGTACCGCGCTCCTTACCTTGTTGGCGGGTTGATTCCGGTCCTTCGTACGATCGGGAAACCCAGGGGCCTGGGTGTGGCTGAAAGCGCTCATGCCGTCCGTGTGGCTTTGACTGATAGGCCGCCCAGCGCCCCGCGACGACACGGCCACTCATTGGGATGCGCGAACACAGATCGCTTCGTAAGGACACGTCGGCGTGGTCGTCTGCAGGGACCAGTCAACCGATCGACGAGGGAGGCTCGGGTGCCCGAGCTCTGGGCGGGGACGGATGCCGGCAAAGCCGCGCATCACTGCACGGTAATCGACGCGGACGGGACGAAGGTGCTCTCGCGCCGGGTGCCCAACAACGAGCCAGAGCTCCTGGAGCTGATAGGCGACGTCCTCGCACTGGCCGAGGACTGCCCGGTGACCTGGGCCATCGACCTGAACGCCGGCGGCGGGGCTCTGCTGATCGCTCTCCTGACCAGCCACGGCCAGCAGCTGCTCTACATTCCCGGCCGCACCGTCCACCACGCCTCCCGCGGCTACCGAGGCGACGGCAAGACCGACGCGAAGGACGCCTACGTCATCGCCGACCAGGCACGGATGCGCCGGGACCTGCAGCCCTTGCAGGAATGGGACGAGATCGCGGTGGACCTGAAGATCCTCACCGCCCGCCGCTACGATCTCGCCGCTGACCGCACCCGCGCCATCAATCGGATGCGAGCACAGCTTCTGGAGTTCTTCCCCGCTCTCGAGCGGGCCTTTGACTATGCCGCCTCCAAAGCGGCGCTTGTCCTGCTAACCGGTTACCAAACACCAGCTGGTCTGCGCCGGGTCGGCCCGAGCCGGCTCGCGACCTGGCTGAAGAACCGCAAAGTCCGTGGCGCCCAGCCAGTGGCTGACGCGGCCGTCGCCGCGGCAAAGGCCCAGCACACCGCCGTGGCCGGGGAGAGAACTGCCGCGGCCGTGGTCAACACCTTGGCCAGGGCGGTGTTGGCTCTGGACGACGAGATCGCTGAAATCGACGCACAGATCGCGGTCCGTTTCCGCGAGCACCGCCACGCGGAAGTAGTCCTCAGCATGCCCGGCATGGGCCCGTTGCTGGGGGCGGAGTTCATCGCCTGCACCGGCGGCGACATGGATGCCTTCGGCAGCTCGGACCGACTCGCTGGCGTCGCCGGACTCGCACCGGTCCCACGGGACTCCGGTCGCATCAGCGGCAACATGCGCCGGCCACACCGCTACCACCGCCGGCTCCTGCGCGTCTTCTACCTCTCCGCCCAGATCGCCGCCCGGTTCTGCCCCACTTCGAAGACCTTCTACGACCGGAAGAGAGGCGAAGGCAAGAGTCACAAGCAGGCGATTCTCGCCCTAGCTCGCCGCCGCCTCGACGTTCTGTGGGCCCTCATCCGCGACCAACGCCACTGGACAGCCCAGCCACCGCAACCGGGCCTGACCAGCGCCGCATAACGCTGGCCGACCCGGTGAAGGTAGGTTGATCACCAGTTGGCTGGAGGCCGTGGGGAGGAACTGCTGTGACAGAGATCGAGGTCCCGGGGCCTGAGCCCGACTGGCAGCCGGCTACACAACCGTCCTACTACACCGGCAAGAACCCCGCCTACCAGTACAGCGTCTGGGAACACCACGCCCCGCTATTCCAGATGATCGGAGTGCTGGCGCTGCCGGTGCAGCCCGTGGCCCAGCGGCTACGTCTGCACGTGGAGCGGTCGTGGGACGGGCTGGACGAGCTCGACGTCGTACTGTTCCGGCTGAAGGGATTCAGCTTCGCGATCAGCAAGCACGACGGCAATCCGGTGGGCGTCTCGTATGTCTGGCTGACCGAGCCGCATGAGCAAGCCGACAAGGCCCTGGACACCCTCCTGGAGGTTGTCGGGATCGGGGAGGACGCCGTCGCATTCCGCGGAGACGCTCACGAGGACCCAGCAGAGCGGACCGCCACGGCGCACGATGCTGGCTCTCCGGATGAAGCCACTGACGTCACCTTGCCGACCTCTCCATGGGCAAGGTTCCGGCGTGCGATCGGCAGGACCCAGTAGACACCTCCGACGCTTGACAACGGTCATTGGGAATCCTTACCTACCTGGAGCGACTTCGTGTCGCACACTGAGCGTTTCAGTTGGCCATTGAGCGCTGTGGCCCGGCTGAGCGTGATGGTTGGCCCGGGCCGTTTCCTCGTTACTCCACAGCGCGGCCGATGAGTTTGTTGCTCCCGGTCGGTCCAAGCTCGTGACACCCAAGGAAAGGACACCGCCATGTCGGAGCTTCTCGTCGACTTCATCACCTCCCTCGACGGCCATGCATCGGGAGAGGGATGGCCCGGGTTCTGGGGCCTCGAGGGCCCGGAGTACCTCGCATGGCTCGGCGAGCAGCCCGAGGCCACCTACCTGATGGGAGCGAACACCTACCGCCTGATGTCGGGCTTCGCCGCAGGCGAGGTCCCGAATGGCCAAGACGAGCTCAGGCCCGAAGAAGAGACGTCCGTCGACGAGCTCACGCAAGCGCCCAAGGTGGTGTTCTCCTCCTCACTCAAGGAGCCACTGACATGGGCCAACTCAACGCTTGTCCGCGACGACGCCGTCGAGGCGGTCCGCGCCATGAAGTCGAGCGGCTCGGGGCTCCTCAGCACGATCGGCAGCCTCAGCCTGTGCCGGTCCCTGCTACGAGCCGGACTCGTCGACCGCTTCCGGGTCGTGATGTTCCCGGTGATCACCGGGGCCACGGGCGAAGAACGCATCTACGACGGCTATCCGGACGTTGCCCTCGAGATGATCGAGCACCGCACCTTCGACGGCCGCATCCAGCTGGTCGAGTACAAGCCCCGCGTGCTCGATCACCCGCCGCTCTTCGTCCCTGCGTGACGTCGTCCCGTCCGCCGGTCTGGACGGCTGCCAGGCCGGTGCCGACGGGCGCGGAGCAAGACCTTGGTAGGGGGCGAACGGCCAACGTCAGGACGCCCGGCCCGCCTCAGAGCCCGCGTGGCCTGAGGGCCAGCCGTGAGCGGCTCATCGGGCAGGGGGTGCGGGGGCTTTGTCGCCTGAGCCGGCCGCCTCAGGCTCAGGCCAGGGCCTGGGTGGCGTACACCGCGCCGAGGGCCGCCGCGAGGGCGCCGAGCAGGAGGCGGAGCGCGGTTTCGGGAAGGCGGGGCTGGAGCCGTGCGCCGAGGTAGCCGCCGATCAGCCCTCCGGCGCCGCAGGCCAGACCCAGCCACCAGTGGGGCGCGACGGGCCCGGGACTCGCCAGGCTCAGCAGGGCGTACGCGGCGGCCCCGGCGAGGGAGGTCGTGAAGGTGGCGGCGAGGGTGGCCGGTGCGATGCGGGCCATGGGCATGCCGCGGGCGGCGAGGATGGGCCCGAGCAGGGAACCGCCGCCGATCCCGTAGATCCCGCCGGCCACCCCGACCGTCATGGCGAGAGCGGCGAGTAGGCGTGCCGACGGTTCGGCCACGTCCGGTCGCCGCCGGGTGGGGTGCAGGGTGCGCAGGCACAGCCATGCGCCGAGCGGCAGCAGGAGCGCGGCGACCAGGATGCGGAAGACGTCGGGGCCGGGGAGGGCGTAGACGCGGAGGGCGGCGCCGGTGATGACGCCGGGCAGTGTCCAGGCGACGAGGCGGCGGGCCAGGCCGCCGCGCAGAGCGCCGTCGCGGCGGTAGCGCCACAGTGCGCCTGGCCCGGCGACGACGTTGAACAGCAGGTTCGTCGGCGTGACCGCGGGGCTCGGCACGCCGAGGATGCTGAGCTGGACCGGCAGCAGGAAGACCGCCCCCGAGACGCCGACCGGCGCGGTCACCGTCGAGATCAGCAGGCCAGCCGCGAACCCGGCCCAGATCGTCCACTCCACCGCTGCCCCCGCCGCTCCGTGATTGCCCGGTCAGTATCGACGGAGCACCCAGAGGGAGGGCGGGGCGGCAATGAGATGTTCACGAGCAGCAGGTGCAGCCCGGCTTGCAGCCGCATGCGTCCGCCTCGGCCGCGGCCGCTCCGACGGGGGCCGACGTGTGGGCGGTGGGGGCGCAGCAGCCCTTGCCCTGCCAGGCGTCGCGGCCTTCCTTGACCGCGATGGCGGCGATGACGAGGGCGGCGATCGGGTCGGCCCAGGACCAGCCGAGCGTGGCGTTGAGGACCAGGCCGACCAGCAGCACGGCGGAAAGGTACGTGCACAGCAGGGTCTGCTTGGAGTCCGCGACCGCGGAGGCGGAGCCGAGTTCGCGGCCGGCCTTGCGCTGGGCGGCCGAGAGGAAAGGCATGACCGCCAGGGAGAGGGCGGCGATGACGATGCCGGGGATCGAGCGGTCGGCCTCGCCGGTGCCGGCCAGCGCGCGGACGGCGTCGATGCTCACGTACGCGGCCAGCGCGAAGAAGGAGACCGCGATGATCCGCAGCGTGGTCTTCTCCCGGGCCTCGCGCACCGCGTGGTCGCGTGCCGAGAACTGCCAGGCGACCGCGGCGGCGGAGGACACCTCGATGACGGAGTCCAGCCCGAAGCCGATCAGCGCGGTCGACGACGCGAGCGTCCCGGCGGTGAGCGCGACGACCGCCTCGATGACGTTGTAGGTGATCGTCGCCGCGACCAGAAGGCGTATCCGCTTCGCGAGGGCGTCACGGCGGGCCGGGGACGGCCCGATGGATATGGAGGCCATCAGCAGCAGCCCTCCGTGGCGGCGTCGGGGCAGGTCTGGTCCGACTCGACCGCGACCACCGCGGCCAGCAGGTGGTCCAGGGCGTGGCCGAGGCGTTCGTCTGCGAGCTCGTAACGGGTGCGGCGCCCGTCCGGGACGGTGACGACGAGACCGCAGTCCCGCAGGCACGCCAGGTGGTTAGACAGCCGTGTCCGGGAGACGGCGATCGCGTCCGCGAGGTCGGAAGGGTAGGCCGGCGCCTGGCGCAGGGCGAGAAGGATCCGGCAGCGGATCGGGTCGGCGAGCGCGCGGCCGAAACGGGCCAGCACCTCGATGTCGGAGGCAACGGTCAGCATCCTTCGACAGTACAGCGATCCCTGAATTCACGAAAGCGTGAATGATCTCCCCGGATTGCCACGGAGCGCCATAGTCGGCGCCCCGGCACCCCGATCGCCCGGACATACCTCCGCATGCCTAGATCATCTAGGGCGGGTTTATGGAGCGCATCACCCGCTGGTACACCCCGCTCACCGCCGACGTTCACCCGGAGCGGTTCGCCAGTTCCGGGCAGCCGGGCGCCGTCGTCACCGTTCGGCGGCCCGGGGGCCGCGGGGAGCGGTTCCGGCTGATGGACACCCCGCTGTACGGCGTGCACGGCGGCACTTTCGCGGCGGAGCCGGCCGAGCACCTGCAGGGCGTCCGGGGCGGTGGCGGGGGTCGCGGTGGCGGCCCCCGCTTCCGCCTGTCTGGCGCCGGTTCGCAGTCCCCCGCAGGGGTGAATCCGGCCCTCGCGTACGCGTAGGCGGATCTAGCTGTGTGCTCCCAACTCGCCGCAGAACTAGGGCTATTGACAGAAACCGGGATGTTCCGGGATGTTTCCGGCGCGGCTCGATCGTCGGGCCGGTCGATGTGGATCGGAGTGCGTTTCATGGCGCGTTCGGTACGTGAGAGCTACGACGAAAGCCAGGCTGCGGGACGGCTGCGGGTGCCGTTGGCGGCCTGGCGGTGGGCGGTCGGCTCGGGCCTGGTCCCGCCGGCCGATGCCGGCCCGGGGCTGTGGTCGCGGGCCGTGGTGGAGGCCGCCGACCCGGAGGCGGTCCGGGCAGCGCTGCGCGGCCCTGTCGGGGCGGGGTGGGCGGCGGACCGGCTGACGGAGGCTCTGGGGGAGCCGTTGCGGTGCAGGCCGAGGGTCACCGCCTCGGCGGTCGGTCACCTGGCCGGGGCCGGCCTGCTGGTCCGCCTCGGCGGGGACACGGAGTTTCCCGACGTCCACCCGGACCAGGTGGCCGCCCTCGCGCGCCGCCGGGACCTGCCGGTCCTGCTCGACCAACACGTTCCCCTCGGCCCGGACCAGGCGGCCCGGCGCCTTGGTGTCCGCCGAGTCGACTTTACCGAGCGAAGTGAGGGTGTCCGGATCACTCGTTGGAGCGGTCTGTAGAGCGATGACGTTCTCGTTTACCGGTCGTGGAAAGCCTCTTCGGCGCGTGGGCGATGCGTGGGGAGAAGCGGCGGGATGCGAAGTGGGATGGTGTTGGACGACCTTCGGGTACAGCCCATGAAGCGGGCTGGAGGTGGGTGGTCGTACACAGTCGTGTGGCCGGACGGGACCGTCGATGAGGAGTCCGACGCCTTCCTGCGTACTTACGAGGGCAGCGGGACGCAGAAGACCTACGCCTACTACCTGGTGGATCACTTGCGGTGGCGGGTCCGGGAGCGGCTGGTCACCGAGTCGGTGCGGCTGCTGGATCTGCACCGGTACATGGGGGCGGTGGGCGCACAGGTGCCGATGCCGTGGGGGCAGCGCTGGCGGATCCCGCCGAAACGCCCATACGGGTCGTCGGCCCTGCAGGTCCTGGCCGCATGCTTGAAGGGCTTCTATCTGCATCAGTGCGCGTCCGGGGTAAATCCGGAGCTGCGGACCGCGCTGGAGGTGAGACGGCTTCCCACCAGGGCCGACCGGAACCGGGCCCTGCTGGGCCACGTGAAGACATCGGTGCCGGCGAACCCGCTGGCTCCTCGCCGCGGGCGTCGGCGCCACCCGAAGATGCTCCCCGATGGGGCCCGGCCCGAGCTGTTGCAGGTGGTCAACACGGCGCGCGACAGGCTGGTAGTCACCTGGCTGTCCGACACCAGCCTGCGCGTCGGTGGCCTGACCGGCCTGCACCTGGTCGACCTGCACCTTCGGGCAGGTGCGGACTGCGGTGAGTGCCGCAGTCCGCACCTACACGTCTGTCATCGCTGGGGGAACCCGAACCGGGCCGCTGCGAAACGAAAGGCCGACTGGTGGCTGCGGGACGGCGTGATCACGGGCGGCGAGATCGTCCGGGTGAGTCCGGCGATGACCAGCGCCTACTTCGAGTACATGACGACCGAGTACGCCGAGCACGCGGCGGGCCACGGCATGCTGCTGATCCAGCTGGCCGGGCTGCGACGGGGTGAGCCGTGGAGCGCTGACGGTGCCCGCGGAATGCTCCGCCGGGCTGGCCGCCGCGCTAACTTGCCCGGCCGGATCAAGCCCCACCAGTTCCGGCACAGCTTCACCTCCGGAATCCTCGACGCCTCCGGCAACGACCTGCTGGTGGCGAAGGAGGCCGGAAACTGGGCCTCCGCCCAGACGGTCGATGAGGTCTACGGACATCCTGACCAGCACTCGCCGGAGTTCATTGCGGCCCTGCACGCGGTCTGGGGTGAGACGCAGTGACCACGCTCCCGCTGCTGAGCGCCGCCCGCACCGCGACGACCCGCACGGGTTCCGACCGGTTGGAGATGCTCCACGCACTGATCGCGGCGCCGACCTTTGACCCGCTGTTTCGGCCCGACAGCATCACCATCCCGGGTGACAACGACGTCTACGGCTGGAACTGCCGGGTCTCCGCATGCGAGCGGTCGCAGACGCCGACGAAGACGTTCTGCGCGACGCACGCCGACGAGTGGTACGCCTGGCGTGACGAGGGCGGCAACATCGCCGAGTTCCTGCGGCAGGCGGAGCCGCTCGCCTCGCGCAGCCAGCGCACTTTCCGCCCCTGTCTGCTCTGCCCCCAGACCCCGGCCCGGAGCCGGGAGGGGCTGTGCTTCCTGCACTCGCGGCGCTTCGTCAGCTACAACAAGCTCCGCCGGCAGTCGGGACGTGCAGTTGATCTGGCCGCCTGGCTCGCCACCCAGCAGGAGCTGCCCGGGTTCGGCAAGTGCCAGGTGATCTCCTGCGCCGACACTGCCGATCATCCGCTGAGGCTGTGTGGCCGCCACCGCTATCGCTACCAGCAGCAGGGCAGTCCGGGCGGCGCCCGGCTTCCGGCGGGCTGGACGCCGCGGATTCTGGAGCAGGGCGGGACCATCCCGGTCACCTACCAGGACGAAGCAACCTTCCGGCAGTGGTGCACCAACAGCAGCCCGGTGACCCGGATGAACGGACGGCTGACCTTGCTCGGGCTGCGGCCCCTGGTCAAGGCCGAGATCAAATGGGCGCTGTTCCACCACACACAGCAGCAGTTCGAGGGCGGACGCTGGCCTCTGCCCTGGATTCAGTACCTGATCAACGCCTGCCGCGACCAGGCGGTGGACTCGCTGATCGACTTCGACCACCAGGCGGCGGCCCAGCACCCCGGCCAGGTCGCCAGGGTGATGCTGGACTACCTGCGGCAGATCTACTTCACCCGCGCGGACACCAAGGACGCCGGGTTCATCGAGACCGAGCACTACGGCGTCCACTTCAACCACCGCAGCACGGTTGTCGACCTCTCGGCAGTCAGCCAGCGCTGGCTCCGCGATCTCCTCTGGGACTTCATGGACTCCCGGCTAACCGTCGACCCGCCGCGCGGATTCAGCACGGTCTCGGCCCCGCGCCGCGGATGCGTGGAACTCAGCGCGTTCCTGGAGGCCCACGCGCCGGGCGGCGGACACGACCCCGCCCTGCTGACCGAGGCCCACGCGGTTGACTTCGTCGCCGACCAGCGCCACCGCGCCAAACACGGCCTGCGCTCCCTCGGCCTCTACACCGTCGGCAACAAGGCGGAGCAGACCGTCGTCACCAACGGCACCATGGCCACGACGTTCTCGAACGTCCGCCGGGTGCTCCGGGCCGCACTGGATCTGGGCGAGGCCGAGCGGATCGGCCTGGGGCGCGCGTTCATCGTCACCTTTCCGATCTACACCGTGAAGGCGGGCCGCCGCCGGCCCTTCCCCGACGACGTCGCCCGCGCGCTGGCGAACGAGGCGAACCTGGCCCGCTTGGAGACCTTCGACATCGACGACCGGGGCCTGCGGGACATCTGGGAGGCCCTGGTCCTGACCGGCCGCCGGGGCACCGAGGTCTCCAAAGTCCGCCTGGACTGCATCGGGCGGCTCAACCGGATCCCGATGTTCTGGCATGACCAGACGAAGGTGGGCAACTACGACCAGGCGATCCGCATCCCCGAACGTCTCTACGAGCGGATCGAGAAGCGCCAGGCCAAGACCGTCGCCAGGTTCGTCCAGAACCACGGACGCCCGCCGACCAGCGAGGAACGGCCCCGCCTCGCGCTGTTCCCCCGCCGGTCCACCAACCGTGACGGCACGCACAGCGTGTCGCACAACTGGTTCAACAGCGCGTTCCGCAGCTGGGTCGACACGCTTGACATCGCGCACTGCGTCCCACACCAGGCCAGGCACACCCTGGCCACCAACCTCCTGCGCAACGGTGCGAACCTCTCCCACGTCAAGCGCTACCTGGGGCAGGTCTCCGAGCGCATGGCCGAGCACTACACGCACCTGGCCAACACCGACCCACGGCTCAACGACGCACTGAACGCCGTCTGGGTCTCCGGACCCGGCTCCGCCGAGCCGGGCGTCCTACTCTCCAGCGGCGAGCCGATGAGTCGGGAGGAGGCCGAAGCGCTGGCCATCGACCTCACCCGCCGGTCCACCCCGGCCGAGGGCGGGTTCTGCACGTTTCAGCCCGTCGTCAACGGCGACACCTGCCCCTGGAACATGGACTGCCACAATTGCGACAAGTTCGTCATGTCCGGCGCCGATCTCGTCTACTGGCACCGCAAGCGCGAGCAGTGGCGCACGCTGGCCGAGCGCGCACCCGACAGCGCGACCGCTGACTTCCTGCACGAGGTATTCGAGCCGACCGCCCGCGCGATCGTCGGCCTGGAGAAGGCCCTTGACGCCATCGGCCTGCTGGACGAGGCCCTCACGCTCGACCTCCGCCGGCCGCAGGACTACTTCGGCCGGGTCTGGAGCACCGCCTTCCGGGCCCAGACACTGGCCAGGCACGAAGCGGAGGATGAGGCCGCATGAGACCGGAATCCACCGCCGCGGCCATCGCCGCGCGCCGCCGGCAGACCGAGCAGAAGCTCGAACAGGTCAAGACCGCAATCGGTCACCTCCGACGCGAACGCAGCCGCGTGACCGTCCGGGCCATCGCCCAGCGGGCAGATGTCTCAGCCACGTTCCTCTACGAGAACACCGACGCCCGCACACTCGTCCAGAACGCGGTCACCGACAGCCGAAGCCGCCACAACCGCCAGACCCAGCAACAGCACGACCACATCGAGGCGACCTGGCGCGAACGCGCCCTGAATGCCGAGGCCGAGCTCACCCGAGCCCAGAAGGAGGTGCTCGCCCAGCGGCAGCAGATAGGTGAACTCATGGGTCAGCTACGCGACTTCGACCAGATGGTCCCCGGTGAGTCCGTCCAGGCACTCGTCACTGAGAACACCACCCTCAGGCACCGCGTCCACCAGCTCACCCGTGATCACCGCACCCTGCAGGAACGCCTCGAAGGCGCCCGCTCCAACCTGCGGTTCGCCGAGAGGCGAATCTCCGATCTCGAAGCCGAGCTCCTCGAAGCTCTCCTGCCAGACCAGGGGGCCCACTGACCGGCGGATTCCGCCCCGTCTCCCACTTGGCTGTGTAGGTGAGGAGCAGGAACGAATGTCGGTGCACGAGTGGTCACGCTGGCTACAGCAGGGGGCAGCGTGCGCTGGGCACCCGTGCTCCGGGGGAAAATCGCATGCCGGTGCGGTGCTCGTCTCACTAGCGTGTGCCCATGATTGACGACATGTGGGCGGGAGTGCGGGAGCGGGTGCTCCGGCTCGCCGAACACCCCAGAGCAGACAAAGTCTTCGGGGCGAAGGGCCATGGCTTTCGCCTCGGTCCGGTCATGGGGGAGGAGCAGCTCCAGGCACTGGAGGCGGACCTGGGCGTTGGTCTGCCCGCGCAGTATCGGAGTTTTCTGCTCCGTGTCGGAGGAGGGGGAGCCGGCCCCTACTACGGCCTGATGACACCGACCTTGAACGACGGTAGGTGGCAGTGGCTCGGCATCGGGCTTGCCTACCCCGGGCAGCCGACTACCGCCGAGTTCGCCGGACGGCCCTTCGTGGCCGAGGCGCTGCAGAGCGAGATCGCCGCGATGGAGGCACAGGAGCCCACGCTGGAAGCCTTTGCCTCCGACGACGAGTTCCGTCACGCGTACACGGCCTGGGATGCGCGCTACGAGGAGCTGAATGACGCACGGGAGGCGGGTGCGGTTTTCCTCAGCGAGCAGGGTTGCGGCTATGCGTCACTGATCGTGATGACAGGCCCGCACCGAGGTGCTATCTGGGAGGACCTGAGACCGACGGACGGCGGGATCGTGTCGACCGGGCATGACTTCGCGCACTGGTACCGGAGTTGGCTTGAGCGCACCGAGCAACAGCTCGATTTCACACCACCTGCACCAACCCACCAATGAGCTCCACCGGCCTCATGATCTCCGTGCGGCAGTAGACCTCGGCGCTCAGGCTCACACATCGCGGACATCTACGCCATGCATTGCCCCAGGTCAAAGTCGATCCGGTCACCCCGACGATCGGTAAAGTCGACTGGGACCAGGTGGTCAGGCTCGGTTGGGTCGCCCCGGTGGGCTCGGTGGAGATCGACTACAAGCGGCAGGGCGGCGTGACCACGGTCCCGCTGTACTCGGCGGAGTCCGTAGCCCTGCTTCCGGTCGTGCGCCCCCTGGTCGACTGGCGGGCGGTACACGCCGCTCCTGCGGGCGCACGGTCCCCGCTCGCGGCCCTGGCCCCGGTTGTCCCGGGCCGGGACCGGGTGCTGTTGGCGGAGGTGGCTCGGATGGCCCGGGTGGGCTGGGCCGCGGTGGCGTGTTGGCGCCGCCGCCATGCCGACTTCCCCGCCCCGGCCGCCGGCGCGGACGTGCATCCGCAGTTCGACCGCCCGGCGATCGTGGCCTGGCTGCTCGCCCACGACAAGATCGGCGTCCCCATCGGCATGTCATCGGCCTCGCTGGTCGTGGTCGGCGCCGGGCGGCGTCCGTCCTGGTTCCGGCTCGATGGCCCGCGCCTGGTGTTGGCCGACGACGCCGAGGAGGCAGACCAGCTGTCTGCCTGGTTCACCGATGCGGACGCCGACGAGTTGGCCGCTCTGACGGCGGGGGAGTTCGGGGCGTCGGTGGGTCGGCTGACTGCGCCGGGGACGGTGCCGTTGGCGGTGCTGGGCCGGGTGCGGGTGATCGAGCGGTTCCGTTCGGGGGCGGGTGGCCTGCGGGTGGCCTGCGGGTGACACTGGCGTGGCCGGCCAGCCTGCGAGGCACCGCAGAGGGGGCGGCGGGCGGGGTGGTCCGGCACGGGGTGCCGTGCGTCGGCCCGGGCGAGGAGTGCGTGTGCCACCGCCACGACTGCGGCGGCCTGGTCCCGGCCGACTCCTGCGCCGAGCACGGCCGGGCAGTCGGTCCGGTGCTGGAGTGGCACCCCGGCGGCGGCATCCGCTGCACGGCCCTACAGCGCCGCCGTGCAGCGGCCGAACGCGCCGGCACCGTGCCGGCCTGGCCCGACCCGCCGGAGGTCCCGACGTACATCTAGCTCGGCTGCGCCCACTCCACTCCGAGGGCGGCCAGGGCGGCGAGCTGGTCGGCGTGGAGCCGGTCGCGGCGCTGTTTCTGGTTGACGATCCAGGCCCCGGTGCGATGCTCGGTTCCGTCGGGGGTGTTCGTCGTGGGCCCGGCAGGGGAGGCCGCCGTCTTCCCGTTCGAGGTATTGCGTGAGGGCCTGGACGCCTTTGTGGAAGGCTTCCGCGCCGCGTCCGGACGTCGTGCCGCGCCGGTCGTCGCGGCCGCCGTGCGGGCTCGTACGGCCCGGCTGGCTTCACCCCGAACTCGGTCAGCCGACGCTGCTGCTCCTGGCTGAGCCGGCCGAAGTCGCGGCGCTGGGGGGCCAGCCACCGACCGATGTCCTCGCCGTGCCACGTCACCCCCGGCACCACGCTGGCCAGGCGCGCACCATCGGCCAGCAGGCCAGCAGGCCAGCAGGCCAGCAGGCCAGCAGGCCAGCAGGCCAGCAGGCCAGCAGGCCCGCGTGCTGGCGTTGCCAGTCCACCGTCCACCCGAGCTCGCTCGGGTTCCAGTCCTCGTCAATGGCGGCGAGGGCGGCGGCCCTCCGCTCCTCGCGTACGGGGTCCTTGCCGAGCCCGCCGGGCCGGCCGATGTTGGTCAGCCACTGCCCGACCGGCTTGTTCAGCGCGGTGGCATGCCGCGGCGCGGCCAGGGTCCCGTGCTGCTCGTAGTACGCCCGCGCGGCCGCGAGGTTCTCCGCGAACCCTTGGTCGGCGGTGTCCCACACGATCCCGAGCTCCTCCAGCTCCGCGGCCCGTTCGCCGGTCATGTTCCTGGCCCGGAACGTCCGGCGCTGGTCGGACAGCCACCGCCCGAGGGGGTACGCGCCCTCGGCGTGGTCGTAGGGCACCCCCAGGTGCTGCTCGCGCTCGCGGTACCGCCATGCGGCCTCGATGCCCCGGCGCCAGTCCTGGCACCGCCGCTCACCTCCGCCACAGATCCGGCCTCACCAGCACCACGTCCAACTCGTCGCGGCTCCCTCACCCCGAGCTGAACCGCACCCCCTCGAAAGGATGGCCGGGGTCGGCCTCGACGAGGTCCTCACCGACCTGCCGGGAGGCGGACGTCCTGCACGGTCACGACCACGCGAAGCTGGCGAAACCTGAGCGGGTGACGGAAAACGCCCTGGTCCACGGCCCGGTCCGCGCTCAGAAGCCGCCAGCGAAGGCTTGCCGGAACGCCCTGCGGAGCTCACCCAGAAGAGCGTGAATAGGCTATTTTTCTGATCTTGAGCAGGACCTGGGGCAGCCGGCAGCCGCCGGGGCCGTGACCGCACACTGGAGGAAAACGGCATGATCCGCCTCTCTGCAGCACCCATGACCTGGGTGGCCACCGGGGACAGCATCACCCAGGCCGTACTGCACACCCACGGCGCGCGCGGCTGGGTAGAACACCTGCAGGAACGGGTCAGATGGGAGCTGGACCGGCTGACCGACATCGTCGTCAACACGGGCGTCTCCGGCTGGCGCGCCGTGGACGTGCTCGGTTCCTACGAGCACTTGATCGGACGCTTCGCACCCGATGTCCTGTCCATATCGCTCGGCACGAACGACGCACGCGCCGGTCTGGCCGGGCTGGCGGAGTTCCGGGACGCCATGCGCCGGATCGTCGAGCGCACGGGTCCGGATACCCAGATCGTCCTCCACACCCCGGTGCTCGTCAGCATCGCCGGCCGCGAGGCCCGCGGCACTCTCCCGGCGTACGCACAGGCCGTACGGGAGCTCGCGAAGGAGACCGGCGCGCTGCTGGTCGACCACGAGGCGTACTGGAACGCGCACTTCGACGGCGCCGACCCGATCGCCTGGCTCGACGACCCGGCCCACCCCAACACCGTTGGCCACCTCCGGATGGCCGAGCACACACTCCGGACCCTGGGCCTGGGGGACTTGGAACCCCGCACCTGAGCTGTCCACGCCGTCTCCGCGACCCGTGTCAGCCCGCGGCCCGGGGCTGGTGTAGCCGAGGGACCTGGGGTCGGCGGAGCGGAGGTCTGCGCGGCCAGCCCACTGGTCCTGCCCGGCAGTGCCTGTTGCCGATCCGGCCTCCGGGACATCGAAACGAAGAGTGACGTTCAGCTTGACGTTTAACACCAATGCCGTTGACTTAGGGGTCTGATGGGGGTGCGACGGCCGCGATGACCTGCAGGGTTTCTGCCGGACGGCGGGTTGGCTGTGGTGGTCGTGGC
>NZ_JBFBFP010000075.1:0-24967 GCF_040684275.1 Streptomyces sp. NPDC091371
AGCTGTTCTTCGAGTCCGTCCAGCTCCGCACGCCGCGCGGCGATCCGCTCCAGCAATTCGGGATCCATCATGGGCCGGAGCGTAGGAGCGGCACCGGCGACGACGGACGGGAATCCACAAACCCACTCCCGCCAGACGATCTACACCCCAGACTGCCGCCCACGACCAGTACGCGCACCCCGAACCGGTGTCACACCAGCACCCTGACCAGCTACTTCAAGATGGCGCAGCTTCAGTCATTGTGACCGTGCGCTGTAGGGTTGGCTGCCTTGCAGTGAGATCCGTGCTCAGCCACGGGAGAAGCCCCGCAGACATCCCGACGGGTCAAGGGGTCGGCGAGGCCTTCGTGAGTGCCATCCAGTCTCGGACCGTCTCCTGGTGCGAACCGCTGGCAGTGCTTGCGGCCACTGCTTCAGCGTCCTCGACGGAGCACGGCTTCCCTGCCCGGGTGAGCAGGACGAGTGGCCACGCAGGGCCCGCACCGGCCGGCTCTCCATCGAAGGCAGTCCAGTCCCAGGGGCCGTCGAACCGCCATGCCCGGCCGATGATGTCGGCTACTTCGTCGCCCACTTGGAGAGATGCGTACGGACGCATCAGCAGCTCGAAAGTGAAGGGGGTCCCGTCGCCGGGGTGGATGCCGTACCCCGAGCCATCGAGGTGGCTCCCGTCCGGGAATTCGCGATAGGACAGGCCTCGGCGCAGCACGGTCACGGTCTGGGTGGGATGCGGCAGCCAGGCAGTCTCCAGCGGGGGATCGTGGCGGTCGACGGCCGTTACGTGCACCACCGTGGGCGGCACGCCGACCCGGCAGACGTCTCCGGCCTTCAGCTGTTCGGGCTGAGGGTCCGTTTGGAACAGTTCGGCCTCCACCTCAGGCGCGACGTACTCGCTGCCGCCCACGCCTAGGGCAACGATCCCGTTCCAGTGCGCGAACTCGTTGTCGCCGTCGATTTCCCACCACGGCCATCGCACCGCTATGTGATCCCAGGTGACACCCTGCTCGACCCTGGTAACCGTGAAGGGGCACGTGACCGACAGCACGTCACCGACCCGAAAGTCCCCCGCATCCATCATGCGGCCAGGGTAGACGGGGCCTCTCGGTGGTCCACGGGGCCACCAGCCGCAGGGCGGCGGCGGACGCGGCGGGTCTTGCCCCAGGGCTTGTAGATCGACAGTGCCGTCGCCGTGACCAGCAGCCCCAGGGCGATGCTCATGACGATCACCAGCTGCAGGCTGAGGGATTCAGGGGCCTTGCCCACCTCTGCCTGTTCTCGCAGCCAGTGCTGGAGGAAAAAGTGGCCGTTCAGCATCAGGGCGACGGTGATGACTAGCTTGGTCACGATCCACCAGTGCTTCAGCAGGCCCCACTGCGTCGCTGCCGCGAGGAGCAGGCCGGTCAGCAGGGTCGTCCAGGCGAAACCGGCGATCAGTTCGATGCCGAGGATCTCCATGACGACGCGGGTTGCGCGGACGACTCCGGCGTCGTCGGTGGTGAGGCCGACCAGCCCGAGGATGAGCTGGCCGATCTCGATTCCCACCCAGCCGACGGCCACCGTCACATGGAGGGTGAGGATCGCCTTGCGCCACCGCTGGGGCAGACGCCGGACCTTGCCGGCGGCGGGCGGTGTCCGCGGTGCTCGGGGGTGGGGTGCCGGGCGGGCTGCGGCCTCTGCGCTGCCCGCGCTTGAGACGGTCCCGGCGTGCTTCTTGCTCGCGGTCCGCGTCACGTGTCATACCTCCGGTCGTCGTCGTCCAGGCCGCCGACGGGGGCGGCGCGGTGCGTGCCATGGGCGAGTTCCCGGTTGCCGGGCCTGGTCGATCCGCGGTTCTCACGTACGCCCGGCGCTACGCCGAGTGCCAGGAACGCGCATGCGGGAGCCATCGTGACGCCCGCGCTCACCACGGCTGTGGTGGCCGGGGTGGCGAAGGTGAGGCCGGCCGCGGCCGCGGAGGTGACCAGTACGACGACGGCACCGTACGCGGCGACGGTGAGGCGTACCAGGCGTAGCCGCTGCGCCTCCGGCCGTCTGGTACGGCTCAGAAGCCAGGCCAGGGAGGGCAGCAGCAGGACGGCGTGCATGGTGACGGCATGGGCGGGGCGCAGGAAGCCCGCTGCCTGGTAAGCCTCGGCCGCGCGGCCCGCTCCCTCCAGCGTCAGTCCGTAGGCGATCATCACGGCTCCAGCCGCCATGGAGCCGGTGAGCGCCACCAGTCCGGCGCGGAGCGCGAGCCGCATGCTGGGGGCGGCTTGCGGGTGGGGGCGCAGTGCGGCGACGGTGAGTGCGACGACGACCGCGATGAGGGTGACGCCGCCGGCCGCGAGGGCGCGCGTGACGAAGGTGTCGAAAGTGGTCTCGGTGTTGAAGTGCGACGGGACACCGCGCCACGCCTGCAGGGTGATCAGACCGGTCTCCAGCAGAGACGCCGTGGTGAAGGTGCCCAAGAGGAGGGTGCGGGTGCGTGCGGCGAGCGGGAGGAGTCGGCAGATCCAGGTGACGGTCAGCACGCTGACACCGAAGGACAGCCCGAAGGTGATCGGCTTCCGCCAGGAGACGGGGCCGTCCCACGGGCCGTCTGTGAGCAGCAGGACGACCGTGTGGAAGGCGGCGGACGCGAGCAGGAGAAGGGCCGCGCCGACAGGGATCTGCCAGGCCGAGCGCGATTCCATGGGCGAGGCGGCGGTGATGATGCGTTCGTCCGCGGTCATGCGTTCGTCCCCGGTGCGCTCGGTCGCGGGCGGAACAGTGCGAACGCGGCCCACAGCAGCCATGCCGTGCCGCCGAAGCGGACGACGGGCAGCAGGTAGCCGAAGTCGATGGCGAGGAGCGTGAGGGTGGCGGCCAGTCCGGCGGCGGCGATGACCAGCCCGGTGGTGGCGCAGGCGCGCGGCAGGAGCCCGCTCCCGCGGGCCGCCAGGCAGGTGCCTGCCGCCAGGAGGGCGAAGGACACGGCGTATCCGACACCCCCGGCGAGGAAGGACAGGTCAGCCAGGGTACGGGCCAGGGCTGCGGGTGCGTCCTGCGGAAGCCGGCCGAGGGTCCAGGTGAGCGCGGCGCTGGAGGCCAGTGCGCCACTGGCCAGCAGCCCGCCGGCGAGGACTGTTGGCGCCGCGGCGGCCTGGTCCTGTCCCTGCCCCCGCCGGACCAGCCGGGCCAGGGTGGCGGCCAGGGGCACCAGGAGAACGGCGGCGACGAGCAGCAGGAAGGCGCCCAGATCGATCGCCGTTCCGTGGTCGCGTACGTACTGGCTCAGGATGTCGCGGCCGGAGGCGTCGGGCTGCGGGGTGGCGCGGTTGGTGACGACGTAGGCGGCGGTGAGAACGGCGTAGGAGAGCGAGACGGTGAGCAGCGCAACGGCGCCGCGCGGGCGCGGGGCCGCGCGGCGGAGCGAGTCCGCGTGGGACTCACGTACTGATGTGGGCATGACATCTCCTGGATCATCGGTGAGGGGATTCGGCGGGGGATCCCGGCGGGTGGCGTGGGCGTGGAACTCCGGTGCGCGACAGCCAGAATGCCGCTGCGGGGGTGCGGTGGTCGTCCCGCGGGGGAAGGCGGTGCGGCTACTCCGCGGGGAGTAGTGGCACCGAGGTGTCTCCATGACGCGGCGGTACGGTGCCGGGCTGCGAGGGTCAGGCAAGATCCGGAAGAGACTGCCTGGCGGCCGGAGTGCCCGCGGGCCGCCGCTCCCGGAATGCCCGCTCGTCGGAATCCGCCAGCCAGAACCAGACCGGCGGGAAGGCCGGCTCGATAGCCGTCAGTGCCACCTGGAACCAGTGCGGCCACCCGTGCACCGCCAGGGACGGCAACCGACCCACGCCGCCCAGCAGGAACACCGCCGCGAGCCACCGCACCGCCTTCGCCGGGACGGGGTCCTGCCGGGCCGCCCACAGCCAGGCCAGCCCGTACCCGGCGAAGATCGCGCCGAAGAACCGGCCCAGGCTGTCCAGAGTGGGGCCGGCGTCGGCCTCGCCCGGGATCGCGGCGTTGTCGCCGACCATGTGGAACAGCCCGATTGCCGTGCAGGCGAGGCCCATCACCCACGCGAACACCCGGAGTGCCTTGGCCATGACTCCACCCCCTTAGTTGACGTGTGTCTACTTAGCTTCAGCGTAGCCCCCTTAAGTAGACGCGTGTCAAGTAGTAATCTGAGTGCGTGCCGCCCCGCCGACGCCTGACGCCTGCCGACCGCCGTGCCCAGCTGCTCGCTGTCGGCGCCCGGATCTTCTCCGCCACCCCATACGACGACGTGTTGATGGAGGACGTCGCCCGCCAGGCCGACGTGTCCCGGGCCCTGCTCTACCAGCACTTCCCGAGCAAGCACGCCCTCTTCGCGGCGGTCTACCAGCAGGCGACCGACCGGCTGCTGGAGGCGACCACGTTCGACCCCAGTGCGACCCTCGTCGAGCAGCTCACCCAGGGCCTGGACGCCCACCTCGACTACTTCATCGCCAGCCGCCACGCCGTCCTGGCCGCGAACAGGGTGCTGGCGGGCGACCCTGTCATCCAGACGATCATGACGGACGAACTCGACTCGCTGCGCTCACGCCTGCTCGGTGTTCTCCCGCTCGCCGACGAACGCACGCGCGCCGCCGTCTCCGCGGCACTGAAGGCCTGGCTCGTGTTCGTCCAGGTGCTGTGTGTGGACTGGCTCACGCGCGAGACGTGCACCCGCACCGAGCTGCGGGACACCTGCATCGGTGCGGCGGTCGGCGCCTTGCGCCCCTTGCTGTCCAAGGACCCCGCCCCGAACTGGGCGCCCGCCCCACCCGCCTGAACCGGCCCAACGGGCAAGATCGGTGGGTCAAGTACTCCACGACGACGAGGGGGCGTGGAAGCGGCATGCCACCTCGGCGCGCCAGGCTGTGTTGCCTCTGTGGGTGGCGGTGAAGCGTTCGGCCTCGGCTGATTTTGCTCCGACGCACGATGTTGCATGGGACGCAACCGTGGCCTCGGGTGCGATGCCGTCGATGCGCCGGATATCGCACTGAAGCGCACCGATCCTCGGCGATACGGTGATCAGCGGCTGTTGACTCGACGTATCAGGGGAGTGCGCTTGAGCGACATGAAAGTCACCGCGGGCGGGCCTGAGGAGGTGGAGGACTTCGTGGCGATGCTCCACGACTACGACTCCTGGTTGGTCCTGCACCGGCACCCGCACCTGTACGAGACGCTGGAGTTGGAAGACCCCCCGCTGATCGTCAAGCAGGTACTGGGCCACGCGCGGGCCGGACGGACAAGGATCTGCCGGGACCTGCTGAACCGCGTCAAGGGTGCTTCGGTGCTGACCGACGAGGTCCCGGGGTTCGCTCCGCCGGTGAAGGACCCTGAGCTCTACCTGCAATTCCTGGTGACCAGGATGTGGCGTCGGCAGCTCAGCATGGCGGCCCTGGTCGATGATGCCCGGGCCGAGGCCGCCCGGCGTGGCGCGCGGCTGCTTCGAACGCACTGTTGGGCCGGCGAGGACGGCCGCTTGGTGCGCGAGTACGAGGAGTTGGGGTTCACGGCGACGCTGGAGTTCGAGGTGCTGCGGTCGGACGGTGCGATCTGGCCGGGCCAGGTGCTGCAGACGCGGGCGTGACCGGTCAGAAGTCGGTCCGCAACGCATCCAGGGCTGGTTCGAAGGACCAGTAGTGTGTCGGTAGGCCCCCTCGTTCTTTGTCCGCTCGCGCTTCACCGCCACCTGGGTCAGACAGGGTGGCTACGGCTGGACGACGGAGCGGCGCCGCCGGTACGCCCACGACGTCGGTTCGGACGTCACCCTCGTCGGTGTCTCTGCCCGTTCGAACCGGCAGAAGAGTCTGTTCGGCGTGGCAGCACCTGCGGTGGCCGGCCTGCGCGGCACGGCGTGCCATGGACGAAGGCGAAGGAGCTCAGTCCGGAGTGATGCCGGTGAGGACGGCGAGCACCGCGAGACGGATGCGGTTGTCGCGGCCCGTCTTCGCCATGAGGCTGGCCACGTGCGTCTTGACCGTGGTGACCCCGAGGTGCAGCCGGTCGGCGATCTCCTTGTTGGACAGGCCCACGCCGAGCAGTCCGAGCACCTCCCGTTCCCGTGGGGTGATGGCCGGGACCGGGGCGTCCGTCGGCGTGTCCGAGGAGGAGCGTGTGTGCAGCGCCTGGAGCACCAGGCGGTCGAGTACGTCCCGGCTGAAGGGGGCCTGACCGTCGGCGGCCCGGCGTACGGCCTCCAGGAGTTCGGCCGGCGGGGTGTCCTTGACGAGGAATCCGCAGGCTCCGGCCGCGAGCGCCGGGTACAGGTGGTCGTCGTCGTCGAACGTGGTGAGGGCGACGACCCGGGTGGCGGGGCGCGCGGTCAGAATGCGGCGGGTGGCCGTGATGCCGTCCATGCCCGGCATCCGCAGGTCCATGAGGACGACGTCGGGAGCGAGGCGTTCGGCCAGTCGCACGGCCTCCGAGCCGTTGTCCGCCTCGCCCAGTATTTCGATGTCCAGTGCCTGTTCGAAGAGCATGCGCAGTCCCATGCGGACGAGCTGCTGGTCGTCGACGACGAGCATACGGATCACGGCTGGGGCTCCATGTCGGTTCGAAGGAGGGGCAGTTCGGCCGCGAGTCGCCAGCCCCGGGCTGCGGGGCCCGCGTCCATCCGGCCGCCGAGCAGGTCCACGCGTTCACGCATGCCGATCAAGCCGTGCCCGGAAGGACCGGTGTCCGGCGCCGGGGCCGAGGCCGGGGCCGGGGCCGGAGTCCGGGCCTTTCCGGCCCCGTCGTCGTGGATCGTCACGTGGACGACGCTGTCGACCACCCGAACGGCCAGCTCGGCCCGTGCGCCGGGCCCGCCGTGCTTGGCCGCGTTGGCCAGGCCCTCCTGGGCCAGCCGGAGGACGGCGAGGCCACGTACCGCGTCGAGCCCTGCGACACCGGGATCCACGGAAGCGCTCACGGCCAGGCCGGTCTGTCGGCTGTGTTCCACCACCGACTCCAAAGCCGCCGGCAGCGCCCCGGGCGCGACCAGGCAACCAGTGTCGGGTGCTGTCTGGTCCGGGGCACGAAGTACGGCCACCAGGCGCCGCAGATCCGCCAGGGCCGCGCCGGCACTGGCGTGCAGGTCGTCGAGGACTTCGGTGATCCGCGGGTCGGTGGTCGTGGCGGTGGTGCCGGTCGCGGCGGTGACGTGCCGGGCGACACCGACGCGCAGCACCATGGAGGAGACGTGGTGGGCGACGAGGTCGTGCAACTCGCGCGCGATGGTGGTGCGCTCCGCCACGCGGGCGGCCAGCAGCCGTTGCTCGGCGCGGAGTTCCTGCTGCGTCGCGTACTCCCGCGCGCGCAGTGCGGCGTCGCGGGTCACGCGTACGTACGCGCCCATGAGCAGCGGTGTGCCCGCGACGATGCCCATCTTGTAGAGCACCGGGAGGAAACCGCCCGGCAGCTCCTCGAAGCGGTTCACGGCGACGGTGAGCGCCAGTACGCTCGCCCCGGCCATGAGGAGGCGCCCGGACTGCTGCACCGCCAACTCGAACAGGGTGACGGCGGCCAGCACCTTCAACGAGGCGACGGTGTCGGATCCCAGCGCGTGTGCGACGACGAGAAGGCACGACTGCGCCAGCAGCGCGCCGAACACCCACCTTCCCGCGACCAGGCACAGCACCAGGCCGGCTGCGGCCAGACCCCAGTCCCGCGCCCCGGACGGCCGTTGAAGCAGCAGGGAGTAGCCGACCAGCACGCCGGCGAACGCCAGGATCCGTAAGGCGGCGAATCTTCTGTCGAACGCAAGCTCGATCCAAGGTCGGTTCACACCCCTCACGATAGGTGCCCGGCGGTCCGCCCGGGTCCTGCCGTGGGAGGAGCCCGCCTCCTCCCACCGGCCGCGATGTCAGTCCAGTGGAGGGAGTCGAGGACCGCTGCGGGCTGCGAGCGTGATCGCCATGGATACGAACGCAAACCCGAACCCGAACCCGACCCCGAACCCGAGCAGCGACACCGACGCCGACGCGCGGTCCGCGGTCCTGGGCCGACGCACCCTCTTCGGCGGTGCCGCCGCTCTCGGCCTCAGCACCGCGGCCTTCGGCGGTACCGCCCACGCGGCCGGCGCCCCATCGAGGTCCCGCACCCAAGCCGGCCGCTTCCAGGGGAAGTCGGTGCTCGTCACGGGTGCCACGTCCGGCATCGGCAGGGCCGCGGCGAAGGCGTTCGCCGCGGAGGGAGCCCACGTCGGATTCTGCGGCCGACGGGCCGAACTGGGGCGCCAGGTCGAACGGGAGATCCGGGACGCGGGCGGCGAAGCGACGTACGTCCAGGCCGACGTACGGGTGGACGCCCAGGTCCGCGCGTTCGTGGACCGGGTCGCGAGCCGCTACGGCGGTATCGACGTGGCCTTCAACAATGCCGGGATCGGCGGCGGCAAACTGCCCCACGAAATGAGCGTCGAGGAGTGGGACGACGTCCAGGCCACCAACGCCCGGGGAGTGTTCCTCGCGATCAAGTACGAGATTCCGCACATGCTGCGCGCTCAGCGCGGCGTCATCATCTGCACCTCCTCGTCGGCGGCCGAACAGGCGCGGCCGAACGGCGCCGCGTACACCGCGAGCAAGCGGGCGGTGCAGGGCCTGGTGAAATCCGCGGCGCTCGCGTACGGACCCAAGGGCATCAGGATCAACGCCGTGCTGCCCGGCACCACCGACACCCCCTTCGTGCGCCCGCCGGGAATCCCGGACGCGGATTGGCTGAAGTACAAGCAGGCCTGGGGTCCGCTCAACGTCGACGGTCTCGAACGGATGGCCGACGCCGAGGAGATCGCGCGCGCGGTGCTCGGCCTCGCGTCCGACGACTTCCCTTACATGACGGGTGCCTCGATCGCCGTGGACGGCGGAAGCGGCGCAGGCCGGAGAATGATCCAGCCGAGCGGTGCCTGAGGCTCGCCGTCAGGCAGGGGCACACAGCTCACGCCCTCCGTCACCCCGCCGCACCAGCGCCACAGAGGTGGTCCACATGCTCATCCGATACGTCAAGGGGCTTGCCCTGCTGTCCACCGGTGCCCTCGCGGGGGCGTTCGGCTACGGCGCGGCCAATCTCGTCCCCACGTTCGACGCCGTCCCGCTCCAGATGAGGCTGTCCTTCCACGCCAGGCTGATGGAGATGAACGGCATCACCATGCAGGGCGCGATGGCGCTGTCCGCACTCAGCGCCGCGACGCTCGCCGTGATGACCCGCGGCACCCCGCGATGGCTGGCCGGCGGGGCGGGGCTGCTGGTACTGGCGTCTTTCCTGATAACCCGGCTCGGCAACGTTCCCATCAACGGCCGGATCAAGGAGTGGGCCGTCACCTCGGCGCCCCCCGACCACGCCGAGATCCTGGATCGCTGGGAGGCCTTCAACAACGCCCGCACCGGTGCCGCGTTCGCCGCCTTCGTGCTGCTGATCCTTCTGGTCCTGCGCCGGCCCGGCGTCGAGAGCGACCCGGAGGACACGCTCTGACGGGAGGCGCACCCGCCTCGGGGCACGGTGAAGGACTGGTGGCCAGGGCTGAGATCACCCAACAGTCGATCAGACGGGGCCCGGGGGAGCGGACCCCGGGCCCTCCTCTCCCCGCGCGGCGATCAGTGGCCCGAGCAGCTGCGTGTTCGTCTACGACACGGTGAACCGCACCCCCGTGTCCCGCCTCATCTACCTGGGCGCCTTCCAGGCCTTCCCGGCCACCCGCATCATGCCCCGCGGCCGCTACGCCGCACACCGGCTGCGCCGCCCGGCAGAGCTCGCCGAGGCACTCGGCCGAGTGGGGCTGTCCCCGCAGGACGTCACGTCGTTCAAGCCGCGCGACGTACGCAGCCTGGTGCGCGCGACGCGCGGACGCCGGCGTGGCACGCTGACCGATGAACAGCTGCCGGAGCTGGTCGACATGGTGCTCGAACCCGAGGGCAGCCCCGTGGGGACGTACCTGGGGCACGCCGTCCACCGGGCATGAGACGCCTTCCCGCCTCGGCCGGCCATCCCGAGCGCACCCCATGGCGTCGCGGAGGCCGGGGATGGGCACCGTCGGGTTCCAAGGGTCGCCGGGTTCGGGGACGTCGCGCTCTTGGATCACAGGCCGAGGTGATGGCGTCTACGAGCCAGAGTCGGGTCCGGGTGTCACGTGTAAAGCCCCCCACCCGGACGCGCTCACCGCGCCGGTCCGTGACCGCCGCCCTACGGTCGGGGCATGAGACGTCGCCCGATGCACATGTCTGACGAGGCCCTGGACACCCTGCACCCTGCGCTGGTGGAACTTCGGACGGAGCTGAAGGTCCCGCTTGCCTTCCCCAAGCGCGTACTGAAAGCGGCAGACCAGGCCGTGACCGATGCGCGCCTGCCCGAGAAGGACGCCAGGCACCTGCCGTTCTTCACGATCGACCCGCCGACCTCGAAGGACCTCGACCAGGCCATGCACCTGGAGCGGCGGCCCGGCGGCGGCTATCGCGTGTACTACGCGATCGCGGACGTGGCGACCTTCGTCAGGCCCGGCAGCCCGCTGGACGCCGAGGCGCACGACCGGATCGAGTCGCTGTACTTCCCCGACCTCAAGGTGCCCCTGCACCCGCCCGTCCTCTCCGAGGGCGCGGCAAGCCTGCTGCCGAACAAGGACCGCCCCGCCCTGCTGTGGCAGCACGACCTCGACGCCTACGGCAACGTGACCGACTCGTCCGTGAGCCGGGCCATGGTCCGCAGCCGGGCCCAGCTCGACTACGCGGGCGCCCAGCAGGCCATCGAGAACGGCACGGCGGAGGAGTCCCTCGCCCTGCTGCGCGAGATCGGCAAGCTGCGGGAAGCCGTCGAGATCGCGCGCGGCGGCATCTCGGTGAACCTGCCGGACCAGGAGGTCACCCTCGAAGACGGATCGTTCCGGCTGAGCTACGTGGCGACGCTCCCGGTGGAGGGCTGGAACGAGCAGCTCTCCCTCATGACCGGCATGTCCGCGGCCCAGATCATGCTCGACACCGGTACCGGGATCCTGCGGACCCAGAAGGAGCAGGCCGACCAGAACGTGGTCAAGCGCCTGCACGACATCGCCAAGGCCCTGGGAATCGTCTGGCGGCCCGGTATCTCGTACGCCACGCTGGTCCGCAAGCTCGATCCCGACCGGCAGACCCACATGGCCTTCCTCAGCGAGGCCACCAGCACGATGCTCAAATCGGAGTACACCGTCTTCCGCGACAACCAGAAGCCGGCGCACACGATGCACGCGGCGATCGCGGCCCCGTACACCCATTGCACGGCTCCGCTGCGGCGCCTGGTCGACCGGTACACGGGTGAGCTGTGCGTGGCGGCGTGCGCGGACAAGGCCCCACCGAACTGGGTGCTCGACGCCCTGTACTGCATCCCGTGCGACATGGCACGGGGGAAGAGCGGCCTGGCGGACCGGCAGACCGTGGACCTGGCCGAGGCCGCGGTGCTCAAGGACCGCGAGGGCGAGGAGTTCGAGGTCGCGGTCATCGACACCGACGCGGAGCGGGGCAAGCCGCGCGAGGGCAAGGTGTTCCTGGCCGACCCCGCCGTGCTGGCCAAGGTCGAGTCGACCAACGGCCTGGACCTCCAGCTCGGATCCAGCATCAGGGCCACGCTCAAACGGGCGAACCCCTCCGCGGACGGGGACAAGGTCCTCTTCACCGTGCCCTAGCGACCACCTGAGTCAGAGATTCATCGTTTGTCGGCCATGAGCCGTCCGGGCCCGAAGACTGCGCCGTTGTCGGTCAATGAATCCCAACGGACAGTGCTGGAGGGCTGGTTACGTCGCCGTACGACGGCTCAGGCTCAGGCTGGAGTGCGCCGAAGGTCACTCGATCACGGAGGCGTCCCGCCGGCTGCGGATTGCGCCGGACACGGCCCGTACCCGGCGGCGTCGCTTCATCGAGCGGGGACTGGGCGGGTTGTGCGACGAGCCGCGGCCCGGTATCCCGAGGAAGATCACAGATGCTGACGTTGAGCGGGTCATCGTCCAGACGCTCGAGGAGACACCGAAGAACGCGACCCACTGGTCAACCAGGTCGACCCCCGGCTCATGTGGCATCTGTTCCCGTCCCAGGAACAGATGCCACAGCGTGGCTGGACCGAGACCTTCGACGAGCGGATCAGGCCCGAACGGGCACGGCTGGCGGTGTACTTCGCCGCAGCCGGACACCGTGCGCAGCGCTATCCGGACCTGGAAGACGGGGACGCCTTCGAACGTCGCGCCGCCTGGATGAAGAAGCAGGTATGGGTCGAGTACAACAGCCAGCCGATCCGCTGTTGACTTCCGCCTGAGGAGATGGAGGTCGGTGCAGGGATCAGGGCTGCCGCCGCGCGGACCCTAGCAGTCCGGGACCGGGCGCACGGAGCAACGCCGCCCTTCTCCGTGCTGCCGTGGCGGACGAGACTGCTCGGGGGTGCACGAGCAGTCTCATCCCGTGCGCTTCACCCTTGGAGGAGGCGTCGCCTTCTGGCCTCTTCGCCGGGGTCGGTCTCGCTCGAGGTGCTGGTCGGCACGGGAGGGGTGGCGCCAGGGGCCGGCCGGAGACGGACCTGGTACGCCTCTGCGGAGTCGAGGACCGAGGCGTCGGGGTTCTCCCGGCGGCCGCGGGCCTTGACCTCAACCTCGTACCAGCCGGGACCGGAGGCCGACAGGATGGGCAGGTCTAACCCGGGGCCCTCGACGACCGATTCGATACGCAGGCTTCCAGTGGGCGACCAGATCAGTGCTCTGGCTTCCTCCTCCCACTCTCCCGGCGAGCTCACCGGGTCGCCCGTCTCCATCCTCACGTGGACGTTTCCACTGTTGATGCCGGTTCGCACCATGGCTCCCGCGGCCATCGGAGCGATCAGCCCTCCGGACCGGTCCGCGGTTTCGGCGGGGACTTCACCGTTGTCGAAGATCCCGAAGATGCCCTCGTTGATGAAGAGTTTGGACTCGTGGCGCGTCATCACCGCTCCTGTTCCGTACGGCGCTGCCGCCGCGACGAGGCGAGGCAACCACCGGCTCGGCCGGTGCTCAACGGTGACGTACTGCCGGCAAGCCCGCGGTCGGGCGGCCGGAGCTACTGGACCACCACACAACCAGCGCTGCGGGCAGTACGCCACGGCACTGACCAGCACACCTTCGGAGAACGGTAGCCCCTCATCCACCTCGCCTCCGCACACGTTCACGGGTAGCGCCTCGGTTCCCCAGGGCGCTCGAAGTAGAACCCGCGTGGCCTCGGGGGTTCCGCGGCACCGTCGCACAGGCACGGCTGCCCCTCGCCCTCGACCAGACCGCTGCCGTCGAGAAGGCGTTTGCCGTCGAAGCGCCGGCCCACAGAGCCGAACAGGTGCGTCCCGCGGCCGAGCCGAATCAGGCCCGCAACGACCTGCCGCGGCGGGACGGGCAATCCGCCCGACACAAGGGAGACGAGCAGGAAGAGGTTCCTCTTCTCCCGTGCACTCGGGCCGGTCCACAGAGCGACGATCACAGCGGCATCGTCAGGCTCTGGGATGCATCCGCGGACGTAGTAAGGCCTCGCAATGGGAGTGCCGGTGTAGTGCCAGAGAGCGGCGGCGACGGCGCTCTGGGCGCGGGAGAGGCAGCCCTCGGTACAGGCCAGTTGACCGATGACGGGCATTTCTGCACTCCTCGGCAGTAGGCCGTGATGACTCCGACCTTCCCCTTTTGCACCGGCGCTTCGTACCGGTCGTCATCGGTGGTCTTGGCGTAGCGGACCTTGACCACGAAATCGACCTGGCGGCCGTTCTTGATCACAAAGCCCCAGTATTCAACGGTTCGGCTGCTGGTCGGAGAGATTGTCGGGCTTACCGTTCAGCGCGGCGTTGATGAGCCTGCAACTGGTGATGACGTGCGGCCGGGAGAAGTGCTGCCATCCGAGCTCGTCGTTCCCCGTCCGCGTAGGGATGTGACGGTTGTCCCAATCCGTCTGAACGTACCTCTCCGGGGTGTCCACCATTTGCGCGGAGCATCGGCCGGAGCGGCACCCAGGAGGGCTACGAAAATGATCATCTGGCGGGTTCGTGGGACCAGGAGCGCGGCCAGGGGTCGGCCTCGACGCAGAACCGCCGGCTCGCTGGATACGGAGAGCGAGCCGGTCGGCGGTGGCCCGGCTATCGATGTACTCGTCTCTGATCGTGCGGAGGCCGTGAGTTCGAGCTCCGACCAGGTAGACGGTCGGCTTGGTGACGCCCCGAGGCCGCCTCGCGGGTCTGAGCCCGGTGCTGCGGCTGACGAACCTGGCGAAGAGTCGTGTCCTACCGGCTCGAGGCGCGGCCAACCGCCTCCGCTACGTCCTACTCCTCCGGCTCCCAAGCCCGCAGCAGGTCGAGCAGCCCTGCGTCTCCGTCAACGTGCAAGGAGTCAGCGGGGATACGGTCGTACAAGTAGAGGACCAACTCACTGGCCGTGCCATGTACGGAGGCGCCGGCCGCGTCCGAGTCCTCGCCGGTCGCGGCAGTGGGCGCGGGGATGCGGGTGGAGCGTGCGCCGTCGCCGTCGACCGCGAGGCGCCAGGAGCGGCCCTCGGCGGTGTGGAAGTCGAAGGCCGTGGGCTTGTGCGGCCATGCGCTGGGCGTCGCGACGCAGGTGAACAGGAACTCCTCGACACCGTCGAGTGCGACCTCGGCCGGCAGCGGCTGCGGGGCGCCCGCGGCGAGCCGGGCGTCGTAGGTGTGCACCGCGCTCTCCTGGACCCGGTGCCGGGCGACTCCGCCAGAGGTCCGCGGCGTCTGCAGGCCACTCCACCACGCCCAGCAGCCGGCGTCCGGTCCTGCCTCGCGCAGGGCGCTCAGCAGAAGCTGCGTCGACGCGGCCAGCCAGGCCAGCAAGGCCTCACGCTCCCGCGGCACTTCCAGAGCGGCGCGCGCAGCGGCGGCCTCGGCCGGGGGAGCGTCGGCAGGCCCCGCGCCGACGATGGCGGCCCAGTAACGGTCTCCCCCACCCAGGTGCTTCACCAGATCGAACAGCGTCCACCCGGGGCAGGTCGGCACCTGTGCGTCGAGACTGGGCGCGGCGCCGACCGCGGTGCGGAAGGCGGTCGACCGTTCATCGATCAGTCGCAGCAGGTCAGGGAACTCAAGATTCTTTTCCACGCCGGATATCTATCACCGTGCTCCGGTGATCGGACAGCGATTTTCACAGTCGCCGCCGGTTGGCCGTTGCGGACGTCGTCCTCGCCTCCCACCGCTCGGGTGACGTGCTGCGCGCTGCTGCGAGGACGCTGGTGGTGGCGGTACGCCCGGCGTCGTGCCTGTCGGTGCTCTGGCCTCGCCGCGCGGCCGGGCACGTCGGCGACATGACGCCCACCCGGTGCACGCCCGCCGGACCATGGCCGAGCAGGTGCCATACCTGACCACGCCGTACCGTCGCCGCACCCACGCAGTGGGCCGGATGGTGCAGGCGATCGGGCTGGTCGTCGGCGGGCGGGCCAGCGCCCGGCTTGCCGACTACCTTCCGGTCCGGGCGAGCTGGGACGTGATCCTGCGGGAAGTCCGGAAGGTCCCGGACCCGCCATCCGGCCAGGTCACGGCCCCGGAGATCGACGAGTTCGAGTTCCGCAGGGGTACCACCTACGGCACCGTGCTCATCGACGTCGAGACACGGCGGCCGATCGACCTGCTGCCGACCGCACCACGGACACGGTCGCTGCCTGGCTCGCCGAACACCCCGGAATCAAGGTGATCTGCCGGGACCGGTGCAGCACCTTCAGCCAGGCCGCCGCCCGCACGGCACCCTATGCGATCGAAGTCGCCGACAGGGGGTATTTGCTGCACTCACTGGCCCGTGCAGTCGAACGAACCGCCCACCAACACCGGGCCTGCCTGCGCAAAGGCGCCGAGACCGACGATCCGGACCAGCCCCCGGACACGTCGGACCCACTGGCGCCGGCGGCGCTGATCGGACCACCGGAACTGAACGACCCACCGGATAGCCGGCTCCTCGCCCGCGTCCGCCAGTGGCACACCGACATCCACCAACTACGCGAACGCGGCTGGACCATCAGCGCGATCGCCGACTTCTCGGGCGGGACCGCAAGACCGTCCGCCACTACCTGACCACCGACCTCGACCAGATCCTCGCATCCGCACGCGAACGCCGCCCCAATGGCCACATCAACCGTCTCAAGCCCACACCGCCTTGACCACGGCGTGGCCTGCCGAGGCCGCCCGCCCGTACAACCCTTGGAGGTCCCTGTGATGGCCGAGGAGTTCCTCCCTGGACCAGCCGAGGGTACGGAACCTGGCGCCGACGGCGTTCCACAGCTCGTCGAAGGAAACAGTCGCGAGGAAATGTGCGGCCTGTGACACCCCGGGCGGCTCCAGAAGCATGAGCGGGGGATCGGAGGGGTCGGCGTCCGCGCTGTGTGGCACGGGGCGGCCGCCGTAGATCGGTAGTGTCCAGGGCTCGTCGGCGTCTGTATCAAGGGTATCGGCTGCGGCGTAGAGGTCGTTGACAGAGTCCCAGCCCTTGTTGATCGAGCAGGCGATACCCGCTGTGTACTCGCCGGTGTGGTCCTCCCAAGCCTCGGACATGAACGCAGCGAGCCAGGTGTGGTCGTCACGGATCTCGGACTGCGCCACGGCACGAAAGTGCAGGTAGATGCTCACTATGACGAGTCCCTCAGCTCGGCGGCCCATCTGTCGGGCCGAACGGACAGAACCTACGTGAGGGCACTGACAGCCGTGTGCCGGTCGATGTGGCCTCGCCCCAGCTGACGGAACGGTCGCGTCACCCCCTTAGGGAGCCGGTAGGGGGTGCTTGAGCTTCACCTCTGAGGGAGCACGGGTGCGTCACCGATGGCTGTCGGCAGGAGCAGCGGCACGGTACGTGAACAACTGGACCTCTCGGTGGGCGCTACCGCGCGGGGTGCGCGGCTGGGGGTGGAGCGGAAGACCCGGGCCGGGGGAGCGGAGCTGCCGCGGTAACGCCTGTCGGCCCGTCACCCACGGCCAGTGTGTCGGTCGCGCGGGCTGTCGAGGTGTCGATGACCGTCAGGCTGTCCGAGTCGAAGTTGCTGACGTAGGCCCGGGAGCCGTCCGGGCTGACGGCGAGGCCGTTGGGGCCGTCCTCCGAGGCGATGGTTTCCGTGACGGCACCGCGTCGGGTGCTGATCACGGACACGTTGTCGGATCCGATGTTCGCGACGTACACCTGGCGGCCGTCCGGTCGTACCCCGATCCCCGCAGGCTGGTCTCCGACCGGAATGCGGTCCGATTCCGTGCCGCCGCGGACGTCGACCACCGACACATCGTCCGAGGTCAGGTTGGAGACGTACAGGTGCCGGCCGTCGGGAGCGAGCACCAGGGCGGTCGGTCCGCTGCCGACGGGGATGCTGCCGGTGACCGTGCCGGTGGCGGTTCGGACCACTGAGACGGTGCCGGATGCGGCGTTGGCGACGTACAGCGTGCATCCGTCGGGTGTCAGCGTCAGGCCCAGCGGTGCGTCGCCCACCGCGATGGTGTCCGTCACGGCACGGGTGCGGGTGCTGATCACCGACACCTCGTCCGATGCGACGTTGGCGACGTAGACGTTCCGGTTGTCCGGGGAGACCGTCACTCTGCTCGGCTCGTCCCCGACCACGACGGTGTCGATGACCTTCCTGGTGCGGACGTCGATCACGGATACGGTGTCCGCCGCGGAATTGGTGACGTAGAGACGGGAACCATCGGGGCTGACGGCCACGCTGTCCGGTCCGTCACCGACGGCAACGCTGTCCACGACCGTGCCTGTGCCGGTGTCGACGACCGACACCGTGTCGGAGTGGAGGTTGGCGACATAAACGAGGACATCGGGGCGCTGGGGCGGCCCGGCTGCCGCCGTCCCGGCAGTTGCGCCGGCCGGGTTTCCCGGTCCCATGAGCGCTACTGTCATACAAAGCACCACGGTTGCCCGCCGGCCCATGCCCTGATTCCACGTCATGGGGCCAAGCTAGACCTCGGGAGCGGGAGGCGACGTGAGGCTCGCAATCAAGCTGGACTGACCGCTGAGATCGCCACTGCCTGCGCCGGCCGCGCGGCTCGCGGCGCAACAAGGAGATCCGGCACGCCCTCGCTTTGTGGCGACGGGGGACCGAGGAGCAGCATGCCGCTGTACGTCTTGAGTTCCATCCGGGCAACGGGGGTCCAGGCGCGATACCTGGCCCGCATGGACAACTCCGATGCTCAGCGGCCGGCGCCCGGCGGCCGGCGGCCGGCGCCCGGCGCCTCCGTCCGAACCCGTCCGAGCCGACATCCCCAGCCCCGGCAAGATCACAAGCTGGAACAAAGTGGCCCCTGACCTGGCCCGTTGCCGTGGTGTCGGTCGGCTCGTTGGGCTGAGGCCGCGTAGCGGCCTGCATGGACCCTTCAGGAGAGGGTCGACGAGCTCGTCGACCGTGTCGGTCCGAGCGGTCACCCCGAGCTCGTGTACAGGCTCTCCGAGGTCAGTTGGCGTCTTCTATCGCCCTTACGGGCCCTTGCTGATCCAAACCTGGCTCCCGAATCTCGCTGGCAGAGGTCTGGAACAGCCGCCAGACCTTGCTATCGGACCCAGTCGACCCCGAGCTCGGCGAGGGCTTCGAGCTGCGCCCGGTCCAGCCGGTTGCGGCGTTGGCTCTGGTTGGCGAGCCACACCCCGGTGCGGTGCTCGGTTCCGTCCGGGAGGTGCTCGATGTGGGCCCTGCCGGGAGCGCCGCCGCCCTCCCACTCGATTTCGATGTACTGCGTGAGGGCCTGGACGCCCTTGTGGAAGGCCTCCGCGCAGCGGCCGGACGTGGAGGTCGGGGGAGTCCTCGCGGGGGCCTTGCGGGCCCGCGCGAGCGCCGCGGTGACGCAGAGTGCGGCGTCAACTTTGATTCCCTCAGTTCAGCGACGAGTCGGTCTACCATTAACCCACGCGCCCCTATTCTGGTCTGTGAATGGGGGGCTCAGAGTTCTCGCGTACCGCGTGCCGAGAATTATCTCAAGCTGCAGGCAGCGCGAATAGGGAGGATTGACGCCCATGTCCAAAATTTGCGGAAGCTATTCTGGGCAATTCAGTGGAGTGCGTAACCGTCTCGCATTCTACCTGGAAAACGGCGAAGACATTTACTTGCGCGTACGGCGCGGGCTCTGGCGGCCGAGGCCGGGCAGGCGGTGAGTGAGCCGGTGATGCACGAGGTGGAGCAGATCCTGCATGCGGTGCTCGCCGACACGGAGGTTGCCGGGTAATGGGTAGCCGGCCGCCTCGTGAAGGCGGCGGATGTGGTGCGGGGGTTTGCCGGCCTCGAATGAAACCGGCATACCGCCTTGGGTAGTCGGTACGACGACGCCCGGTCCCACGGCAAGGCCCTGCACCTGTCGTCCTGGGCGGCCGCGGACCCAGTGCTGTGACCGCACAGGTACGTTGCCGGGTAGCCCGTTGATCTCGCTCAGGGGCACGTGCTGTTGTCTGCTTCAGGGCATGCGATGTCCACTGGCGGGTGGCCGAGGGCCCGCCACTCCGGCTGGAGCATGGCGTACACGAGGTTGTCTTGCCATTCGCCCTTGGAGAACTGCGTTCCGATGAAACGGGCCTCCAGGCGCATGCCGAGGCGTTCGAGGAGCCGGGCGGAGGCGGCGTTGTTCGCGCGGCAGCGGCCGACCACCCGGTGCAGTCCCAGTGTGTCGAATGCCAGGCTCAGGACGGCGACCGCGGTTTCGGTGGCGTACCCCTTGCCCTGGTGGGCGGGGTGGAAGACGTAGCCGATTTCGCCTTGGCGGTGTTCCGTACTGAGCAGGACCAGTTCGACCTGCCCGATGACCGTTTCCGTGCCCGGCTCGACAACGGCCAAGCTGAGACAGTCCCCGTCCCAGGCCAGTTCGGCCTCACGAGCCATCTGTTCCACCACCACCCGGACGTCCTCCAGCCCGCGTGGTTCCCACCGCATGAACCGGGCGACGTCGGGCCGACGCTGGTAGTCGTGGACGTACTCGGTGTCCTCGGGCCGGAACGGACGGAGTATCAGCCGGGCGGTGGAGATGGGGGAGCCGATGCGTAGCATCGGGTGATGCTACCTGTCGAGGGTCAGTGAATCTGCGGAGTGGGCATGGTTCTGACCTGGGGTTGTGCAGGTTGGCTGAGCGGGACAGTGGTTGTTGCGGCTCACTGGATCTGCGCAGAGTACGGGGTGTTCCAGTCGTTTGACCCGCGGGGCTTCCAGCCTCGGGGGCTGGTTTCGCAGGTTGGCTGAGCACTGCGCAGTTTCACCAGTCCTTACCGAGGGTATCCCGGCACCTCCACCGCAGGGACGACACAACACCTCGTCTCTGCCGCCGAAACACCGACCCTATGCCTGACCAGCGCAAACGCACCAGTCACTCTCGGAAGGACAGCGCTTCCAACTGGCCCGGACGGGAATCGTGTCAGAAGTCTGGTCTAGGTTTGGCCTGTGAACCACAGCAGCTCCAAGGCCGGGGCACCCCGAGAGACTGACTTGCCGCCCTACCAGGTAGTCCTAGCGGAGACTGACTGGGGTTCGCTCCAGACGGCTTTCGGGAACGGTGAGTGCCTTCCCAAAGTCCTGGCACGGTTGCTGGAGCCTGATCCCAAGGTGCAGGTCACCGCTTTGTCGGAACTGAGTGAGCTGGTCGGTCACCAGAACAGCATCTACGAAGCCACCGCCCCCGTCGCCATGTATGTCGCCGGCATCCTCGCCCACCCGGCGGCCATGACCCTCCGGCCGTATCGCAACGTCCCTATCCGCGCGACATTGTTGAACTGGTTGGTTTCCACGGCCTACGACGCCTCCGACGAGATTGTCGACCGCACCGAGCGATACTTCCCTGGCTTCCTCACCCGCGACACCACGCTGGCGGCATTTCGGGACCTGCGCCCGATGCTTTATCGAGCCGTCGCGCCCTTCCTGCAGGACAGTCACGAGGACGTGCGCGAAGCCGCCGGCCTCGCAGCGCTCATCCTCGCCGAACACCCCGCACTTGCCCGCCGCCGCGATCACCTCGCCGTGCACGCGCGCCGCATCCTAGACACCAGCAGCGACGACCCTAACCGGCGCGTTGCCTGGAAGGCCCTCGAAGCATGGGGCCACGACATCACTGACATTGAAACTCTTCAGCAGGAGCCGTGGGACTGCTGCGGGCCACACAGCGATGGCCGCGGCGATCTCGAACCTCCCTTCTGACTGATAGGCGAACGGCCCACCGGCCCAAGGATGTGCGGCCAGCGGATGTTGGTCGGCCATTACCCGGCCGGCTTGTCCAGCGTGGTCGCGTGCCGTGCCGCGGCCAGGGTCCCGTGCTGCTCGTGGTAGGCCCGCGTGGCGGCGCGGTTCTCCGCGAAGCGTTCCGGGGCGCTGGCCCATTCGTGGTCCCGAAGGGCCGCTTCTTCTCAGGCAGGGGCCGGGCTGGACCTCCGATGGCGAGCGGGTGGTCGGGATGGCAGCCTGGAAATGACGTCGAAGCGAAAGAGACTGGTCGCCTCACCCAAGCGCTCGAAACCACTGTTCGTGGTCGCGGGAGGTGTACCTCGTGAAATGCACTGCTTCACGGACCCGGAGGCTCATCGGTCCGGCAGTTGCCGCCATCCTGGCGGCGACGCTGGTACCCGCTGCCTCCTCCCAGGACGCAGCTGCTCAGCCCGGGGATGTTGTGGGCTTGATCAACGCGCAGCGCACGCAGCGCGGGCTGCCGGCGCTAACCGTCAACTCCGCCCTGAACACCGCGGCCCAGCAGCACGCCGCTGCGGCCGTGCAACTGAAGTGGTGGGGGCCGGGCCAGGACTCGCACACCAACCCACAGACGGGCTCGACACCGCAGAGCCGCATCATGGGGGCCGGCTACTGCCCCAACCCCCGGTCGTGGCAGGTCGCTGAGATCACGTACACCGGCTGGGGCACCTCGGGCACGCCGAGCGCCGCCGTCAGATGGTGGATGAACAGCCCCGGCCACCGCGCGAACATCCTCAACGGGACGCTGCGCGAAATCGGCAGCGCGGCGTTGGCCGGCGCCGCAGACCGGGCCGGAGCCGGCGCGAGCGGCGCCGCGACCTACGTGGTGACGTTTGGGCGGTGCCAGCAATGACGCCTGCTCCCACGGCAGTCCTCCTCCGGCTCCTTTCCGAACGTTGCAACGCCTCCTGCTCAGCGCCGACCACACCACGAACCTCAACTCCTGCCAGTGCACCAGCCGCTTGACCTGCTGTGTCTCTCGCCCCGGGGGAGGCTGCGAGCATTACGCCGACGAATCCGGCATTCACAGCGGCCGGACCGGAACGCAGCTTCTGTGGCCGCCTGTTCATGGCGTCTGCGCCGCAATTGCATGGCGCGGGCCGCTGAGCCTGTTTCTGATGATGCGTTGCCATCCGTACGCTGTACGCGTGACCACTGAACCCCCGGACGCCGCCACTCCGTTACGCAACTCTGCTGTGGGCCGGAGTGGTTGGCTTACGCGAACCGCCTGGGGCGCTCTCGCGTTACTGCTGGCCGCGTTCGCCGGCTTCGAAAGTCAGAAGTACGGCACGCTGACCACGGCCGCTGCGCTGGCGTCCTTCGTGCTACCGGACCTGGCGCGGCTCGCCGGCATCCGTGGGCCCGGCATGCTCTACCAGGCCGTGAACCGTGGGTGGACCCCACTCGTGGTGCTGGTCGGCTACACCGTTGGGCCGATCGTGTGGCCACCGCTCTTTACGGCCGGCCTCGGCTGGCTCACCCGCATCGCCTTCGACCGGACGCGCGGGCTCGGGCCCACCTCGCCCTGATCGAACTTCCAGGTGGTTCCTGGCCGCGACCTTTCATAAGGAGCTTCGCCGTTTCGCAGAGCGTCCAACTTGCCCAGTGAGCACTTAAGGGCCGGTGCAGCCCGCGCCGATAGATGGCGTGTGCGGGTGAGGCCCGGCGCCCGGTGCCCGTTCCCGGGGGGAGTACCCCCTTGGTTGCCCCAAGCGCGCAGTCGGCCTTGTTTGATGACGGGAGGTCAGAAGCGGCTGTGTACGTTCCCGTGCCGAGCTGGCGCCGACCGGGGTGGCGGGGCCAGCTCGGCACGGGCGCCTCGGCGGGCTCGGCTAAGGGAAGCAGATCACATCGTGTATGCAGGACTGGTTTCGGCAGTTGGTCTGCGGTTCATGAGGCGGATGATTGCCTCGAAGCGGTGCGGGCAGGCCTCGTAGTCGAGGTGCTGGCGTGCGCGCTCGAGCGTCACCGGCTGCTCGCACTGTTTGCCCTGGGTACGAACATGGGCATCTGCGCGGTCGTGGCGATCGGTGAGCACGGCGAGCTCGAAGCCGCCGACGTCGGAGGCCGGGTCCAGGCGGAGCGGGACGTCCTCGGTCGGCTCGCCGAAGAGACGGCGACCAGCGCCGATCAGGACCCGTTCCCGTAGGACCAGCCAGCGACCCACGAGACCCGAAGCGTTTTCCCCCGGGGCGGAGCCCCGGCACCGGGGGCAGGCCGGCGCACGTCCTAGGGTGGCCTCATGGATCTTCAGGGCGAACTGATCACGCATCCGTATTCCGCTTATGAACGGCTGAGGGAGACCGCGCCGGTGTCCCGCATCGCGGGTACCGACGGCAGCCCGGCGTGGCTCGTCACGCGGTACGACGACGTCCGCCAGGCCCTTGCCGACCCCCGTCTGTCTCTGGACAAAACCAACGCGACCGAGGGGAACTACCGGGGCCTCTCCCTGCCCCCGGCCCTCGACGCCAACCTCCTCAACATGGACGCCCCGGACCACACCCGCATCCGCCGACTCGTCGGCCGCGCCTTCACCCCGCGCCGGATCGAGCAACTGCGCGCACCCATCCGGGCAACGGCGGACCGCCTGCTCGACGCACTCGGCCCGGCCGGCAGTGTGGACATGGTGGCCGCGTACGCAGCTCCGCTGCCGATCATCGTCATCTGCGACCTCCTGGGCATCCCCGAGGACCGCCGCCTGGACTTCCGTACTTGGACCGACGCGCTCGTCGTACCCGACCCGAGCCGGCCTCGGGCCGCGAAGGAAGCACTGGTCGCGATGCTGGGCTTCTTGACCGAGCTCATGGCGCACAAGCGGAGCCACCCGGGCGACGACCTGCTGTCCGACTTGATCGCAGTCCGGGACGGCGACGGGGACCGCCTGAGCGAGGACGAGCTGATGTCTCTCGCCTTCCTCATCCTCTTCGCCGGTTACGAGAACACCGTCCAGCTCATCGGCAACGCGATCCACAGCCTTCTCCAGCACCCGGACCAACTGGCCCTGCTCCGCAAGGATCCTTCGAGACTCTCGGGCGCCGTGGAGGAATTCGCACGGTACGAAGGGCCCGCCCTCCTCGCCATCAGGCGCTTCCCCATCGAAGACGTCACCATCGCGGGGGTCGCCATCCCGGCGGGGGAGACCGTCCTGCTCTCGCTGTCCGCGGCCAACCGTGATCCGGCGCGCTTCGACCGGCCCGGCGTCCTCGACCTAGACCGGGACACCGCCGGGCACCTCGCGCTCGGGCACGGCATTCACTACTGCCTCGGAGCTCCCCTGGCCCGCGCGGAAACCGAGATCGCCCTGGGTGCCCTCCTGGAGCGCTACCAAACCCTCGAACCCGTAGAACCCGCCCCCACCTGGCGCCGGTCACTGCGTGCCCGTGGCCTGACCTCGCTCCCGGTCCGCTACCACGCCGAGTGAGGCTCATGATGCCCATCAGTTGGGGGCAGTACCGCCGGGCCGCCTCCGCAGGGGCGGGGCCCCGCAGGGTGCGTCAGGCGGGGTCTTCGGGTGAAAGGGAGTCATGGAGAACGACGAGCGCCGAATAGTGACGGTCAACGCGCTGTCCGACCTCGAGTCCTAGATCCGCGAGCAGGCCGCAACTTACAGCGGTGTGCACGATGCCGTCCTCGGCGTCATCGTCTGGGCACGGGTGTACTCGACTGCGTCAGACCGGGCACACGATCGGACCCCAGATCGGATTGGTCCGCATCGGATCACTCATGCAGCCAGTTTCGCCCCACGCGCCTGCCAGCCCGCAGCTCACGCCCGTGTAGCTCAGTTCGCGGAGCTGAACAGGAACGCAAGTCCCATGATCAGCCCACCGTATGCCAGGACCG
>NZ_JBFBFP010000076.1:0-24410 GCF_040684275.1 Streptomyces sp. NPDC091371
GGTACTGCAGGGGGGACCCTGTGGGAGAGTAGGACGCCGCCGAACAATCATTGTGGGAAAGCCCCGCACCTTCTGGTGCGGGGCTTTTCTGCGTTCCGGGCACGTGTGTGGACTCCTGTAGGGTCAGGGGGCATCGTTCGATATTTCTACCGTCACAGTGGAGGCCCCCGGGTGGAGGTCCAGGAGACTCGGGTTCAGACTGACCGAATTTTCACCATTCCGAACATCCTGAGCATGGCTCGCCTGGCCGGCGTACCCCTGTTCCTGTGGCTGATCCTCGCGGAGCACGACGGGTGGGCCCTGGCCGTACTCATGCTCAGCGGGATCAGTGACTACCTCGACGGGAAGCTCGCGCGGCGCTGGAATCAGATCAGCAACCTCGGTCGGCTGCTGGATCCCGCGGCCGACCGGCTGTACATCCTGTCGACGCTCTTCGGTCTGACCTATCGCGAGATTCTTCCCCTGTGGCTCACCGGGGCGCTGCTCGCGCGCGATCTGATGCTGCTGGTCAACGTATGGATCCTGCGCCGGCACGGCTATCCGCCGCCGCAGGTCAACTTCCTCGGCAAGGCCGCCACCTTCAACCTGATGTACGCGTTCCCCTTGCTGTTGCTCAGTGACGGCACGGGTTGGTTGGCCTGGACGGGGGCAGTTTTCGGATGGGCGTTCGCGGGATGGGGTACAACGCTCTACTGGTGGGCAGGAATCCTGTACGTGGTTCAAGTCCGCCGTCTGGTGAAGGCGGACGCCACCGCCGATTGAGCCCGTCCGGCCGGATCACACGGTGGAGTCGGGAAGTCACCGTCCGAGACGGGTGAGGTCGGCACGACCGTCATCTCTCAAGGAGGACTCTTCCGACATGAAGGCCGTCGTGATGGCCGGTGGCGAAGGCACGCGTCTTCGCCCCATGACCTCGAGCATGCCCAAGCCGCTCCTGCCGGTGGCGAACCGGCCGATCATGGAGCATGTGCTCAGGCTGCTCAAGCGGCATGGGCTCAGCGAGACCGTGGTCACCGTCCAGTTCCTGGCGTCGCTCGTCAGGAACTACTTCGGGGATGGCGAAGAGCTCGGGATGGAGCTCACCTATGCCAACGAGGAGAAGCCACTCGGCACCGCCGGCAGCGTCAAGAATGCCGAGGAGGCTTTGAAGGACGACACCTTCCTCGTCATCTCCGGCGACGCGCTCACCGACTTCGACCTGACCGACCTGATCCGATTCCACAAGGAGAAGGGCGGCATCGTTACGGTCTGCCTGACCCGGGTGCCGAATCCGCTGGAATTCGGCATCACGATCGTGGACGAGGAGGGTCAGGTCGAGCGCTTCCTGGAGAAGCCGACCTGGGGACAGGTCTTCTCGGACACCATCAATACCGGCATTTACGTGATGGAGCCGGAAATCTTCAACTACGTCGACCCGGACGTTTCGGTCGACTGGTCCGGCGACGTCTTCCCGCAGCTGATGAAGGAAGGCCGGCCGATCTTCGGCTATGTGGCCGAGGGCTACTGGGAGGACGTCGGCACGCACGAGAGCTACGTGAAGGCGCAGGCCGACGTGCTCGAGGGCAAGGTCCAGGTCGAGATGGACGGCTTCGAGATCTCGCCCGGCGTGTGGATCGCCGAAGGGGCCGAGGTGAGCGCGGACGCGGTGCTGCGCGGGCCGCTGTACATCGGGGACTACGCCAAGGTGGAAGCGGGAGTCGAGATCCGCGAGCACACCGTCATCGGGTCGAACGTCGTCGTCAAGAGCGGGGCCTTCCTGCACAAAGCCGTCGTCCACGACAACGTGTACATCGGCCCCCACAGCAACCTCCGCGGCTGTGTGATCGGCAAGAACACCGACATCATGCGGGCGGCGAGGATCGAGGACGGGGCGGTCATCGGTGACGAGTGCCTCGTCGGTGAGGAATCGATCGTCCAGGGGAACGTGCGCGTCTACCCGTTCAAGACGATCGAGGCCGGTGCCTTCGTCAACACGTCGGTGATCTGGGAGTCCCGCGGCCAGGCGCACCTGTTCGGTGCGCGGGGCGTCTCCGGGATCCTGAACGTGGAGATCACCCCCGAGCTGGTGGTCCGGCTCGCCGGTGCCTATGCGACGACCTTGAAGAAGGGTGCGATCGTCACCACGGCCCGTGACCACTCCCGCGGCGCCAGGGCGCTCAAGCGGGCGGTGATCTCGGCCCTCCAGGCCAGTGCCATCGAGGTGCGGGACCTGGAGAACGTTCCCCTGCCGGTCGCGCGGCAGCAGACCGCGCGGGGCAGCGCCGGCGGGATCATGCTGCGGACCTCGCCGGGCGTGCCGGACTCCGTGGACATCATGTTCCTGGACGAGCGGGGTGCGGACCTCTCCCAGGCGCAGCAGCGCAAGCTCGACCGGGTGTACGCGCGCCAGGAGTACCGCCGGGCCTTCCCGGGAGAGATCGGCGACCTGCACTTCCCGTCGAGCGTCTTCGACTCGTACACGGGATCACTGCTGCGGCAGGTCGACACCACGGGGATCGGTGACGCCGGGCTCAAGGTGGTCGTGGACGCCTCGAACGGCAGCGCCGGTCTGGTGCTGCCCAGCCTCCTCGGGCGGCTCGGGGTGGACGCCCTGACGATCAATCCGGGTCTCGACGAGTCCAGGCCGACGGAGACCGCGGAGTCCCGGCGGGCCGGGCTGGTGCGGCTCGGGGAGATCGTGGCCTCGGCGCGGGCGGCCTTCGGCGTGCGGTTCGACCCGGTGGGCGAGCGGATCTCCCTGGTGGACGAGCGCGGGCGGATCATCGAGGACGACCGGGCGCTGCTGGTGATGCTCGACCTGGTGGCCGCGGAGAAGCGCAGCGGCAAGGTCGCGCTGCCGGTGACCACGACGCGGGTGGCCGAGCAGGTGGCCGCCTACCACGGCACGCAGGTGGAGTGGACGACGACCTCGCCCGACGACCTGACCCGGGTGGGCCGGGCCGAGAACACCATCTTCGGTGGAGACGGTCGCGGCGGGTTCATCGTTCCCGAGTTCAGCAGTGTTTTCGACGGGTCCGCCGCCTTCGTCCAGCTGCTCGGGCTGGTGGCGCGGACGCAGCTCACGCTCAGCCAGATCGACGCCCGGATCCCGCGTGCCCATGTCCTCAAGCGGGACGTGCCCACTCCGTGGGCGGTGAAGGGGCTCGTCATGCGGCGGGTCGTGGAGGCGGCCGGCGACCGGCAGGTGGACACCACCGACGGAGTGCGGGTGGTCGAGGCGGACGGGCGGTGGGCGCTGGTGCTGCCCGACCCGGCGGAGGCGGTGACGCACCTGTGGGCCGAAGGTCCCGACGACGCGTCCGCGCAGGCCATGCTCGACGAGTGGGCGGGAGTGCTGGACGGGGCCGGGCACTGACTGCCGGGCGCTGACCCACGAAGGACCGAAGTCCGGCGGGCCGGGCGCGGGGAGGCCCCCGCGCGGCCTGCCGGACGGCCGCATTCGGTGTGTACGGCGCCGACATGCGACGATGTGCGGCATGTCGCAGCCGCCCCCCAACCGGAGTTCGGCGTCCCCGGTGCCCCCGCGCCCGGACGCTTCCATGTCGCTGCTGACGCACGTGATGGATCACAGCCTCGACGAGGGCTACGCGGAGGCGTCGGCCCGCCGTGCGGCGGAGGGCACGGCGGGACTGCCCCGGACCCTCAAGGCCAAGCTGGGGCTCGCGGCCGGGCTCGTGCTCGCGGCCATGGTCGTCACGCTCGGTGCGGCCGAGGCGCGGGTGGCCGCGCCGGTGCTGGCCAAGGAGCGTCAGGAGCTGATCGACCGGGTGGAGCGCGCGGACCAGCGCGCGGACGGCCTGGAGCGGGACATCGACCGGTTGCGGACCGATGTCGCGGACCGCCAGCGCACGGCGCTGAAGCAGCCCGGTGGGGGCCAGGGCGAGCTGGTGGCGATGCTGTCCGGGGCGACGGAGGTCCGGGGACCCGGTATCCGGCTGACCGTGGACGACGCCAAGGGAGCCTCCGACGGCGGCGGTGGGGGACCGCGCGAGAGCGCCGGCTTCTCGGACACCGGCCGGCTCCGGGACCGCGACATGCAGAAGATCGTCAACGGGCTGTGGCAGTCCGGGGCGGAGGCCATCTCCATCAACGGGCAGCGGCTGACCGCGCTGTCGGCGATCAGGGCCGCCGGTGACGCGATACTGGTCGACAACAAGCCGCTCGCGCCGCCGTACGAAGTGCTGGCGGTGGGGGACAAGAAGAAGCTCGGCACGGCCTTCCAGGACTCGGCGGACGGCCAGTACCTGCACGTGCTGCAGGAGAGCTACGGGATCCGCTACAGCCTGTCCGCCGCGGACGAGGTACGGCTGCCGGCGGCGTCGAGTGTGACCGTACGTACAGCTACAGCAGCAGAGCAGCAGAAGGGTGCATCGTGATCGCGGTACTGGGCCTCTTGGCCGGAGTGGTGGCCGGGCTTCTGGTCCGGCCCGAAGTGCCGGCCGTGGTGGAGCCTTATCTGCCGATCGCCGTCGTGGCGGCGTTGGACGCGGTGTTCGGGGGCTTGCGCGCCATGCTGGACGGCATCTTCGTGGACAAGGTCTTCGTGGTCTCGTTCCTGTCGAACGTGGTCGTGGCCGCGCTGATCGTCTTCCTCGGCGACAAGCTCGGGGTGGGCTCGCAGCTGTCCACGGGTGTGGTCGTGGTCCTCGGCATCCGCATCTTCTCCAACGCCGCGGCCATCCGCCGGCACGTGTTCCGGGCGTGAGGCCGATGAGTACCGACGAAACTCCCGAGCAGCCGCCGAACGACGTGCCGGGGCCGCAGGAGCAGACGGGCCGGCAGCGGCTCGCGGCCGGGCTGTGGCCGCCGCGGGTGAGCCGGGCCCAACTGATCGTCGCGGTGCTGCTGTTCGTCCTGGGCCTGGGGCTGGCCATCCAGGTGCGGTCGAACAGCGAGTCCAGCGCGCTGCGCGGGGCCCGTCAGGAGGACCTCGTACGGATCCTTGACGAGCTCGACGGGCGGACCAAGCGCCTGGAGGACGAGAAGCAGCGGCTGGAGGACCAGCGCAGGGAACTGGAGAGCAGCTCCAACCAGGCCGAGGAGGCCCGCAAGCAGACCGTGGAGAAGGAGCGCCAACTCGGCATCCTGGCCGGTACGGTGGCAGCGCAGGGGCCGGGCATCACGTTGAAGATCACCGATCCCGCGGGCAAGGTGCAGTCCGACCAGCTGCTGGACACGCTCCAGGAGCTGCGGGCGGCCGGGGCCGAGGCGATTCAGATCAACGGCGTGCGCATCGTGGCAGGCTCGTACTTCTCGGACGAGAACGGCGGGGTCGGGATCGACGGTAAGAAGATCACACAGCCCTACGAGTTCAAGGTGATCGGCAAGCCCCAGGATCTGGAGCCGGCGCTCAACATCCCCGGCGGTGTCGTGCAGACGCTGGAGAAGGAGCAGGCCACCGTCTCCGTCATCCGGTCGGCGAAGATCGTCGTGGATGCCTTGCGGGCTGCGAAGCAGCCTGACTACGCTCGGTCGTCATCGTGATGATGCGGAGCGGAGAGTGGACCGGCTCACACGGGCTGATGCCTGCGGGGGGTCGGCGCACCGAAGTCGCGGTGCGTGGTGGAAACTGTCTGGTGGTTACGGACGTTGTGAGAATGTCCGGGTCGGCAGGTGTCGTTCGGAGTTCGTCCTGCCCCACGGGCGGGTCTGTTTCGGTCAAGGGGAATCGCCCGTGAAGTTGTTTGAGAAGTTGTTCGGCAAGAAGAACCGCGAGGAAAGCGGCTCGGCACGTCACCGTGCCGGGCACGGTGATGCGGAAGGGCAGGGCGACCGGCCGCTCTTCCGCGACGAGGTGGCGGGAGCGGGTGACAATTCGGGCGCATCCGGCGCGTCGGCTGTTGACCCTGCTGGTACCGGACGCATAGGTTTCGGTGAACCATCAACCTCAAGTACGGGTGGAGGGTTTGCCCCCGACCCGTATGCCACCAATGCCTCCGCGGGGCAGCCGCGGCGCGAGGAGCCGTCCATGTCGGCCGAGCAGATTTGCAGCAGGTGCGGACACCGCAGCGATGCGGCCAGTCGCTTCTGCTCCAACTGCGGGGCGCCGCTGCGGGCGGGTCTGACGCCGGAGCGTGCCTCGGAGACCACGTCCACCATCTCGATCTCCGGCCTCGAGGCCTACGAGGCCGAGGTGTCGGGACAAACGCACGTGTCGTCCTCGCTGTCCCCCGAGGCCCAGGCCGCGGTGGAAGCGCTGCCGCCCGGTTCCGCCCTGCTCATCGTGCGGCGCGGCCCCAACTCCGGTAGCCGCTTCCTGCTGGACGGCGAGCTGACCACGGCGGGCCGGCACCCGCAGAGCGACATCTTCCTGGACGACGTCACCGTCTCCCGGCGCCATGTCGACTTCCGCCGGGGCGCGGACGGCGGTTTCACCGTCTCCGACGTCGGCAGCCTCAACGGCACGTACGTGAACCGTGAACCGATCGACTCCGTCGCCCTGCACAACGGCGACGAGGTGCAGATCGGCAAGTACCGGCTGGTCTTCTACGCGAGCCTGCGGGGCGTCTGACCCTATCTGGGAAGGTCTCATGCTGCGTACCCCGACCGGCGGTGCCCCGAAGAACGGCACCGCCGGCAGTGCCGGGCGGCTGGTGAGCATCGGCACGGTGCTCACCACGCTGCGTGACGAGTTCCCCGAAGTCACGATCTCGAAGATCCGTTTCCTCGAGGCGGAGGGGCTCGTCGAGCCCCGGCGCACGCCTTCGGGGTACCGCAAGTTCAGCACCGACGACGTGGAGCGGCTCGCGCGCATCCTGCGGCTGCAGCGCGACCACTACCTGCCGCTGAAGGTCATCCGCGAGCAGCTCGACGCTCTCGCCCGCGGCAAGCAGATCCGCATTCCCGCACCGACGGCGCACACGGACTCCAGCGGCACGGCCGATCCGGGGAGCCCCGCGGCCGTGTACGGCGAGGTGGGCCGGGAGCGGCCCACGGTGGCCCGGGTGGACCGCGCGGAGCTCCTGGCGGCCGCGGACGTGGACGAGGTGCAGCTGGTCGAATGGGAGTCCTACGGGCTGCTCGCGGAGGCCCCGGGCGGCGGATTCGACGCCGAGGCCGTGACCGTGGCCCGGCTCGTGGCCGATCTGGGGCGGTTCGGGCTGGAGCCGAGGCACCTGCGTGCCATGAAGGCCGCCGCGGACCGTGAGGCGGGGCTGGTGGAGCAGGTCGTGGCACCACTGCGGCGCCACCGCAATCCGCAGACCAGAGCCCACGCGGAAGCCACTTTGAAGGAGCTCGCGGGGCTGTCCGTACGGCTCCACGAGGCCCTCGTGCAGACCGCTCTCGGGACCCGTTCCCGGTGAGCCCGCTGGTCGGAGTGGGGCCCCGACTACCCAAACCTGCCGGGCAGGTCCTAGGGTTGCTGTGTGAACGAGCTCGACGTTGTGGGTGTCCGGGTGGAAATGCCCTCCAACCAACCGATCGTGCTCCTGCGTGAAGTGGGAGGCGACCGGTACCTCCCCATCTGGATCGGACCAGGGGAGGCGACCGCCATTGCCTTCGCGCAGCAGGGGATGGCCCCTGCCCGGCCGCTGACGCACGACCTGTTCAAGGACGTGCTGGAGGCGATCGGCGAGGAGCTCACCGAGGTCCGGATCACGGATCTGCGGGAGGGAGTCTTCTACGCGGAGCTCGTCTTCGCCAGCGGGGTCGAGGTGAGCGCGCGGCCTTCCGACGCCATAGCGCTGGCCCTGCGCACGGGGACGCCGATCTACGGCAGTGACGGCGTCCTCGACGACGCCGGAATCGCCATTCCGGACGAGCAGGAGGACGAGGTGGAGAAGTTCCGCGAGTTCCTCGACCAGATCTCGCCCGAGGACTTCGGCACCGGCCCGCAGTGACGGGGAACTTTCAGCCCATTCGAGTAGCCTTTCCCCGCAAAGGGATACGGGAAACCACTCTCAGGGTGATTATCACTCGGCGTGCCGAGTGTGGCGATCGTTGACGCACCCCTGGTGACTGCCTACCTTCAAGGTGGCAGGTCAAGGACGGAGGGTCGGCGTGAGGATCACGGGCGACGGTACGACCGGGGGCACCCCCGCGCGGAGTGACGGGGGACCGTACCCGCTGCACGGCAGTGCGGTCGGTTCCGCGCGCCGTCAGCCGGATTCGACGCCGGTCGGAGCGGTGGGTGGCGACCAGGCGCCCGAGCAGATCGGATACCGGGGGCCGACGGCGTGTGCCGCGGCGGGCATCACCTATCGGCAGCTGGACTACTGGGCCCGGACCGGGCTGGTGGAGCCGAGCGTGCGTCCCGCGTACGGGTCGGGCACGCAGCGGCTCTACAGCTTCCGCGACGTGGTGGTCCTCAAGATCGTCAAGCGCTTCCTGGACACCGGGGTGGCGCTGCAGAACATCCGCACGGCCGTGCAGCACCTGCGTGACCGCGGGTTCTCCGACCTGGAGCGGATGACGCTGATGAGCGACGGCGCCACCGTGTACGAGTGCACCTCCCCGGACCAGGTCGTGAGCCTGCTCCAGGGCGGGCAGGGCGTCTTCGGCATCGCCGTGGGCGTGGTGTGGCGCGACGTCGAGGGCGCGCTGTCACAGCTCCACGGGGAGCGGGTGGACACCGGCGAGACGCTGGTCGGGCACAACCCGGCGGACGAGCTCGCGGCACGCCGCAACCGGGCCGTCTGACCCGGGGCCGTCTGACCCCGGGGCGTCCCCTGCCCCGGAAATGTCAGACCCGTAGGGCAGCATCGGTGCTGTGAGAGCCGCGCCGACCATCCTCCACCTGGACATGGATGCCTTCTACGCGTCCGTGGAGCAGGCGTCGAAGCCGAGCCTGCGGGGCAAGGCCGTCATCGTCGGCGGCCTCGGCCCGCGCGGGGTCGTCGCGACCGCCTCGTACGAGGCCAGGCGGTTCGGGGTGCACTCGGCGATGCCGATGGGGCAGGCGAGGCGGCTCTGCCCGAACGGCGCGTACCTCTTCCCGCGCTTCAGCCTCTACCGGGAGGTCAGCGACCAGGTGATGGCCCTGCTGCGGCAGCTGTCGCCGCTGGTGGAGCCGCTCAGCCTGGACGAGGCCTTCGTGGACCTCGAGGCGGGCGGGGTCGCCTTCGATTCGGCGAGCGCCCTGACGACGGGGGAGCGGCTGCGGGCGGACATCCGGGCGGTGACGGGGCTCAGCGGGTCCGTGGGGCTGGCCGGGTCGAAGATGCTGGCCAAGGTGGCGTCCGAGGAGGCCAAGCCGAACGGGCTGCTGCTGATCGAGCCGGGGACCGAGCGGGAGCTCCTCGCGCCGATGTCGGTGCGGACCCTGCCGGGGGTGGGGCCGGCCACCGGGGAGCACCTGCGCCGCGCCGGGATCACCACCGTGGGCGAGCTGGCGGAGGCCGGGGAGGACGAGCTGGTCCGGATGGTCGGGCGCGCGCACGGCGTGGCGCTGTACCGGATGGCGCTGGGGCTGGACGACCGGCCGGTGGTCGCCGAGCGGGACGCGAAATCGGTGTCGGTGGAGGACACGTTCGACGTGGACCTGCACGACCGGGTGCGGATCCGGGGCGAGGTGCAGCGGCTCGCGGACCGGTGCGTGCGGCGGCTGCGCGAATCGGGGCACTCGGGGCGCACGATCGTGCTGAAGGTGCGGCGGTACGACTTCTCGACGCTGACCCGCTCCGAGACGCTGCGGGGGCCCACGGACGACCCCGGCGTGGTGCGGGAGGCCGCGGGGCGGCTCCTGGAGGGCGTGGACACCACGGGCGGTGTGCGGCTGCTGGGCGTGGGTGTGACGGGGCTGGCGGACTACACGCAGGAGGACCTCTTCGCGCAGGCCTCTGCCTCTGCGCTCGCCGCTGAGGAGGACGGGGCCGAGGTGGGCGGCGCCGGGCCTGAGGAGGGGGCCGAAGCCTCCGAGGCCCGCCCCGCCGAGCCAGTCATGGACCCGTGGTCCCAGGCGCCGGGGGCGGAGCCGGAGCCGGCCGAGGAGCGGCGGTGGATGGCCGGGGGCGACGTACTCCATTCGGTGTACGGGCCGGGGTGGGTGCAGGGCAGCGGGGTCGGGCGGGTGACCGTGCGGTTCGAGCAGCCGGGATCGCCGCCCGGCCGGGTCCGGACCTTCCGCGTCGACGACCCGGAGCTGGAGCCGTCCGACCCCCTTCCCCTGGTGGGGTACCCGGGGGTGGATGCCGACGGCTGACACGGGCCCCGGCGGACCCACCCCGCGGGGCGGCGGGCGGGGCCGCTGCGCGGAGCCTTCCCCCACCCCGCCCCTTCCCGAAACTGGGGGCTTCGCCCCGAGACCCCCGGTCCTCAAACGCCGGACGGGCTGAAACGCCGCCTCAAACGCCGGCGGGCCGAAGGGTCAGTCGTCGTCGCCCGCCAGGTGGCCGAAGTCGCGCTGGAAGTCCGACGGGAGCGTCACGTCCAGGCCGTAGTGGTGGTAGAGCTGGAGCTCCTGTTCGGGGGAGAGGTGGCGGCCGACGCCGAAGTCGGGGGCGTCCTTGATCAGGGAGCGGTCGAAGGGCACCCGCAGGGTGTCGTCCACCAGCTCGCTCGGCTCCAGTGGGACGAAGGCGTCCCGGCTGAACAGGCCCGTACGCACGGCGGCCCATTCCGGGACGCCCGTGGCATCGTCGAGGTAGACCTCGTCCACGGTGCCGATCTTGGTGCCATTGCGGTCGAACGCCTTGCGGCCGATCAGGCTGCGCGGATCGATGTCGGTCTGCACGGTCCCTCCAAATGGTCGCAACTCCTCCGTAATGACTACAAAAGTGCATATTTCAAGAAGAGGCCACTCGGGAAGCTCCAGGATCCTCGCTGGTAGGCTGGGGGATGGCTGTCGACCCTGTGCGGGAGAGTCCTCCGAGTGAGAACGACGGAGGCGCCGAAGGAGCAAATCCTCCCCGGAATCTCTCAGGCATACGTACCGCACGGACGAGGCCACTCTGGAAAGCAGGGGCGGGTACCGGGCGCGCAGTGCCGGTTCCTCTCCTCACCGACGGTGAAAGCCGGCTCGTTCGAGCGACCCTCGAGCGGCTGGTGAAACTCTCAGGTTGAGATGACAGAGGGGGAGGCCGTCCGGGTGCCCGCGCCGTGGTGCCCCTCGCAGGTCGTACGACCAGGAGGCCTCCGTACATGACCGCCAACCGCATTCCGCTCTCCCAGCTGGAGCGAGGCATCCCCTTCGAGCAGCGCCACATCGGCCCGGATGCCGAGGCGCAGGCGAAGATGCTCGCCCAGGTGGGCTACGGCTCGCTGGACGAACTGACCGCCGCCGCGGTGCCGGATGTGATCAAGACCGCTGACGCGCTGAACCTGCCCGAGGCGCGGACCGAGGCCGAGGTGCTGGCCGAGCTGCGCTCGCTCGCCGACCGCAACCAGGTGCTGTCGTCGATGATCGGTCTCGGTTACTACGGGACCTTCACCCCGCCGGTGATCCTCCGCAACGTCATGGAGAACCCGGCCTGGTACACGGCCTACACGCCGTACCAGCCGGAGATCTCCCAGGGCCGCCTCGAGGCGCTCCTGAACTTCCAGACCGTCGTCGCCGAGCTGACCGGCCTGCCGACCTCCGGTGCCTCCCTGCTCGACGAGGGCACCGCGGCCGCCGAGGCCATGACCCTGGCCCGGCGCGTGGGCAAGGCCAAGGGGAACGTCTTCGTCGTCGACGCCGACGCGCTGCCGCAGACCATCGCGGTGATCGAGACCCGCGCCGAGCCGATCGGCATCGAGGTCGTCGTCGCCGACCTGTCCGAGGGCATTCCGGCCGAGATCGCCGAGCGCGGCATCTACGGCGTGCTCGTGCAGTACCCCGGTGCCTCCGGCGCCGTGCGGGAGATCAAGCCGGTCATCGACCAGGCGCACGAGCTCGGCGCCATCGTCGCCGTCTCGGCCGACCTGCTCGCCCTGACCCTGCTGACCTCCCCGGGCGAGCTGGGCGCGGACATCGCCGTCGGCACCACGCAGCGCTTCGGCGTCCCGATGGGCTTCGGCGGACCGCACGCCGGCTACATGGCCGTCCAGGCCAAGCACGCCCGCTCGCTGCCGGGCCGCCTCGTCGGCGTCTCGGTGGACGCGGACGGCAACAAGGCGTACCGCCTGGCCCTGCAGACCCGCGAGCAGCACATCCGCCGCGAGAAGGCCACCAGCAACATCTGCACCGCGCAGGTGCTGCTCGCCGTCATGGCCGGCATGTACGCCGTCTACCACGGCCCGGACGGCCTGCGGACGATCGCCCGCCGCACCCACCGCTACGCCGCGCTGCTGGCCGCGGGTCTGACGGCCGGCGGGGTCGAGGTCGTGCACGGTGCCTACTTCGACACGATCACCGCCCGGGTTCAGGGACGTGCGGACGCCGTCGTGGCCGCCGCTCGCGAGGGCGGGGTCAACCTGTACCGGGTCGACGCGGACCACGTCTCCGTCTCCTGCGACGAGACCACCCTGCGCGCCGACATCGAGGCCGTCTGGGCCGCCTTCGGAGTGAGCGCCGACATCGAGGCGCTCGACGAGACCGCCGCCGACACCCTCCCCGAGGGCCTGCTGCGCTCGGACGCCTACCTGACCCACCCGGTGTTCCACCAGCACCGCTCCGAGACCGCGATGCTGCGCTACCTGCGCAAGCTCTCGGACAAGGACTACGCGCTGGACCGCGGCATGATCCCGCTGGGCTCCTGCACCATGAAGCTCAACGCGACCACCGAGATGGAGCCGGTGACCTGGCCCGAATTCGGCCAGCTGCACCCCTTCGCCCCGGTGGAGCAGGCAGAGGGCTACCTCACGCTCATCAACGAGCTGGAGGAACGTCTCTGCGAGGTCACCGGCTACGACAAGGTCTCCATCCAGCCGAACGCCGGTTCGCAGGGTGAGCTCGCCGGCCTGCTGGCCGTCCGCGCCTACCACCGCGCGAACGGCGACGAGCAGCGCACCATCTGCCTCATCCCGTCCTCCGCGCACGGCACCAACGCCGCCAGCGCCGTGATGGCCGGCATGAAGGTCGTCGTCGTCAAGACCGCCGACGACGGCGAGGTGGACGCGGACGACCTGCGCGCCAAGATCGAGCAGCACCGCGACGAGCTCGCCGTGCTGATGATCACGTACCCCTCCACGCACGGTGTGTTCGAGGAGCACGTCGCCGACATCTGCGCCCAGGTGCACGAGGCCGGCGGCCAGGTCTACGTGGACGGCGCGAACCTGAACGCCCTGGTGGGCCTGGCCAAGCCGGGTCACTTCGGCGGCGACGTCTCGCACCTGAACCTGCACAAGACCTTCTGCATCCCGCACGGCGGCGGCGGTCCGGGCGTCGGCCCGGTCGGTGTCCGGGCCCACCTGGCTCCGTACCTGCCGAACCACCCGCTGCAGCCGACCGCGGGCCCGGAAACGGGCGTCGGCCCGATCTCGGCCGCGCCGTGGGGTTCCGCGGGCATCCTGCCGATCTCCTGGTCGTACGTGCGCCTCATGGGCGGCGAGGGCCTCAAGCGGGCCACCCAGGTGGCCGTGCTCGGCGCCAACTACATCGCCAAGCGCCTGGAGCCGCACTACCCGGTGCTCTACACGGGCCCGGGCAACCTGGTCGCGCACGAGTGCATCATCGACCTGCGGCCGCTGTCGAAGGCGACCGGCGTGAGCGTGGACGACATCGCCAAGCGCCTGATCGACTACGGCTTCCACGCGCCGACCATGTCCTTCCCGGTCGCCGGCACGCTGATGATCGAGCCGACGGAGTCCGAGGACCTCGCCGAGATCGACCGCTTCTGCGACGCCATGATCGCCATCCGCGGCGAGATCGAGAAGGTCGCTTCGGGCGAGTGGCCGCTCGAGGACAACCCGCTGGCCAACTCCCCGCACACCGCGGCGGCGCTGGGCGGCGAGTGGAACCACCCGTACACCCGTGACGAGGCCGTGTTCCCGGGCGGGGTCTCGGCCGCCGAGAAGTACTGGCCGCCGGTGCGCCGCATCGACGGTGCGTTCGGTGACCGGAACCTGGTGTGCTCCTGCCCGCCGCTGGACGAGTACGACAACTGACCGATGACGCGTGAAGGGGCTGGTCCGGGAGTTCTCCCGGACCAGCCCCTTCGTCGTTCTCCTCTTGTCCTACGCCACCGCGAGCGTCCGGTGCGGGGCGATGATCTGGCCGTCGGGCAGCAGCTCCCCGGTGTCCTCGAAGAGCAGGACGCCGTTGCACAGCAGGCTCCAGCCCTGCTCCGGGTGGTTGGCCACCGGGCGGGCGGCCTCCCGGTCGGCGGATTCGGCTGACGGGCAGGCTGGCTGGTGCTGGCACATGGATGCGTTCTTTCGCTGCGGTGTGGTCTGCGTGCTACGGCTCGATGCGTGATTCATGGCCGTCCCCCTGGATCATCCCCGCACCCGCGGGGAGCATGTCCTCAGTCTTCCCCCAGGACAGCCGCTTCGCAGGGATTTCCCGCCAGCTGTCCTCATAGATTGATGACGCATCACTCGTGCGGGCGGTTCAGGCCAACTCCCCTGTCATTTCGGATGGTTCACGAGTGGCCCGGCCGGACTAACCCGAATGGGCCAATCGGGTCAGGCGGCCGGCGCGGTCAGCGAGGGCGGGAGCGGAGCCGTCGCGGGGGTGAGCCGGTGGGTCATCACGGGCAGCAGTTCCGAGACCGGATGCGGCCGGTACGCGGCGATGCCCGGCGGAGCCGGAGCCAGGGGCACCAGCAGGTCCTCGCCGGCCGGCAGACCGGCCGAGGCGTCGGCGCCCACCGCCCCGTGCAGCCACAGCGTCAGCATGTACAGCTCCGGTACGGACAGCAGTCTCGGCTGGTAGGCCTTGCCGAGCGACTCCGCCTGGCGCAGGGCGCGTTCGGTGGCGGCGACGTAGGGGCCCTCGAAGAAGTGGGAGAAGGCCCAGCCGTCCGGGGTGAGGCGGGTGTCGGCCGCGGCGACGAAGCGGTCCCCGCTGCGGATGAGGAACCGCCAGCCGGTGAGCCGGGTGCGGGGCGGCCTGCCGCCGGCCGCCAGGGTGGACATGCCCAGCCGGTCGAGGACGTGGACCGGCAGCGGGAGTTCGGCGGTCACCGGCCCCTGGAGCGCGCGCAGGGCGGGAGTGTGCGCCTCGTTGACGGCGGTGGGGGATCCGAGGGCCGCGAGGACGCTGCGCAGGGCGGGCGCGGGAGCCGGAGGGACGTGCAGCGGCATGGTGGGTCGCCTCTCACTTGGGAGACCTGTGGAAGGGGGAGGTGCGGACGGCGCTGTCGCATTCTGGGGCCAGAGGGGGGCTGAGGGGCAATGGCCGCGCGCCAACTCTCTGCCTCGTTTGCGGAGTTTATACGACATGTGTTCACGCAGTGTTTCGGCTAGCTGTCCCGCCTATTGCCGACAAGGCGCTTACCGGTCCCGCTGACATGGCATTCATGCCGGATAGACGCGAACGTGCCGCGCTGACCTCGGAGGTTACCGGACGGGGGCCCGGCTGAAAAGCATCGGTAATCGAGAACGCCACCGGGGTGTGCAAAGACGAGGCGGAATTTGCGCGACGTGACTTGCCAGGTGAATGTGCCGGAGCGCCCTTCGGCCAAACCGGCGCGCGCTCCCCGCGGCGCACGCCCCCCGGGCGTTATGGATCACGCTGCCGGGGCATCATCGACCGTAACGCGCGCCTGGGTGCCCAGGGCCAGGCCCAGTCGAGGAGGGACGCTTCGATGGGGGAGAAGGTCGTGGCGGGCGGATTCGACCTGTCCGATCGGCAGAGGTATCGAAGGAAGCTCCACGAGTGTCTGGAGGGACTGGAGCGACTTCTGGCGGAGAAGAGGTTCGATCGCCCGAAGAACATGATGGGTCTTGAGATCGAGTTGAATCTCGCGGGCGCCGACGGGCTGCCGAGAATGGTGAATGCCCAGGTGCTGGAGCGGATAGCGAGCACTGATTTCCAGACCGAACTGGGAATGTTCAACCTGGAGGTGAACGTCCTCCCGCACCGGCTCGGCGGCCGTGTATTCGACCGCCTGGCCGAAGAACTCAGCGCCGGACTGGGCTATGCCCACCGGCAGGCCGCGGAGATCGACGCCGGGGTGGTGATGATCGGAATTCTGCCGACGATCTCGCGCGGCGACCTGGTCAGTGCCAACCTGTCGGCGGTGGACCGGTACTCGCTGCTGAACGAGCAGATCCTGATGATGCGCGGTGAGGACTTCACCCTCGACATCGAGGGCGTCGAGCGGCTGACCTGGACCTCCGGGTCGATCGTGCCGGAGGCCGCCTGCACCTCCGTACAACTGCACCTGCAGGTGACGCCCGCCCGGTTCTCGGACGTGTGGAACGCCGCGCAGGCGGTGGCGGCCGCGCAGATAGCCGTCGGCGCCAACTCGCCGTTCCTGTTCGGGCGGGAGCTGTGGCGGGAGTCGCGGCCGCCGCTGTTCACGCAGGCCACCGACACCCGGCCGCCCGAGCTCCAGGCGCAGGGGGTGCGGCCGCGCACCTGGTTCGGGGAGCGGTGGGTGGACTCGGCGTACGAGCTCTTCGCCGAGAACGTCCGCTACTTCCCCTCCCTGCTGCCGATCTGCGACGAGGAGGAGCCGCTGCGGGTGCTGGACGAGGGCGGGGTGCCGAGCCTGCAGGAGCTCGTCCTGCACAACGGCACCGTGTACCGCTGGAACCGGCCCGTGTACGGGGTCGCGGACGGGGTGCCGCACCTGCGGGTGGAGAACCGGGTGCTGCCGGCCGGGCCCACCGTCGCCGACGTCGTCGCCAACGCCGCCTTCTACTACGGGCTCGTACGCACCCTCGCGGACGAGCAGCGCCCGGTGTGGACCCGGCTGCCCTTCGCCGAGGCGGAGGCCAACTTCGACGCGGCCTGCCGGTACGGGATCGACGCGCGGCTGCGGTGGCCGCGCCGGGGCCGGGCCGGAGGACTGGTGAGCGTACCGGCGGTGCGGCTGGTGCTGGACGAGCTGCTGCCGATGGCGGCGGCCGGGCTGGACGCCTGGGGGATCGAGCCCGCGGACCGGGACCACTACCTCGGCATCATCGAGGAGCGCTGCCGGCGGCGGGTGAACGGGGCGACCTGGCAGGTGGACACGTACCACCGGGCCCTCGCGGCCGGGCTGGAGCGGGACGAGGCGCTGGCCGCGACCACCCGGCGCTACAGCGAGCTGATGCACAAGGGGGATCCCGTGCACAGCTGGCCCGTGGGCCTGGCGGAGGAGGAGGTGAGCGCGCCGGTGCCGGTCCGGCGCTGACCGGGCCGCCGGGTCCCGTGAACCCCTTCCGCCACGGACGAGGCAGTATGGGGTGATCGGAACAGGGCTGCAGGACGGGAGTCGGGCGTGCGGGTGGAGCCGGAGCCGGTGGGCGTGGAGCTGCGCGAAGAGGAACGGCGCGGGCTCCTGCGGACGGAGACGCTGCTCGTCCTCGCCGTGTCCCTGGGGGCGAGCGGGGTCTCGTCGCTGATCAGCTTCATCGGTTCGCTGACCAAGCCGGGCGGGCTCAAGGACCAGGCCGCCACCCTCAACGGTTCGTACGCCCCGGGGCGGCCCTGGCTGGACCTGGCCTGGCAGCTCTTCGGCATCACGACCGCCCTGGTCCCGGTCCTGCTCGTGGCGCACTTTCTGACCCGCGAAGGCGCGCCCGGGCTGCGGGCGCTCGGCTTCGACCGCACCCGGCCCGGGTTCGACCTGGGCCGGGGCGCCGTCCTCGCGGCCGGGATCGGGAGCGCGGGGCTGGCCTTCTACCTGGCGGCGCGGGCGAGCGGGTTCAATCTCACGGTGGTGCCGGAGGCGCTGCCCGACGTGTGGTGGAAGTTCCCCGTGCTGATCCTCTCCGCGGTGCAGAACTCCGTGGTGGAGGAGGTCATCGTGCTGGCCTACCTGCTGCGCAGGCTGGACCAGTTGGGCTGGTCGCCGGTGGCCGCGCTGGCCGCCAGCTCGGTGCTGCGCGGCTCGTACCACCTCTACCAGGGCATCGGCGGCTTCATCGGCAACGTGGTGATGGGCGTCGTCTTCGTGCTCGCCTACCGCCGCTGGGGGCGGGTCGGTCCGCTCGTCGTCGCGCACGCGCTGCTCGACATCGTGGCCTTCGGCGGGTACGCGCTCCTCGCGGGCAAGGTGGGCTGGCTGCCGACGCCGTGACCCGCCGCGGCCCGGTCAGGGTTCAGGGGGCGGTGAGCAGCTCCCCGTCGAGGACGGTGACCGCGTGGCCGGTCAGCAGGGTGCGCTCGCCGGCCAGGGTGACCTTGACCAGCCCCCGGCGGGCACCGCCCTGGAGGCCGGTCAGCTCGGTGCGGCCCAGGCGTCGCGCCCAGAACGGGGCGAGCGCGGTGTGGGCGCTGCCCGTGACCGGGTCCTCGTCGATCCCGAAGGAGGGGAAGAAGCCCCGGGAGACGAAGTCGTACCCGCGGGAGGGATCCTCGGCGGGCGCGGTGACGATCACCCCGCGCTTGGCGAAGGCCCGCAGGGCGGCGTGGTCCGGCTCCAGTTCGCGGACGGTCTTCTCGTCGGCGAGCTCGATCAGCAGGTCGCCGATGTGCGAGGCGGTGTCGTGCATGGACAGTATCGGGACGCCGCCGAGCGCGTGGCCGACCGCGGCGGGCGCCTCGACGGGGGTCAGTGAGGACGTCGGGAAGTCCAGGGTGAGGGTGCCGTCCTCGGCGGTCTCGGCGGTGAGGATGCCGCAGCGGGCGGTGAAGCGGATCAGCCCCGTGGCGAGCCCGCTCGTGGCCAGTACGTGGGCGGTGGCGAGGGTGGCGTGCCCGCACATGTCGACCTCGGCGGCCGGGGTGAACCAGCGCAGCGCCCAGTCGGCGTCCCCGCCCGGCGGCAGGGGGTGGGCGAAGGCGGTCTCGGAGAGGTTCATCTCGGCGGCGACCTTCTGGAGCCAGGCGTCCGGAGGGAACTCGCGGTCGAGGAGCAGGACTCCTGCGGGGTTGCCGTGGAAGGGGCGGTCGGTGAAGGCGTCGACGATTCGGATGCGCATGCCCCGACCGTAGGACGGTTCCTTGATCACCGACAAAGGCCAATCCGCGGTGACTGGCCTGGTGTCGCGCGAATAGCTGCCGCATCGCGTCCGTCACGTCCCGCGGTGCCAGGCCGGTGGGCGCTTCTGGGTGAACGCCCGGGCGCCCTCGGTGGCGGCCGCGGTGGCGAAGACGGGTGTGCTGAGGGGGTCCTGGACGGTGTAGGCGGTGTGGTCGTCGAGGCCGCGGGTGGCCCGGACGATCTCCTTCGTCACGTGGACGGCGTCGCGGGAGTGGGCTTGGACGCGGTCGGCCAGGGCGAGGGCCGCCCGGAGGGCCTCGCCCTCGGGGGCGAGCTGGTTGACCAGTCCGTACCGGGCGGCGTCCGGGGCGGGCAGCGGAGCCGCGGTCAGGAGCATCTCCATGGCCACGTGGTAGGGGAGGCGGTTCGGGAGGCGGATGGCTCCGCCTTCGGCGGCGATCAGGCCGCGGGCGACTTCGGGCAGGGCGAAGAAGGCCGTGTCGGCGGCGGCGATGAGGTCGCAGGCGAGGGCGAGTTCGAAGCCGCCGGCCACGGCCGCGCCCTCGACGGCGGCGATCAGCGGCTTGCGCAGGCGGGCGCGGGTCAGTCCGGCGAGGCCGCGGCCGGCGACGACCGGGACGCCCTCGGCGGGGAAGGCCTTGAGGTCCATGCCGGAGCAGAAGTGGCCCTCGGCGCCCGTGAGGATGCCGACGGCCAGGGACGGGTCGGTTTCCAGCCGGGTGAGGGCGTGGTCCACGGCGTCGGCCAGGGCCTGGTCGATGGCGTTGCGGACGCGGGGCCTGTTGAGGGTGATGAGAAGAACGCCGGGGCGTGGTTCGGTCACCACTACGCGGTCTCGGCTGTCCATCCGTGGCGCTCCTGTTCGGGGGAGGTTTCGGCGCGCGGGCGGGTGCGATCAGTTTCGTACGACGGGCAGCGCGGCCAGCCCGCGCATTACCCGAGCCGGCCGCCAGGGGAGCTCGGAGGCCGGCTTGGCCAGGGCGACGGGGCCCAGGCGTCGCAGCAGCAGGGGGAAGGCGACGGCGCCTTCGAGGCGGGCCAGGGCGGCGCCGATGCAGAAGTGGGGCCCGTATCCGAGGGCGAGATGGGCGTTGGGGGTCCGGCCCAGGTCGAGCCGGGCCGGGTGCGGGAACCGGGTCCCGTCCCGGTTGGCCGAGCCGATGAGGAGGCTGACGATCTCCCCCTCGCCGATCAGCTGCCCGTGGAGAAGGATCGGTTCGGCAGCGCACCGGAAGGTCGCGTCCCGTACGGGGGAGTCGTAGCGCAGCAGTTCCTCGACGGCGGTGCCGACGAGGTCCGGGCCGGCCTCGGGTCCGGTGAGCCGGGCGGCCTCGCCGGGGTTGCGGACCAGCGCGAGCATGCCGTTGCCGATCAGGTTCATGGTGGTGTCGTGTCCCACGAGCAGCAGGAGGTAGGCGGTGGAGCGCAGCTCCTCTTCGCTCATCGCTCCGCTCTCGTCGCTCGCCCGCACGAGTGCGCCCAACAGGTCCGCTCCGCCGGGCTCGTTCCCGGCCCGCTTGGCGGCGATGAGCGTGTCCAGCAGTTCGTGCAGATCGCGTTCCGCCCGGGCCTGGTTCGGGCCCGGAGCGGGGGCGATGGTGGCCATGAGGGTGTCCCGGGTCGCCGCGTTGTCCAGTTCCCGCGGGACACCGAGGATCGCGCAGATCATCCGGAAGGTGAGGGGGGCCGCGAAATCGGCGACCAGGTCCACGTGCGCGTGGTGCTCGACCCGGTCCAGCAGGCGGTGCGCGGTCGCCGTGAGGAAGGGCTCCAGCAGGGCGACCCGGCGCGGTACGAACGCGGCATTGACGAGGGTCCGCAGTCGGGTGTGGTCCGGGGGATCGGTGTGGACCAGGTGCCGGTTCAGCCCGGCGGGCCCCGGGACGTACCCGGGCACCCGGTCGGGGTCCTTGCTGAGCCGGCCGTCGGCCAGCATCGCTCGGACGTCCTCGTACCGGGAGATCTGCCACACCGTGGGACGCCCGGGCTTGCGGTCCGGATGGGCGGGCGCGTGGCGGCGCAGCCACGCGAAATAGGGGTACGGGTTCTGCAGGCGCGCGGCCAGCAGGTTCGGGGGCGGGGACGGCACGGGGGAAGCGGGCACTGCAGCTCCGGGCTTGGAGACCGACGCGGACACCGCGTCAACGGCCGACGACGGCCGGAGGGTGCGTCGCACGCTCGTGCGCCGCTGCCCCTGGAGTGGCCGCGACGGGCTGCCCGGGTTCGCGGGCTACCCGGCTCCGCGGGCTACCCGGCTCCGCGGGCTACCCGGCCCGCTTCCGCAGCACGGCCGGCTCTCCCGCCGTGCGGATCACCCAGGAGTGCGAACAGCTCCGGCCGCTCCCGCGTCCCCAGGGTCTGGCGGCAGTCCACGGCGCGGCTGTCGCCGTCCCGGCGGTGGCTGTGGCGCAGCGTCCACATGTACACACGCCCGTCGGCGACCAGTCGGCGGGGCTTGTTCGCGCGGCGGGGCATGCGGCTGAGCGTACGCGGCCCGGCATCCGGTCCGGACTTCGGCGGCGTGTCGGTCAGGGGTGGGCGGGGTGGGGGTCGAAGAGGGGGTCCAGCGGTTCGCCTTCGTACCCGACGACGAGACAGGCCGCGGCCACCGGTCCCCGGGAGAGCTCCGCGAGCCGGGCCAGGGCCGCCGCCTCGGACGGCAGTCCGGCAGGGTCGAGACCGAGGGCCCGGGCCGCACGGTCGCGTCGCCGGTCGAGGTCGGGCAGGTCCTCCCGGTATTCGTCGGCGACCGCCCGGAGTCCTTCGGCCGTCCGGCCGGGGGCGTCCCGCCACCACGGCGCCACGAGGCACAGCCGCACCAGCTCCGGCAGCCCGACCGCGAGCGGGCCGGCCTCGCCGTCGAGGCTCACGTACACCACCGGGCGTTCCTCGCCGCCCTCGCCGACGAAGCAGAAGGCGTCCCCCGTGCCCGCCCGCGCGAACTGCTCCAGCCGGCGATCCGTTCACCCGGCCACCGTATCCCGGGCGTCAGGGGTCGCGGGCTGTTCGGTGAAGAAGTTTCCGATATATCGTTGACGCATCGCGATCGGTCATCGATAGTGGAGACATCGGACAACCGATGAATCCAGAACGAACCACTACGAAGTGACGGAAGGAGCGCAGTCATGCGTTCACATGGACATGAGCACGGACGCGGCCACGGCCACTGCGGGCCCGATCGTCGGGAGGAGTTCAGGGGGCTGCGGGCCGCCTTTGGGCCGTTCGGGCCTGCCTTCGGCGGCGGGCCCTTCGGCGGGCGCGGCGGTCGGGGCGGGCCGCGGGGGCGGGCTCGGCGCGGTGACGTGCGGGCCTCGATCCTGGCGCTGCTCGCCGACCGGCCGATGCACGGCTACGAGATGATCCAGGAGATCGGCGAGCGCAGCGGCGGGGCGTGGAAGCCCAGCCCCGGCTCGGTGTACCCGACCCTCCAGCTGCTGGAGGACGAGGGTCTGATCGTCAGCGAGAGCGAGGGGGGCAAGAAGCTGTTCACGCTCACCGACGCCGGCCGCTCCGAGGCCGAGTCGGGCCCCGACGCCCCCTGGGCGGACGCCGGGCGCGGGTTCGACTTCGAGGCGATGCACGAGATCCGGACGGCCGGGATCGGCCTGATGGAGGCCTTCGGGCAGGTCTTCAAGACCGGCTCGCCCGAGCAGCGGGAGAAGGCCCTTGCCGTCATCAACGACGCCCGCAAGAAGCTCTACCTGATTCTGGCCGACGAGCACTGACGGCGGACGGCGGTCGGGTCTTCCGGCTCCACGCAGCGCGCCCCGCGAGATCCTCGCGGGGCGCGCTGTCGTGGGGCGGGCGGTCAGGCGACCAGGGCGGCCAGTTTGCGGAGGGATTCGTTCAGTGCGGCGGTGGCCGAGTCCTTGAGCTTGCCGGCCATCAGGGAGACCGCGGCGCCGGTGAACTCGCCGTCGATGCGTACGGTGGTCGCCCCGCCGTCCGGGGTGAGGGTGTAGCGGGTGAGTACGGCCACGCCCATCGGGCCCTTGCCGGTGATGGCGAAGACGCGCTCGTCCTCCAGCTCGGAGACCGTCCAGACGACCTCGGCCGGGAAGCCCATCATCTTCATGTTCTCGGCGAAGGTGGAGCCGACCGCGAGGGTCTCGGGTCCGCCCTTCGGGAAGTTCGTGTGGGTCATGCTCCACTGGCCGTACGCGTCCCAGTCCGTGAGCTGGGACCAGAGCTTCGCGGCGGACGCCTCGATGCGTGATTCCGCGGTGACTTCAGCCATGCGACCACCCCTTCTCGTCGGTACGTGCGGCGGAACGTAGTCCCGGCGGGCGGAACATTCAAGACTGACGACCTGTCAGATATTGGTGGGACCGGAGGGTGGGCGGACGGGCGGGGTGTCGTGTCGTCTCAACAGGTGTCATGTCCGTGAAGGTCCTGACCGGCCCTGTCATGATGGCCCGATGCAAGCGTCAGGGAAGAACGCCGGACTGGGCCTCGCCCTCGTCTCGGCGGTTGCGTTCGGTGGTTCCGGGGTGGCGGCGAAGCCGCTGATGGAGGCGGGTCTGGACCCCCTCCACATGGTCTGGCTCAGGGTGGCCGGGGCGGCGCTCGTGCTGTCCCCGCTGGCCTGGCGCCACCGGGACCTCGTGCGACGCAAGCCCGCGCTGCTCGCCGGCTTCGGGCTGGTCGCGGTGGCCGGTGTGCAGGCGTTCTACTTCGCTTCCCTGTCCCGGATCCCCGTCGGCGTGGCCCTGCTCCTGGAGTACCTGGGCCCGGTGCTGCTCCTCGGCTACATCCGGTTCGTCCAGCGCAAGCCCGTCACGCGAGGCGCCGCCGCCGGGGCGGCCGTGGCCGTCGTGGGGCTGGCCTGCGTGGTCCAGGTCTGGGCCGGTCTGCGGCTGGACGCGCTCGGCGTGGTCTTCGGCCTCTGTGCGGCCCTGTGCCAGGCCTGCTACTTCGTCTTCGCCGACCAGGGCTCCGACGGGGAAGACGCCCCGGACCCGCTCGGCGTGACCGCGTACGGCCTGCTCGTGGGCGCCCTCGTCATGACCGTGATCGCCCGGCCGTGGAAGATCGACTGGACGCTCCTCGGTGGGGAGGCCGCCCTGGGCGACACCATGCTGCCCGCCGGGGTGCTGCTCGCCTGGGTGGTGCTGATCGCGACCGTCTTCGCGTACCTGACCGGCGTCGTCTCCGTGCGCATGCTCTCGCCGCAGATCGCGGGCGTCGTGGCCTTCCTGGAGGCCGTCGTCGCCGTCGTGCTCGCGTGGATCCTGCTCGGCGAGCACCTCTCGACCTGGCAGATCATCGGCGGCGGGCTGGTGCTGGGCGGCGCGTTCATCGCGCAGTCCTCCCGGTCGGCGCCGCCGGAGGGTCCGGCCGATGTGGTGATGTTGGACCGCGAGGCCACCAAGGCTTAGGCTGCCGAGCATGCATTCGACCGTGCTTCCGCCTCCCGCCGCCTAGTGCTGTGGCCGGAAAGGTTTGCCGGGTCGCGGTGTCCGGTGCGGTGCATCGCAAGGCGGAGGGCCGCGGCTCGTACTGGACGTACTT
>NZ_JBFBFP010000077.1:0-21833 GCF_040684275.1 Streptomyces sp. NPDC091371
ACCTCAACCCGGCCCCGCCCCACCGAGGCAACCTCAAGGACCCGGCCCTCCTGCACATCCCGCTTCACCGCACGCTGCACCGTCCCCAACGACGGCACAGCGAAATCCACCTTCTCCTCTCCCTCCGTCATCCGCCGGTACACCGCCGACACGTTCCCGCCCTCTTCCGCCAGTCGTGTCCACCACGCATCCGGCAACGAGAACGACGGCTTCGGCAACCGCTCCACCCGGCCCGCACGCCCCGCGGCAAGCCAGTGCCACACCGTCCGCGGCGACACCCCCGCCGCCTCAGCTGCCACCCGCACATGCAACGCCGACACCGCGCCCGACTCCGACGCCTCAGCCACCGCCAACAGACGGCGCACCACCACACCCCGCGCCAACCGACCGTCCACACCCATACCCACCAGCACAACCCGGCCCTGGCCGGCCGCACACAGGAATGGGCAACCCCATGACAGCCACCGGCCCTGCTGCTATGCAGCCAGTGGCAGCAGCCTGGTCACCCCATGACAGCCAAGATCACAACTCACACCAAGGAGAGACCAGGCACAACCCACCCGATCCCCCCTGACACCCAACCACTGCCACCAAGGCACCCATTCACAACGACCACCACGTCCGAGCGGGGCGCGGAAGCCTTCCAGAAGGGTATTCAAGCCCTCGCGCAGTACCAGGAACGTGAAGGCGGTGGCGTGCCCGGCCGAGCACATATCGAGCATCTGCCCGATGGGTCAGAGCATCGGACTGGGGTGTGGATCGCCAACCAGAAACAACGCCGCGACCGACTCGACCCCGACCAGCTCGCCGCCCTCGCCGAACTCGGCATCGACTGGGCGCAGTAAAGGTGCCGGCACCAGCTGGGAGAACTACACGCACGACACCGCATTTGCCGGCGGAACGACACCAGCCTGCACAGAGTGAGCGACACGCTCCTCCACAACCGTCCCAGCCCAACGCCCCACCGACTGTGAATGCCGCTGTCGCCGACCCGTGAAGAATGCATGGCGCCCATCACTCACGACCTGGGCCGGCCCCGCTGCGCGGGCCGGTGGCCGGGCAGAGATGTGAACGGGGTTGATGAGTACCTGTGCTTAAGGGCGCCGCGAGCGTTTTCGCAGGTCAGGAATCGAATAGGGTTGGGTTCAGCGGCGCTGGTCGACGATCCGGTGATCGACACCTGGGTGCAGGCGTTACCAGGTGCCGATTGCGGACGTCGGGTGTCGCTGAGCGATTCACCCAGTCGTATGCCATGGCGCGGATGCGCTGCGCACGCGATTGGTGCAGCCGTCCGGGTTTCGCGCTAGGCGCGGGGCGTGTAGTCGATGATGCCCATCGACAAACCGCACTTCGAGGTTCCCGCCCGACTGGTGATCTTCAGAGCAGTGAGTGGGAACCACGCCTCCACTGATGAGTCCAGTGACGCCCTGTCACGCATCTTGCGGGCGTTGACCGAAAGAAATGGAACGCATGAGCGATAGTGTCGGTGAGTTCCCCCGGATGGTGGCCAGCGTGCGCGGGTCGTCCTCGTCGTCCGGGAAAGCGCGGTTCTTCACAGACAGCGGGTTCAAGGGGTCCTTCGTCGACCTGTCCGTCGGTGAGTACCCGTCGGTTCCGTACGAAGGTGGCGACGACAGCATCAGCTCGGTGAAGGTCCCGTTGGGGTTCAAGGTAACCCTGTACGAGCACGCCGACTTCGGTGGTGCCAGCCACGTGATCACCGCGAGCACGGAAATGCTGGACGGCTTCGACAATAAGACCTCGTCCATCAAGGTCGAGTCGCGGTCGATTTTCTCACGGTAGGAGCACTGCTGGAGCCACCCTTGAGCCGCTGCACCTCGGTGAGTGACACCGAGGTGCAGCGGACCCGAGCGCCGACTCGGCGTCGGCGAATCCACTGACGAGCCGGGCCATGGGAAGGGTGGAACGGTCAGGGCTGTCGGAGGGCCCGGCTCCGGTCGGGAGCCGGCCCCTTGGTCAGCCGGTCTCGGGCGGCCAGCAATTGTTCACCACTTCCGACAGCCCCCGGACCGTCGCTGTTCGCGGGCGGGGGGGCGAGCCCTGTGAGCCGGTGGCCCTGCCGAGGATGCCGTCGAGGGCAGGTCAGGGCTGTTTGGACCACCGAGCAGTTGCCACTGAGACCCGTGCTCGTTGACCTGGCATGAAGAAGATCATCACTATGGGGATGCTGGTTCTCGCCAGCGCTTCCCTCGCAGCTCCCGCTCACGCCGATGGAGGAAGCGCCGTGCCGGGCGTGGACTCGCTGCCCCTGAACAATCTGGCGTCCGCTGGGAAGGACCCCCTGAACTCGAACGTCGCTTCGGACAGTGGCGCCGGCGGCCTGACCAGTAGCCTGGGCGGCGTGGACCAGCTCACTGCTCTGTTGGGCGGGCTCCTCAAGGGGGCACCCATCAGCGACGCCACCCCCAGCGACGCCTCTGGCGAGGGCGCAGGCTCCAGCTCACCCCTCGGCAGCGCCAGCCCCCTCTCGTCGCTCACCGGCGGCGGTGACAAGGGCTCCCCCCTCGGCTCCCTGACCGGCGGCCTCAACGGGTTGGGAGGGGCGGGCGCTCCCTCCTGAGCATTCCCCCGCACCTCCAGACCGTATGAAGGGGTCGCGGTCCACCAGCGGTCAGTGGCTGCGCTCAATCATCCGACCGACGTTTTCCCAGGTCAGGAATCGAACGGGGCCGTGCTCACCTCCAGGCGCAGCCTCGTGACGCGCAGCGGGTGGCGGAAGACGCCGGTGCGGTCGACGGGACGGTCCGCGCTGATCTCCGCCACCCGATCCGGGCGGACAAGGACGGCGTCCAGGTCGTCCTGGGACCCCCTGGACGCGGCGAACCGGACTCCGCTCACTCCTGGCTTCCGTGTGCGCAGGACGTCAGCCATCTCGTTATCGGTCGTGTTGCAGAGTCTGCCCGGGGGGGCACGGCCGGGCTCGGCCGTCGGCGGGATTCAGTGTTCCCGCCGACGTCACCGACTGTTCCGGCATGAGCCAAGTGGAGCGCTTGGCTCAGTTCCAGGTGAAGAGGGCGTCACCGGGGGCGACGTCGCCGGACTCGTTCACGCTGTTCAGCGCGTCCGGCGCGGCCTCCAGGGCCACGATTGGGGAGATGGGTGACTTGCCGGCGGCTTCGACGGTGGCCGGGTCCCATTTGATGATGCCCTGGCCGCGCTTGACCTTGTCACCTTTGCGTACCAGCAGCTCGAAGCCCTCGCCGTTCAGTTGGACGGTGTCGATGCCGAGGTGGGGAGGGACGCCGTGCCCGTTCTCGTCCTGCACGACGAAGGCATGCGGGTGCATGGAGACGACCTGGCCGTCCATGGGGGACACAGCCTCGATCGGCTCACGCAGGGGATCGATGGCGGTACCAGGGCCGATCATCGCACCGGCGAACGCGGGATCGGGAACATTGGCAAGCCCAACGGAGTCGAACGGGCTCGCACCTGCGCGGCGTTTCCCCTGTTCACGGCGTGTCGGTGGGGCCGGGGCCTCCTCTGAACCGGCCAACCCGCCTGCACCGCCAGGACAGGGGAGCGCGGCACCGCCCGTATGCCTGCCGCTGCTCCCCTGCTCTCGTCACTGCGGGGTCAGGGCGCGCATAGCCAACGGAACGTGTTCGGAGGTCACTCGGCCATGGGGGCCTCGTAGGCCGGGTTGTCGGGGTTGAGGGCCCAGGGGTAGTTGCAGTGCCCCGGAGGCAGGTCGGTGTCATAGACGGTGCCAGGCGGGCAGTCGAAGTCGGCACGGTGCAAGCTGCCGCCCTGCTCGTAGCACCGGTAGAACTTCTTGAAGTCCGATTCGTGGGGGAAGTAGCCCTCCTCGGTACAGGCGGATCTCTGAACGGTGGGCGCGGCGAGTGCTGTCTGCCCCACTGCGGGGACGACGACGCCGGTCAGGACAAGCGCGGCACACGTCGCGAAGCGGGAGATGAACGACCTCATGGGGAGTCTCCATCGTCAGAGGAAAATGATCACTGAGCCAACGAAGCCGGCCACTGAGAGACACGGACGCCTATGCCTGCGCCCCTCACAGGGCATCTGTTCTCGCGCGGCGCACACCCAGGCGCCGGCCACGGACCGCCAGGGCGGTAAGCGCGGATCAGGTCGCCGATGAGGCTGCTGGTGACGCCTCCACGCTGAGGTTCCGCCCCATACCCCGTGCCGTCCCACTCGCACGCTGCCCACATGAGGGGGCATAAGCGCCTGCATGCTCCTTTTGCAAGATACGTCTAAAATGATCCTTCTTTGAGGCCTGTATGTGAGTGGGAGTGACGGCAGAGGTGGCTGAAGAGAAGGTGCCTGCGCTTGCGGGCCGGCTGCTGGCGCCGTCCGAGGCCATGCATGTGGAGCCGACGGAGACCGTGGCGTACGCCGTCGCCGTCCAGGGCCCGCTGGGCGTTTCCGCGTTGACCAGGGCGTTCGAGGCATCGTGCCGTGTGCATCCGGTCTTCACCGGATGCATCCGGTCCGAAGGCGCATCAGCCGAACTGGTCATGCGCGACGACCGCCCTGTTCCCGCTGTCCAGGTCCGTACCACGGACGGGGAACCGTTGCCGGCGACCCGGAAGCTCGATCATGCCAAGGACCTCATCGGCCTGGAGGTGTCCCGCAACGGTGGCCGCTCGTCGGTCACCTTGCTGACCGACCACTCCCTCGCTGATGCCCGCGCTTCACTGGCTCTGCTCGCCGAGATCTGGGGGCACTACACCGACATCATCGCAACCGGGCAGCCCACACCGCTTGAGGTACAGCCGATTCCGGAGTCGTTGGAGTCGCTGCTGGCCCACCGTGGTGTCACCCGGCTCGGCCGCAGCGGCGTGGAGGCACTCTTCGAACCGGCCCCGGGACCGGACCTGCACAAGGAGGCCAGGCCGGCGGGCGCCGCCCTCGCCGCCCGGCAGGTCCGTCGCCGGATCCGGTTCACCGCCGATACGACCTCGGCCCTGGTCCGGCTCGGGCAGGCCAACGGGCTCTCGATCCACGGTCTGGTCTCGGCGGCCGTGATGATCGCCCATGCCCAGGTCGCCGCCGAAGGGCCCCGGGAGGTGGCCGTTCCCTTCATGTATCCGGTGGACGTGCGCGCCCGCATCAGCCCGCCGGTGGAAGCCCTGGCCGGAACGAACATCTTCGGGACCGTCGGATTCAAACGGTCCGTCGGCGCGGACACCGACCCGCTGGTGCTCGCCAAGGCGCTCCTGGAAGAACTGAACGAGAGCGTCAGCGACGGTGTCGTCCAGCAGTCACAGCTGCACTTCACCGGACCGGACAACGACGCGCCGCCACCGCCGGTGCAGACTCCGGTGGTGCTGGCCGCGGACACCACCATGCTGACGAACTGGGGCAGAATCCCGCACCTGCGCACCCCTGGGGATCTCACGATCACCGACTTCCGCGGGGCCATCCTCGATCAGCCTCTCAGGCCGGTGGTGGGAGCGGATCCCGATGCGCCACCTGCCCCGACCTCCACTTACATCGTCACGACCTTCGACGGACGCCTCAGCATCGAACTGGCCACCGCACACACCGATGCACGCGCCGACGCCATCATCGCGGCCCTCGAAACGACCATCCTGGCCACCTGAGTACTGCCGGGTCGGTGCCGTTCGACACCGACGGAGCACGAGCTCAGCAGTGCGGTGCGGGCCGCCACCGTGGCCGGTGACGGCCCGCATTGCTGCTCCGTTCAGCGGCCGCAGCTCAGGCTCGCGGGTAGCGTTGACCGGACGACCGCCGCCTCCACGCGTCTGGACCGGCGGTGTGCCGGGGCCGGTGCCCTCAAAGCTGCTTTCTGCTAGCGCTCGGCGCCGGCCGGTGACGTGGCGCCGAGGGGGGTGGGGGCGTTGGGGCGGTCGGACTGGCAGCGCTGCTTCTCCGAAGCGCTCAGGGGGCCGGTGCGCTGGTAGATGCGGTCGGAGAGGTCGGTGGAGGGGTGGTCGAGGACGGTGTGCAGGCGCCAGTCGGAGTTGGGGTCGGTGGCCTTGGTGGTGGCGGTGAACCATCCCTCCGTGCGCCGGCGCCCGGCTTGCGTCTCGATCCAGGAGGCTTCGGCCGGCTGGACGATCTCGGTGACCGAGCGGTCCTGCGTCGTGGTCCAGGCCGGGCTGAGACCGGTGCCCTGCGTGTACTGCTGGGCCATGTTGGTGGGGGCTGCGGTGCCGCTGCCGGGCAGGCCCGCGGCCGCGGGGAGGTCACCGTAGGAGCGGTTCGCGGTGGAGACGGGGCGGAGGCGGTTGAGGGTGTTGCGCGTGCAGTTGAGGTATGTCTCGGCAGCCACGGGGGCGGGGGCGTAGTAGCTGAACGAATAGTCCTCCTCGGCCGTGAACGTGCAGCGGTTCACGGTGCCGTTGCAGTAGCTGACGGCGTCCGCGGTGGTACGGCGGTCGTTGCCCAGGAACCCTTCGGAGGCCGGCAGGGCGCCGGCCGGGATGGCCTTGTCCACCGGCGGGGGTTCCTGGGTGGCGCGGACGTTGGTGATCAGCGGGCCGCAGTTTCCGTTGTTGTTCTGCGCGGCGGGGACTGCGGAGGTGAAGGTGAGGAGCGGCTCGTTCGCGCCGGCGGTGAAGGTGAGGGCGACCCCGGTGCGCCAGGCCGACTTCCAGAAGTTGGTGGGCAGCCTCTCGGTGGTGGGCAGGGTGGTGCGGCTGGTGAGGGCACCTCCTTCGCCCTGGACGGAGTAGGTCTGGCCCTGGGCGAGTGCGGCGGGGGTGCAGCCGTTGGAGACGCTGGGGCTTTCGTCGTAGGTCACCGTGACGCGTGCCCCGCTGCGTACTCCGCGCAGCCGCTGCTTGAGGCCGTGGGTGGCTTCGTTGGGGAGGCGGAGCATGGCGGCGGTCAGGCTGGCGGGGTGGCCGCCGGTGGCGGCGTCCCAGCGCCAGACGCTGGCGGTCGTGCCGGCCCCGGCGGTGGAACCGACCGACCAGGCGTACGGGTTGACACCGGTGTTGACACCGGTGAAGGCCGGTTCGGCGAAGTCGCCGTTGAGGACGGTGACCGGTACCGGAGCCGCGGCCACGGCGGAAGAGGCAGCCGCCTGGGCGAGGGGCGCCCCGGCGAGCAGGCCGAGGGACAGGCACACGCCGATGACCGGCGCGCTACGGGCGAGGGCGCCGACGGAAGCAAGGCCGGCGGGGGGCGTCAGTACGTGGGCGGGATGCCATGGGGTTCTCCACAGTGATCTCTCGCGGGTGGTCAGGGAGTGGCGGGGGTGAGCACGTCACGGTCCTTGAACCGGGAACCCTCGGGCAGGGTGGCGGGGGTAAGGCCGCGGGGCGGGGCGGGGCGGGGCGGGTGCGGTGGTGTCCTCGGTGCCGGTCTTGCCCTCTGGGCGCAGGCGGTCGCAGGTGTTGCCGGGCACGGTGAAGGTGTCCGCGATGAAGGTGCTGGTGTTGACGGTGGAGGGGCCGTCGACGACGACTCTGCGGATGCCGGAGCCGGTGCCGGTGGTGATCTCTCCGGCGATGCGCTGCATGGCGGAGCTCGCGCCGAAGACGAGGGCGTCGCCGGGGCGGACCTTGGTGCTGTAGGTGGTCTTCTCGGTCTGTTCGGTCGTCCAGGTGCGCTGGTAGGCGAGTTTGAAGGCGCCCTCGAAGGCTCCCTTGACGCCGAGGGAGCCAGCGATCTTCCCGCTGCCCGACGCTCCGGCCTCGGCGCCGACGGTGGCGGTCGGGCCCTTGGACTTGTCCGGGGTGGAAAACTCGCCGCTGCCCTTGGCGTTGACGCCGGCGGTCACCTCGCCGGAGGTGTTGATCGTGCCTTCGATCGCAATCTTGCCGGTGATCTCACCGCCGAGGTTGTCGCTGCTCGCGGTGCGCAGGGTGATCTCCCGCGCGACGGTGATCTCGCCCTTGGTGCAGTTCACGACCGCGTTGCCCAGTGACTTGACGGCGCTGTAGTAGTCGCCGGACGCGGCACGGTTGATCTCGAAGCGGCAGCCTCCGGGGTGCGAGGCGCAATACTCGGTGACCTTCTGCGTCGAGGCGAGCTCGGTGTTGCCCTCGTAGGCGACCGGGGTCGGTACCTCGGGCGGCGCGGCGGCGTGCGAGGAGCCGGTGGTGCAGGTGAGGGCGAGGAGGGTGGCGGTGGCGGCCAGGGCCGCGCGCCGGCCCGGCATGGCGATGGTCAGCTTCATCGGTTCATCTCCCCGCACAGAGAGCCCATTTCGGGGGCATTGGACAGGCCGGCCGGGAGGTCGGCGGCGAAGGAGGCGCAGGTGCCGTCGAGGGCCGTCTCGGCGTTGTTGGACGGAGCCGGCCGCATGGTGCCCAGCCCGTCGCGGGCCTGTGCCATGTCGGTCTCCTGCGTCGTGCCGCCGCCGATCAGCTGCGTCATGCACGCCTTGGATTCCGCCGTGCACTTCTGGGCCTCCTGCTTGGCGGCCCCGATATCCTGCTTGGCCGCGGCAGCGTCCTGCTTGGCCGCAGCACGGTCCCCATCGACAGCCCCACGCTCCTCCGGAGAGGCCGAGCACGGCTTCGCCTCCCCGCCAGGGCACGGATCGTCGCCATCAAGAGGCGCCAGCACGACGGCGGTTCGGTGAAGGTGGGCGGGCGAACCGGACAGGAGCGGGGCGGCCGCCGCGGGCGAGAGCCCGCAGACAAGGGCGAAGGCCGTGATGGATACGGCAATGGGAATACGGGGAATCTGCGCATGCCGAACAAGCCCCTTCCGGGGTAACGGGACGAACGAAAGTTCACAGTCCGAATGGATGCGCACGCAACGTAACAGCCTACTACCGACTGTCACCAGTATCGTGATCATGGTTCCCCGAATTGGCCGCATGCACACAACAGGCCACCACCCACGGCCGAGGAAGCACCGTCCGCTCGGCGCCACCCCCTCCCCCACCCCCACGAGAAGGGCCCAGCCAACCCCTACACCCCGGCCGCCCTGCCCCGCGCGGGCTGCGCGCAGCGCAGGCCGCCGCCCGCGTGCCATTCCAGGACCGGGTCGACCGCGTCCCCGTACTCTGCGCACCAGGACACAGGGACCAGGCCGCCGCAGTCGTACCGGGGCGAGGTTCCGGCCCAGAACCGGGCGCGGATGGCCGGTCGTTACGCCCGTTACCGTTCTTGAAGCTGGGGGAAGAGTTCGGCGAGCACGTGCTGTGCCGCTTCGATGCCCTCTCTCCCGGTCAGTGGCTGGTCGGGCTTGAGGTCGGGCACGTCGACGCCCATGCCCTTGCCGAGGGCGAACACCCCTCCGACGAGGGACTTGCCCGGCAGGCCCAGGGGTGCGTCAAGCGGCACGAACGACTCCGGGCCGGCCGGCACGGGCCGGGCCGTCACCTCCGGCCAGTCGTCCTGTGCGCGAGGAGTCGGGGAGGTGAAGATCCCTGCGAAGCTGCGCGCGCTCGCGTCCCGGGCCGTCAGGGGCGATCCGAGCTTCCACCGCTCGCGCATGGTCGCGATGCGCGAGGTGGCCCGGTACTCCTCCGTCACCACGGTGCGCTCGGGAATCCACGCGGAGATCGCCAGCGTGGGGATCCGGATGCCGGAGCGGTCGAAGGCGAAGCCCATCTGGCCGGGCACCGGCTCGCCGGTCGGCGGCACCGCCGGCGGCGGAGGCACGTGGTCGTAGGTGCCGCCGTGCTCGTCGAAGGTGACCAGCAGCGTGGTGTTGAGGTGGTTGGAGCCGTTCGCCGTCAAGGAGCGGATCGCCCGGTAGATCCGGGCGAGCAGTTCCTCACCGGCGATGAGCGAGGACGGCGGGTCGGCGAGGACGTGGTCGGGCTGCGCACCGCGGGACTTCACCGCAGCTTCGAACAGGTAGCCGAACGGCGGGTGCATGTCGTTGTGCGCGTAGCCGATGATCTGCGGCTCGATGAACGAGTACGTCGGCAGGTTCCCCTTCTCGGCGTCGTCGAAGAACTGCGCCGTCGAGACGAAGTGGGTCGCGAACTTGGGCCGCAGACGCGCCGCGTGGATGATCCCGGTCAGCGAGGCGTGGCAGGGCGGGTCGCAGTACACCCGCCTCCTCCAGCCGGTCTCGGACCGGCGTCTACTGCGTCACAATCACCGACCCGCACATCGACCTGCGCAACGCCGCCGTCATGGCCACCGTCAACGGCCCCTTCATCAGGATGATCAGCGTCAACAACGCGCCGGACGCCGCCTGCGGCAACGCCGCCGATGCCGTCACTGTTTACACGTTCTACGCGAACGGGACGTCCGACGACGCCCCGTTCACCCTGACCGTTCAGTAGCTGCGAACCCCGCCCCTTCGCCGCGGTCTGGCTCGAGAGCCGCGCCGTAGGCGATGGGTTCTACGACGTCACCTCATCTGGCCGGCTACCAAAGGCACTGCGACCGCCGACTACCCCTGGTGTGCCGTCAGCACGTCGATGCCCTGCGGGTAGGAGATCAGAAGCAGGCAGGCCTCGGATCGGTGTCGTGGCGATGCTCGGGGAGAGCGTTCAAACAGCCCCTGCGGGGTGCGGGGCATGGGGGTGGAGCGGCCTCGGAGTCACTCCAAGGGGATGCGCAGCTCCGAGAAGCGCATCGCCGAGAGGTCCGCTCCTTCCGGCCCGCTCACCTTGATGGGGTTGTTCAAGCAGTAGACGGTGCCGCTGGCCGGGGGTGCCCCGCCGGGGGTCGCTCCGACCATGAGGGAGCGCGGGACGATGACCTCCCCGCCGTCGACCAGGACCTCGTCTTCGATTCCCTGCGCGGTGGCGGCCTGCGACAGGACCTCTGCGACTTCCTCCGCGCTCTGGTCCTCGCAGGGGACGATGCGGATGACGTCGTCGTTCACAGTGCTCTCCAGCCGTCGGGGGCACCAGGGCGGCGCCCATGTCCGTTGTCTTCAGCAGAGCACTCCGGCCCTCTCCTCGCAGGGCAAGAGCTCCCGGATTCACCTGCGTGAGTGCTGCCGGCGTCATACCGGCGCCTGCATCCGGTCACCCCCCGGCCATCGACCCGGCCCCACGGAAAAGATGCGAGGCCCGCCTACTCCTCATCGTCCTCGTCGAGGCCGGGAGCGTCCGGGTCGCGCAGCGGCCGCAGGCCGCCGCCGGCCGGGGTGGAGGCGGTGAAGCCGGCGGGCAGAGACAGGGCGAAAGCAGCAGTGGCCGCGGTGGCCGCGGCGGCGGCCCGCATGAGCAAGATCATCACGCGGCGGTTCTACCGGCCGTCCCCACCCCTCGACAGGGCCCGGAGCGGTAGTCCACTCCCCCGGGCCGTCCGATTCACCGCCGAAACGCCACTGCGCTCACGGGCTACCGGGGGTAGTTGCACGTGGTGATTTCCTCGTCCCACACGGTGCCTTCACCACACTCGAAGTGGAAGACCGTGAACTCCTCGCCCTTGCCCTCGAAGTCCACGCAACGGACGAACTTCCGCGGATCGTTCGGGTTGGCGAAGTAGCCCTCCCGGGTGCAGACGATCGGCACGTCCGCGGCGGCCTGCGCTGCCGCCGCGGGGCCGACCAGCCCAGCGGCTGCCAGGGCCACACAGGAAACAATACGAGCGAAACGCGACATCACGCACCTCCACGACTACACGACTTGATCCACAAGCCGAACGAGCCGCCACCGCCACAGACACGCACGGGCCGCGCCCGATCCCCGGTTGCATTCCCTTGCCCCGCAGGGGGCGGGCCCGGCACGCAGCGCCTGCCCGCAGGGCAGCATCTTTGCCCGCCCGTTGATGAGAATCTGTGAAAGAAATCGGCCAATACTGCTCTTCGTTCCCCACTCGGTTGCTGTCGGCAAACGACGGCCAGGGCTCGGGCGGGTGCGGAGGGGGCTACTTCGGCGGATGGGCGGCAGCGGCTTTCTGCCCCAGTTGCAGCCAGTCGTCCAGGACGTGGTCGTCGAGGACTTCTCCTGCCACGATGACCCAGCCCTTCGAGATCCGGCCGCGGACCTCGAAGGGCCGCGCGCCGGGCTCGGCGAGGGCCTGCGGGGTGTCGTCCGGGGCGACTCGTACCAGCAGGTCGTCGCCGACCACGCCGACCGCCGTGTTTCCCGTCACCGTGAAGACGAGTCCGCCGAACATCTTCTTCGCGACGACCGCGCCACCCTCCTCCAACAGCTCCCGGACCCGCTCCGCCAGCACCTCGTCATACGCCATGGCGCTCACGCTACTCACGCACCACGGCACCCGCCCGCGCGACCCCGCCACAAACCATATAGGACATCTCTTGTCCTATATGGCTATTACGGTCGATTCCAGAGGGCGAAACCGCCCCATCCGACCCCACAAGAGGAGAAGACCATGGTCGACGCACATGCCGACGACGCCGTGGGCGGCAAGGTCCTGTCGCACGCGATCTGGGCCGAGGACGGAGGCGAGCTCGCAGAGTTCTACGCCGCCGCCCTGGGCACGCAGGTCTCCGAGCCGTACCGGGACGAGGACGGCAACCCGGCGGCCTTCCCCGTGTGGGTCGGCGACATGATGTACGTCTTCTGGTCCGCTACGTCGTTCAAGGCCCCGACCTGGCCGAGGGACGAACTCGCCTTCCACATGGACATCAGGTTCGACGACGTCGAGGCGGCGGAGAAGCGGCTCCTGGAACTGGGCGCCACCAAGCCCGCCCACCAGCCGGGCGGGGACCACTGGACCGTCCTCCTCGACCCCTCCGGCCAGCCCTTCTGCATCAGCAGCAGCCGCTGACAGCCCCAGCCGCTCACAGCGGCTGCTCTCACCGAGACGGCCCGCCCGGAGTGCACGCCCGCCCCGACCGGCGGAGAAAGGTACCGCGGGGTGCCCGGCGTATGCCGGCCCCGCGCTCGCACCCTGGCGAAGGCCGCACCCCGATCATGGAGGATTCATGCCATTCGCTCCCTGCCTGAGTGTCAAGGACACCGCGGCCAGCATCGCGTTCTACAAGAAGCTCGGCTTCGATGTCGATTCCAGCACCGCCCGTCCCGGCGACGACATCCACATGCTGCTCTACCAGGGCGGATTCTGCGGCATGCTCTACAGCAACGCCGACCTGAAGAACTGGCTGCCCAGCCTGGCCGACACCCCCATCGGCTTCGCCGGCATGTTCTACCTCGGCGTGGACGACTTCGACGGAGCCCACGACCGCATCTCCCGGCACGCCGAGATCATCAAGGACACCGACACCGACCACACCGGCCAGCGCATGTTCTACTTCCGCGACCCGGACGGCTACGTCATCGGCATCAACGACCAAGCCGCCCTCCAGGCCAGCGAACTCGGCAAATACGCCTGACCCGGGCTCCGGACAACAGAAAGGCCAGAGCCCTGAACGCGGAGGAGCTCGTCGTCCACCTCGACCTGACCTTTGCCGACGTGGAGGCCGCCGAGCGGCGTCTGGTCGGCCTCGGTGCCACCAAGCCGGCCTACCAGCCCGGCGGCAAGCACTGGACGGTGCTGCTCGACCCTTCGGGCCAGCCCTTCTGCATCAGCGCCGCCGGCAAGAACGGGTGAGGCAACCCCCCGGTCCGCGCAGTGGCAGCGGACGGACGGGAATCGACACATCGGGGTACGAACCGTGCTCCGGTCATCATCTTTGAGCGATAGAGGAATGACCCACATGAACCACGTCGAAGGCATGGCGTTGGCGGGGAAGGTGGCACTGGTCACCGGGGCGAGTCGCGGCGGGGCCCGGGCGATCGCGGTCGAGCTCGGCCGGGCCGGGGCCACCGTCTACGTGACCGGCCGCACCACCCGCGGCACAGCGGGCGCGTCGGGCCGCCCGGCCGAGACCGTCGAGGAGACCGCCGAGCTGGTCACCGCCGTCGGCGGCTAGGGCATCCCCGCCGTGGTCGATCACCTCCAGGCGGAGCAGGTGCAGGCACTGGCCGAACGCATCGACCGGGAACAAGGCAGGCTGGACACCCTGGTCAACGCCATCTGGGGCGCGGAGCACCTCTTCGAGCGCGGCAGGAAGATGTGGGACTGCGACCTCGACAACGGCCTGCGCATGCTGCGACTCGGCATCGAGACCTACTACGTCACCAGCCACTACCTCCTGCCCCTGCTGATCCGCAGGCCCGGCGGCCTGGTGGTGGAGCTCACCGACGGGACCGAGGAGTTCAACAGCAGCCATTACCGTGCCCCCTTCGCCTTCGACCTCGCCAAGTTCGCGCCGTTCCGGATGACGTGGGCGATGTCGGAGGAGCTGAAGGAGTACGGCTGTACGGCCCTGGGACCGGCTCCGGGCTGGATGCGTACTGAGGCGATGCTCGACGCGTTCCACATCACCGAGGAGAACTGGCGCGACGGCTGCAAGGTCGACCCCACGTTCGCGATCTCCGAGACCCCGCTGTTCACCGCCCGGGCCGTCACCGCGCTCGCCGCCGACCCGGACGTGGCCCGCTTCACCGGCGGCTCCCTGTCCGTCGGCACGCTGGCCAGGCAGTACGGCTTCACCGACGCCGACGGATCGGCCCCCGGCTCCGTCCGCTACTTCCAGGACTACATGCGGACCGGACAGGCACCGGACCCGGACGACTACCGCTGAAATCGGCCCCTGAGAACCCGGCCCGGACGAAGGACATCACCTTGACTCCCGAGGACGTCGCGGAGCTCGCCCTGTCGTTGCCGGAGGTGGCGGAGGAGGAGCCGTACGGTCCCAACAGGCCCGTCTACAAGGTCGGCGGCAGCATCTTCGCCATGCTCTCGGCAGCCACCAGGACCCACCCCGACCAGCTCACCGTCAAGTGCGAACCCCAGCTCGCCCTACACCTGTGCGAACAGCACACGGCCGTACGCCCGTGGTACCAGGGCCGCCGCTGGCACTGGCTCACCGTGCACCTGAACGACGACACGATGCCCGACGAAGACCTCACCGACATGCTCCACCACGCCTGGGACTGCGTGGTAGCAGTCCTGCCCTGCGCCACCCGCGAACGGCTGCGCACCCTTCGCCATGAATAGCGATGGCCTTGAGACCGTCAACGCGCGTGAAGGTGCTTCTCACGGCTCGTCAGCACGAGCAGGGCGCGCAGGAGGTGGGTAGCGCGGGCGGGGTCGGTGCGGAGTTTGGTGAGGGTCCGCCAGTTCTTCAGGTGGGCGAAGCCGTGCTCGACCGGTGCGCGTCCGATGGCGAGGACGCAGTTGGCGGTCCTCTGGCCGGGCGTGAGCTTGTGGGCGCGGGTGACGGTGAACCCAGTGACGATCACAGGGTCGCGTACGTCGTTGTCCAGGCCCCGGAAGCCAAGGTCCGCCTGCGCCCCGAGGCCTGGCTCCTTCGGTGTGAGGCGAGAACGGTTGATGCCGAGTTCGGGCAACAGACGTTGATCAATCGGGCCGAGAATGCGCAGTTGGGGAGCTCAGGGGCGCTGGCAAGATCTTCGTTGCCAGAGATCATCTTGGGGCGCGTTCGGTCGGTCACGTTCGCTTGAGGTGGTACAGGTTGGGAGCGTCAGGGTCCCCGGCAAGGTAGTACGGCTGAAGCCCTTCGCTGGTCCGCTCCATGCCGAACTCCCAGGTGTACTGGGCGATCGGAGCGAGTGGCTCGGTCGTCCATTCATCGATGCCCCTGGGGGAACGCTGGATTTGTCCCGTCACGTTGGTGATGGAGATCTGGACCGCCGGGGCGCCACCGATCGTCTCTCCGCTGCCCCCCTTGACCAGTTGCCAGGTTCCGGTACCGGACAGACCCCAGCCTTTGTCGAAGTCCCAGTCCTCGCCTCCAAGGTTCGTCACCTCGGCTCGGCCATCCCCTTCCAGGATCACCTTGGCGCCGTCGGGTCCCGTCCAGTCCCCAGCGAGTTCACTGGTCGAGGCATCACGGACGGTCGGCAGCGTGGGATAGAAGAGTGCCCCACAGCCGCTGGTAAGCGTGACGAGGACCATTGCCGCGCCCACGATCCACCATCTTCCACGCCTGGGATTGCTCATCATGCCCCCCGTTCGGTGCCACCTCAGCAGAAATGAACATGTTCAGAATAGCCGACCGGGGGCCAGGAGTGGCATCACGGGCTCAGCTTTCTGGGCGGCCGGTCCGCATAGTGGCAGCGCAGGTGGGCGATCAGGACGACGCGGTGGCGGAGGAGTGAGACGCCAGCGCGTCCGGCCATCAGGCGTTTCTGCAGCTTGACGTCGGTGATGCGGCCTTCACTGACCCGGAGTTGTAAGGGGTGGTGATTGCCTGGGCGACAGCGTGCTGGTCTTCGCGCAGGGCTCCGGCCAGGCCGGCGAGAGGGGCCAGTCCGCTGTTTGCGAGGTCGTCGAGCCAGCCCGGCAAGGGTGTGGCGTCATGGTTGTCGAGCATGATGGCGAAGCGGCGGACCAGGTCGTGGGTGCGGCGCCTTGGCGCCGAGGATCGCGGCGCAGCCGCCACACAGCCTCGCGCGCGCACTACCTGTAGATGGCCTACCGCGTTCACCGGCGCTACGCGCCGTCAGGCGCAGCTCTTGGTCTGGTCGGTATGGGTCTGGTCGATGTGGGTCTGGTTGATGTGGGTCTCGTTTGGGCGTAGCGAATCGGCACGGTCGGGCGGTGGCGATTGCGCGACGTCCTGGAGCGGCTGCACGGCCGGATCGCGAAGTTCACCGCGGCCGGCCGCGAGCCCTGAAGGATCAACTGCGACGCCGCTTGACGATCACCGTGACGCCGAAGCCCAGGCTCACGGCGACGGCAGCGCCGAGTGTCGGCCACAGCCAAGGGAGGCCGGAGGCCGCATCCGCAGATACCTCCCGCACCGCAGCTGTCTGGTCGGTACTGGGAGCGGGGGTGGGGGTCTTCGCGGGGGCTGGGGCGGCCAGGGGGTCGACGTCAGGTGCCCCCGGGTTTCCCGCCTTGTCCAGCAGCACCATGCGTGGGCGGACCGCTCCGTAGCCGATCCAGTCGTTGCGCTTGGCGCCGTCGACGGGGCCGCCGGCGGTCTCGATGAGGACGCGGGCGACCTGGTTTGCGGTCCAGTCGGGGTGAGCCGACCATACGAGCGCGGCGGAGGCGGAGGCCAGGGCGGTGGCGTACGAGGTGCCTCCGTCCCTCACACACCAGGCGGTGTTGTCCTTGCAGCGGATCGGGGCCTTGCTGCCGTATGCGGACAGGTCCGTGTCACGCCCGTGGGAACTGAGCTCCAGCGGCTCGGCGGTCTCGTCCAGGGCTCCTACGCCGATGACTCCCGGAACCATGGCGATCAAGTTGGTCGCGTTGTTGCCCTCCCCCTCATTTCCCATGGCAGCGAAGACGAGTACCCCCTTGCTCTGGGCGTACTGGACAGCCGGCTTGAGCTTTTCGAATGCGTAGTAGTCGCCCCAGCTCAAGTTGATGATCTTGGCCCCGTTGTCGGCCGCGTACCGGATCCCCTGGGCACCTTCGGCGCCTGCCGCAAAGGCCATGGGCGTGCCGAGGCTGGTGCGGACGGGCATGACCTTGGCGCCGGGAGCCAGGCCCTTCGGGCCGCCTCCTCTGCCGTCGCCGACGATCGCTGCGGTCATGGTGGTCCCGTGCCCGTCGAAATCGTCATGCGGCGAGTACTTCTTGTCTGGCTGCCCGATCGGCGGCGACATCACCGACACGCCTGGAAGGACGGACTCGCTCCGCACGCCCGGGACTTGCTTGAAGCCACTGTCGACGACGGCCACGGTGATACCGGCCCCGTCTGCAACCTTCCACATGTCCGGGGCTTTCATGATCGTGAGGTAGTCCGGCGGGTCGGTATCGGCTACCGCCGGCATCACCGTGCCTGCGCTGACCGCCCAGGCCGCGACGATGACGCCCACCGTCCGCCGCCACGATCCTCGACGCATCGTGCCTTGCATTCCTGCCCCCTTGTGTACGTGCGCTGCAATCTCGCGCGGACCCACCTCATCACACGAGACGCGACCGCCTGTACGCGGCCGCGCGGTTCCGGACCGCCGTGAGCACCCCACCCGCCCCCGAGGCCGCGCCCGCCGCGACGTCCCCCTGCGAGAGAAGACCCGGTGGCGGATGCTCTACGAGACCTGCGCCCGCTCCGAGGAGAGAAACGTTCCCCGGCTCTGACGGGGCCGCCGCCGTGCGCTGGTACCGCATGGCCGCCACCGCCGCCGACGAGTCGGGGGATACGGCCGCCCGGGTCTGGGTGCGAGGGCGGGCCGCCCTCGCCTTCGGGTACGAGGGCGCCTCGCTCGGCGTCGCGGACGTCCTCGCCGACCAGGCCCTGGCCATCAGCGACCGGCCGTCCCTCGGACTGCTCAACGCGATCTACGGCAAAGCCCACACCGCCGCCCTCCGCGGCGACCGAGCTGCGGCCCGCGCTTTCGACACCCAAGGGCGCCGCGTCTTCGACAAAGCCGGCTCGCACGAGCAGACCTCCGACTACGCGGTGCCGTGGTGGCGGCTGAACGTGTTCCGGTCACTGCTCCTCGCGCGCCTCGGCGACGAGCGCGCCGCGACCGAGGCGCAGGAGCAGGCCCTCGCCCACCTCCCCGCCACGCTGCCGCGCTTCGCCACCCACCTCGAACTCCACCGGGGCCTGATGCTCGCCCGATCCGGCGACAAGGCCGGCGGCATCGCGCACGCCACCACCGCAATGGACGCCCTGCCACCCGAAAAACACAGCCTCACCCTGCGCATGCTCGTCAACGAGATCCGGGCCTGATCAGGGACAAGTCACCACTCCTCGCAGAGTTCGGGAAGGGCCCAAGCGGTCCCGGGCTTAGCTGCGGCTCCACGCGGCGGCATGCCGTTCCCTGGCCACGTCAGCCAGGCTTTCCCGCAGCGTCTCGCGGTCGCGGCCCCGGGTCTTGACCGCGTGACAGTTCGGGCAGAGGGCCACCATGTTCGCCGGGTGGTCTGCGCCGCCCAGCGCAAGGTCGTGGACGTGGTCGACTTCAAGGACCGGATCTCCGGCATCGGTGAGGGCGTGGAAGTCCGGCGCGGAACACTGCGGGTTCTCGCACCTTCCCTCGCTCCGGGCGAGCACGGCCCCGCGGATTCGTCTCGCGCGCTGGGGCCGGTTGACGACGGTGGCAGAGCGGCGCGCGACCACGCTGCCCATGCCGTCCAGCTCCTCGACCAGGCGCCGGTAGTCACCGGCCGCACTGCACGAGGCACGGTCCAGGGGTGCGCTGCGGGGCTGCGGCACGGTGACGTCAGCTGGGGCCGTGCTTTCCTCCTCGAACGCTCCGGTGCGGGGCACAGTGGCGCGGTCGCTCTGGGCCGGGATGAGAACCCCATCGGGCGCCTGTTCACGCTCGCATGTGACCGGCGGGGACGGCTCCCGGTGGCGGGCGGCGTGCCCCGCAGCAGCAAGCCGGTCCCGTGCATCTGGGCTGATGATCCAGTCCTGGAGGTACGTCAGCATCGCGCGCGTCCACGGCCACGCGTCCCTGGGTATGAGGTCGTCGCCTTCGCCGCCGCCCCCTGGGTAGGTCGCCTTCACGCTCGGAGGGCCGGGCAGAAGAATCCACTCCAGAGAGCCCTCTCCGGGAAGGGGCGGCAGCTGGCTACGGTGTGCGGACAACCTCTTGAGTCGAGAAGCGGCCAGCTCAGCGGCCTTGCCCTTCCGGCCAACCCGGAACTGCACCTCGGGGTGGTTTCTCTTGAGCCTGACGGTGAGGTGGCCGCCAGCAATGGCCATCTGTACGTGGTCGGCGTTCGACTGTCCCGTGTGGCCTTCAAGCATCGACCTGAGGAACTCCTCCCGGTCGGCGTCCGTGAGCGCAGGGGACGGGGACGGGGACGGGGACGGGGACGGGGACGGGGACGGGGTGGGTTGGTGCGGGGCGAGGGCTGCGGCAGCGTCCTCAGGCGCCGGCTGGCGCACCTGTACGGCCGTCGGGGACGGATCGGGGAAGCGACCGGAGTGCGACGCGGCAGCAAGCCGGTTCATCGCGGTCGGACTGGCGATCCAGTCGTGGAAGTAGGTGAGCGCCGCGCGCGTCCACTGCCGGGCCGACCGGGATATGAGGTCGTCCCTCTCCCCTACAGAACCCGGGTAGCGCACGCTCACGATCGGGGAGCTGGAGGCGACGCTCCACACCAGGTCACCCCCTCCGGGAAGGGGCGGGAGCTTACGGCGGCGCCCATGCAACCCCCGCAGCCGATATGTCGCCCGGTCGCTATCGGCGGACTTCTTCCGAACGTGGAAGGACACCTCGGGGCAGTTGCCCCTGAGCCTGGCGATCAGCCGGCCGCCGCCAACAGGTATCTGCACGCGGTCGGCGTTCGACTGTCCTGTGCGGCCTTCGAGCAGCGACCCGAAGAACTTCTCCCGGTACGCGTCCTTCAGTTGCGGCTTGGGCGGGGAAGACGAACGACGCGGGGTCAGGTGGGGGATCCCGTAGCTGCGGTACGCCGCGTCAAGTTCACGGCGCCGCTGTTCCGCAGGTCTCGGCGGTCGCCGGGGGGATGTGGGTGGGACGGGCAAGTGATGTTCTCCTCGGTTGAAGAGTTCGGCCAACCCTGCCGTGTCATCGCTCGCAGTCACGGATGGGGCGACTTCTTCCTGGTACAGCGGGGCGCGGCCGGCTGGCGCGCGCCCCGCTGGAGAGGATGGTGGGTCAGGCCGCTGTCGTGGTTTGGGTGTCCACGATGTGGGTGGGCGTGTGGGGCGTAGGGGGCGCGGCGTCGTCGAGCTTGGCCATCAGGGCCCGTACGGCGGCGGCCTTCGAGGGGTGGCCGGAGACGAGGGCCCGGACTCGGTGAGTTTCTCGACCTTCCGGTCCGCCGCCTCCGCCCGCGCCCGCGCCTTGGCCGCCGCCCGCCCGGCCTCCCGGTGACGGGCGTCCGCCTCCGTACTCGCCGCGCGTGCCGTCTCCAGCGGTTCCCTCGCGGCCCGTATGTCGTCCTCGGCCGCCGCCACGGCGGCGCGGGCCCCGTCTTCCTGCTCCTGTGCGGCGGCCTGCCCGGCCTGAAGGCGATCCGTCTCAGCCTGGGCCTCGGCCAACTCCTCCCGGGCCGCCTGCACACGCTCGCGGCGTGCCTGCTCCGCCCCGCCCGGCCGCGTCCAGTTCCGTGGGGCGTGGTTGTTCCGTCGAGGGCCGGGCTTGCGTACGCCGGGGCGGCGCGGCGCCGGGCTGCGGTTCGAGGCCGGCGAACCCCATCACCGCGTCCGGGGCCTTCACCAGGCGGCCCGCTTCCCACTGCGCGGCAACGTCGGCGTCGGCGAGCACTGCGTGCAGGATCTGCTCGACCTCGTGCAGCACCGGCTCACTGACCGTCTGCCCGGCCTCGGCGGCCAGAGCGCGCGCCGTACGTGCAAGGCGCCCGATCACCACATGCTGGTCATGCGACAGCTTCCCCAACTACCCAGGGTCCAGCGTCCGGTGCGCTGCGCGTAGCGCCTCGCCCAGCGCGAGGAGCCGCTGGGCCTCCTTGGGCCGGCTGCGGGCCAGCAGACCGGCCGTCCACGCCGCGAGCGTCGGTTTCCGCAACGCGGCGATCCGCGCGGCGAGCTGCCTGTCCCCGGCCTTGCGGGCCTTGGCCACGTATTCGTCACGGGCCGCGGTGAACTGCGACGGCAGGAGTCCGCGCAACTCCGCCGCCACCGACTCCACATCCATAACCCGGAAGTCTCCCGCCCCCGGCCACTCCCCGGCCGACACCACGCAGGACACCGCGCGTCGACCGGCAGCACACAGCTTGTCGTTTAACGTCCGGGCATCGAACGGGCTCGAACTTGTCCGGCGTCTTCCCAGTTCACCGGACGTGTCAGGGGCCAGGGCCTGATCCTGTGGGCAGGGTCGCTGCGGCACGGAGGCCGGGATCGTGGAACTGGTCGAGCTCAAGGTTCAACGAGACGCGTTCACAACGGTGATGGAGTTCCGATCGGAGCTGTACGCATGCATGGTCTCCAGAAGCGACGCACTGTTTGAACTGTGCGATGCTTCTCTGCACCAAATCAAGCAGGGAACCCTTCGAGGTCTCGCTTGGTGCCGGAACTAGTCGAGAGAGCAATCACTGAGATGCGGCGAAGGCCGG
>NZ_JBFBFP010000078.1:0-21715 GCF_040684275.1 Streptomyces sp. NPDC091371
ACGCGACGACGAAGGAGGAGCGCCCTTTACAGGCCGGCCCGACACGGAAGGACTATGGGACTGACGGGAAACCCCCCGCGCCTTCTCTGATTCCGCCCAGCCCGGACCCCGCCAACCGCGAAGCCCCCGCCGGTTTCCCTGCCGCTTTCGCCCACGTCCCCGGCCTCTCCCCCGCGCACCGCTGATGTGCCGCGACGGTACGTGAACCGTGGGCCTCAGCCCTGCGTCTCAGCCCCTGGCCGCGCGCAGCCGCTGCCAGGCCGCCGTCCCCAGCATGACGCCCCACAGCAGGAAGAGGGCGTACCAGAACAGGCTCCAGGCCGTCTGCGGGTGGGCGTCCTGGACGGCGAAGGCCGGGGCCGAGACGACGCGGCCGGTGGCGAGCAGGTACTGCATGGCGAAGTAGGCGAATCCCCAGAGGGTCATGCCGACGCCCGCGATGCCCGCCGGGACGGCGAGCAGGGAGGCCGGGAGGCGCCGGCCCCACGGGCTGACCAGGGCGAGCGAGAGCACCGCGCCGAAGACCGCCACCGCGCCCATCCCCCAGTAGCCGATCGCGGCCTCCATGTTGTCGTGCGGGGCCCCGGCGAAGTCGCCGGGGAACATGGCCGCCACCCCGGCGCCCCACCAGAAGTGCGGGGCCGCGTAGCCGAGGGCCGCCGCCGCGGCCGTGTAGCCGGGCCAGGTGCGCTGCCGTGCGGCCTGCCCGGCCTGCCCGGCCTGCCCGGTCTGGGTCACGGTCTCCATGGGGTCCTCCAGCGTGCTCGGTTCGGTGTGGCGGTCCCGGCTTCCCCCCGCCTGGACCAAGCCTCTCCGAGCGGCCCCCTCCGCGGATCGCGCGGCAGCACGATCCCGCGCTCCCCCATCCGGGGGAGCCCCCTCGGCCCCCCTCGGCCCCGAGGGGACGGCGACGGCCCGGCGGGGTGGCGCTCCGCCCCGCCGGGCCGGGTCACATGCGTGCCCGCGGGTTCACGCCCCCGGGCCCGCCCACAGGCCGTCCGGGGTCAGCCCCAGCAGGTCGATGGCGTTGCCGCGGACGATGCGGTCCACCACGTCCGGGGCCAGGTGCCCCATCTGCGCCTCGCCGACCTCGCGGGACTTGGGCCAGGTGGAATCCGAGTGCGGGTAGTCGGTCTCGTAGAGGACGTTGGCTACGCCGATGGAGTCGAGGTTCTTGAGTCCGAAGGCGTCGTCGAAGAAGCAGCCGAAGACGTGCTCGGCGAAGAGCTCCGACGGCGGCCGGTGGACCTTGTCCGCGACGCCGCCCCAGCCGCGGTTCTCCTCCCAGACCACGTTCGCGCGTTCCAGGATGTACGGGATCCAGCCGATCTGGCCCTCCGCGTACATGATCTTCAGGTTCGGGAAGCGCTCGAACTTGCCGCTCATCAGCCAGTCGACCATCGAGAAGCAGCAGTTGGCGAAGGTGATGGTGGAGCCGACCGCCGGCGGGGCGTCGGCGGAGGTCGACGGCATGCGCGAGGAGGAGCCGATGTGCATGGCGATGACCGTGCCGGTCTCGTCGCACGCCTCCAGGAAGGGGTCCCACTCGTCCGTGTGGATGGAGGGGAGGCCGAGGTGCGGGGGTATCTCGGAGAAGGCGACGGCGCGCACGCCGCGGGCGGCGTTGCGGCGGACCTCGGCGGCGGCGAGGCGGGCGTCCCACAGGGGGATCAGGGTGAGGGGGATCAGGCGGCCGTGGGCCTCGGGGCCGCACCACTCCTCCACCATCCAGTCGTTGTACGCCCGTACGCCGAGCAGCCCGAGCTCGCGGTCCTTGGCCTCGGTGAAGGTCTGGCCGCAGAAGCGCGGGAAGGTCGGGAAGCAGAGCGCCGACTGGACGTGGTTGACGTCCATGTCCGCGAGCCGGTCGGGAACCGAAAAGGACCCCGGGCGCATCTGCTCGTAGGTGATGACTTCCAGTTTGATCTCGTCGCGGTCGTATCCGACGGCCGTGTCGAGGCGGGTGAGCGGCCGGTGCAGGTCCTCGTACACCCACCAGTCGCCGATCGGGCCGTCGTCGCCCTTGGCTCCCATGACGGGGGCGAACTTGCCGCCGAGGAAGGTCATTTCCTTCAGGGGGGCGCGGACGACGCGGGGGCCGGTGTCCTTGTACTTGGACGGGAGCCGGTCCCGCCAGACGTGGGGGGGCTCCACCGTGTGGTCGTCCACCGAGATGATCTTCGGGAAGGTCTCCATGGCTCATACGGTAGCGCCGATCTGACGAACCGTCAGCTGGTTGGGAGTCGATCGCTCCGGGACGGGCTGACGTGTACGCGCAAGACAGGGCAGACTGACCCTTACACCGACGGAAGGCAGGGGGACGACAGATGGACGGAGTACCGGCCATCCCGCACCCACGGCAGCCCCTTGCGGCTACAGCCGCACCCGAAACAGGCCCGGGCGACGCCCCCGCGGCTCCCGCCCTTGCGGCGGCCGCCGCACCCGAACCCGACCCCGCGGCTCCCGCCCTGCCGGCTGCCGCGGCACCCGCGGGCGGCCCCTCCGGGGCAACGGTGCCGGGCGAGGGCCGGGCGGACGGCACCGCCGAGCCCGCGCCACGGCCCGCGCACCCCGCCGCAGGGGCCGGCACCGCAGGCCGGGAGCCCGCACCCGGCGGCCCCGCAAGCGCCGCAGGCGTCGGCGGCGAGTCCCGGTTCGCCGTGCTCGGGCCGATCCGGGCCTACCGCGGCTCCGAGACCCTGCCCTCCGGGACCCCCCAGCAGCGGGCCCTGCTCGCCGCGCTGCTGCTGCGCGACGGCCGTACCGCCACCGCGCCCGAGCTCATCGACGCCATCTGGGGCGAGGACCCGCCGCAGCAGGCCCTCGCCACCATCCGGACGTACGCCTCCCGGCTGCGCAAGGTGCTCGACCCCGGGCTGCTCGTCTCCGAGTCCGGCGGCTACGCCATCCGCCTGCGCTCCGCCGCCACCCTCGACCTCGGGGTCGCCCGCGGCCTCGTCGAGGACGCCGAGGCGGCCCGCGCGGCCGGCGACCGCTCCCTCGCCCGCACCCTGCTCGCCCGCGCCCTCGACCTGTGGGACGGCGAACCCCTCGCCGGGGTCCCCGGCCCGCACGCCGACACCGAGCGCACCCGGCTCGCCGAATGGCGCCTCCAGCTGCTGGAGACCCGCCTCGACCTGGACCTGGAGGTCGGCCACCACGCCGAGGCCGTCTCCGAGCTGACCGCCCTCACCGCCGCCCACCCGCTGCGCGAACGCCTGCGCGAGCTGCTGATGCTCGCCCTCTACCGCAGCGGCCGGCAGGCCGAGGCCCTCGCCGTCTACGCCGACACCCGCCGCCTGCTCGCCGACGAGCTCGGCGTCGACCCGCGCCCCGAACTGTCCGCCCTCCAGCAGCGCATCCTCAACGCCGACGCCGACCTGGCCCGCGCCGAGGACCCGGCCCCGGCCGCCGCGGCCGTCCACGTACGGCCCGCCCAACTGCCCGCGACCGTACCCGACTTCACGGGCCGCACCGGATTCGTCGAGGAACTCGGCGCCATCCTGGCCGACGGCGCCCACGGCCAGGTCATGGCCGTCTCCGCGCTCGCCGGGATCGGCGGCGTCGGCAAGACCACCCTGGCCGTGCACGTCGCGCACACCGCCCGCCCGCACTTCCCCGACGGCCAGCTCTACGTCGACCTCCAGGGCACCGAGCCGCGCCCCGCCGAGCCCGTCGCCGTACTCGGCTCCTTCCTGCGCGCCCTCGGCACCCCCGACACCGCCATCCCCGACTCCGCCGCCGAACGCTCCGCGCTCTACCGCTCCACCCTCGACGGCCGCCGGGTCCTCGTCCTCCTCGACAACGCCCGCGATGCCGCCCAGGTGCGGCCGCTGCTGCCCGGCACCGCCGGCTGCGCCGCCCTGGTCACCAGCCGGGTCCGCATGGCGGGCCTCGCCGGGGCCCATCTCGTCGACCTCGACGTGATGAGCCCCGAGGAGGCCCTCCAGCTGTTCACCCGGATCGTCGGCGAGGAACGTGTCGGCGCCGAACGCCAGGCCGCCCTCGACGTGGTCGGCGCCTGCGGCTTCCTGCCGCTCGCCATCCGCATCGCCGCCTCCCGCCTCGCCGCCCGCCGCACCTGGACCGTGTCCGTCCTCGCCGCGAAGCTCGCCGACGAGCGCCGCCGCCTCGACGAGCTCCAGACCGGCGACCTCGCCGTCAAAGCCACCTTCGAACTCGGCTACGGCCAGCTGGAACCCGCCCAGCAGCGCGCCTTCCGCCTCCTCGGCCTCGCCGACGGCCCCGACGTCTCCCTGGCCGCCGCGGCCGCCGTCCTCGACCTGCCCGAGCACAACACCGAGGACCTCCTGGAGGCTTTAGTCGACTGCTCCCTGCTGGAGTCGGCCGCCGCGGGCCGCTACCGCTTCCACGACCTCGTACGGCTCTACGCGCGTGCGTGCGCGGAACGCGACGAGCAGCCGCCCAGCAGCCGGGACGCCGCCCTGGACCGGCTGCTGGACTTCTACCTGGCCACCGCCTCCGGGGTCTACGCCCTGGAGCGCCCCGGCGACCGGCTGCCCGCCCACCTCTCCGACACCCACTACCCCGGCCTCGTCTTCGCCGACCCGCGCGCCGCCCTGGACTGGCTCTACCAGGAGGCCGACCCGCTGCTGGCCTGCGTGCGCCAGGCGTCCGTACGGGCCGGCGGGACGCTCGTACTGCGGCGGGCCGTGGACCTGCTGTGGGCGGCGAAGGACCTGGCCGAGTCCGGGGCCAACTCCAAGCAGTACGAGTCCGCCGCGCTCGCCCTGCGCGACGCCGCCCGGGCCGCGAAGGACCCCTACGCCGAGGGCCGGGCCCGCACCACCCTCACCAACGCGCACCTCGTCGCGGGCCGCTTCGCCGAGGCCGACGACGAGGCCCGCCAGGCCACCGCGCTCGCCCGCGAGGCCGGCGACCCCCTGCCCAGCTGCTGGGCGCCCAACGACCGCGGGATCATCGCGCTCTACCAGGGCCGGCACGCCGACGGCGAGCGCTACCTCCTGGAGGCCATCCAGAACTTCCGCGCCGACGGCAACGAGGTCGGCGAGGCCAGCGCCCTGTGCAACCTCTCCCGCATCCACGTGGAGCTGGGCCGCCTCATCAGCGCCATAGACCTCGCCCAGCAGGGCATCGCCATCTACGACCGGATGGGCCTGACCCTGCGCCTGGCCAACGGCCGCTACGCGCTCGGCATCGCCCTCACCCAGGCCGGCCGGCTCGGCGAGGCCCTGACCCAGCTCACCGAGGCGCTGGCGCTGTTCCACGACAACCGCCAGCCGCTGTGGGAGGGCGTGACGCACTTCCGGCTCGCCGAGGCCCATCTGGCGGCGCACCGCCCCACCTTGGCCGCCTCGCACGCCGAGCAGGCCATCGCGCTGCGCGGCATCGGCGGGGAGTGGCGCCGGGCGACCGTGCTGACGGTGCTGGGCAAGGCGCTGCGGCGGCTGGGGCAGACGGACCGGGCGCGCGCGTGCTGGCGCGACGCCGAGGCCGTCTTCGCGCAGCTGGGTTCGGCGGAACTGGCCGAGGTGCGGGCCCTGCTGGCCTCGGAGATCGCCGCCTGACCTGCGTCGACGAACGATGAACGGGGCGTTCATCGTTCGTTTATCGCCCCCGTGCACGATTGCTTCATCGACCCGGTACGTCGGGGGGCAACCCGGGTCGGCTGGAGGACTACCCGTTCGGCGATCCGCGGGGGAATCGCCGAACGGGCCCGACCCATCCATCAGGAGATCCGATGACGACGAACGAGAACATCCTGCCGGCCGACGGCGACCTCAAGCCGCTCGACAACCACGCCTCGGGCGTCGAGATCGAGACCCTGGACAACCACGCGTCGGGCATCGAGATCAAGCCCCTCGACAACCACGCCTCGGACGAGGAGATCCAGACGCTGGACAACCACGCGTCGACTCCCCGCCCGTAGCGGAGCGGTACGAAGACCGAAGACGTACGGGGGAACGTACGGGGGAACGGCGGCTGCGGTGGCCCGGAGGGGGAGCCACCGCAGCCGCCGCATGCGTGCGTCCGGGCCCGTCACGGCCGGTCGGCGGCCCGTCACGGCCGGTCGGCGCCCCGTCGCGGCCGGTCAGCCGCGCTGGAGCAGCGCTTCGACCCCGCGTGCGGCCTCCCGCAGGGCCGGTGCGAGCCGTTCCAGTTCCTCCCGCGTGGTCAGGGAGGCCGCGGTGGTCAGGCTGAGCCCGCCCACCGGCCGGCCCTCGCGGTCGAAGACGGGCGTGCCGAGGCAGCGCACGGCGGGCTCGTGGCCCTCGTCGTCCACCGCGTAGCCCCGGGCCCGTACGCCGTCCAGCTCGGGGTCGAGCCGTTCCCGCTCGGCGGCTCCGACCAGCCCGGCCGCCTGCTGCGGCGGCAGGGTGCGCGAGCACGGCCTTGCCGATGGCCGTGGAGTGCACCGCCATCGGCATGCCGATCCGCGAGCCCGTCCGGAAGGGCAGGCCGCTCTCGATCTTGCGGATGCAGGTGAGCGCGTCACCGTCGAGCAGCGCCAGGTGCACGGCCTGTCCGGTGCACCTCTGGAGGAACTCCAGCAGTTCGACGATGCCCTCGGTCCGGTCGGTGGCGACCCGCGCGGACAGCGAGCGCAGCCGCAGGCCGATGCCGTAGCCGCCGCTCCCGTCGCTGACGGCGTACCCCTGCTCGACCAGCGAGACCAGGATCCGGTAGGCGGTGGACTTGGCGACCCCGGAGCCGGCCGCCAGCCCGGCCGAAGGTCCCGGAATCCCCGGCAAGGGCCTCTCGGTCATTACGCTGGGGAGGATGTTCTCCTCCCACGGGCCGAGCGTCCGCGAACTGGCCGCGCAGGCCCTCACCTCGGTCGAGCGGGGCTACGACCTGCTCGCGCCGAAGTTCGACCACACGCCCTTCCGCACCCCGGACCGGATGCTGGACGCCGTGGAGGAGACCCTCGCCCAGCGGGAGGGCTCCTTCGGGGCCGGGCTGGACGTCTGCTGCGGTACGGGCGCCGCGACCGGCCTGCTGCGGCGGCTGTGCCGGGGGCGGGTCACCGGGGTGGACCTCAGCGCGGGCATGCTGGCGGAGGCCTCCCGCCGTCACGCGGACGAGCGCGTGGACTTCGTACGGGCCGACGCGCGGGACCTGCCGGCCGCACTCGCGGACTCGTACGACCTGGCCGTCAGCTTCGGCGCCTTCGGCCACTTCCTGCCGGCCGAGCGGCCCGCGCTGTTCTCCGGGGTGCACCGGACCCTGCGCCCCGGCGGGCTCTTCGCCTTCCCGATCGGCGCGCCGATCCCGCCGAGCTCACCCCTGTGGTGGGCGGTGGCGGGCTTCGACGCGGCGATGCGGGTGCGCAACGCGGTGTGGCGGCCGCCGTTCGTCATGTACTACCGGACCTTCCCGCTGAGCGGGGTCCGCGCCGACCTGCGCGCGGCCGGCTTCACGGTGGAGACCGTGCCGCTGGAGCACTTCGGCCGGCAGCCGGGCGGGGCCCCGCACTGGCGCCTCGTCCTGGCCCGCCGCCCACTCCACGGCTAACGCGTGCGCAGCTCCCGCTTGAGGACCTTGCCGCTGGCGTTGCGCGGCAGTTCGCTGACGAACTCCACCGCGCGCGGCACCTTGTAGTTGGCCATCTCCCGCCGGGACCAGGCGATCAGGTCGTCGGCGGTGAGGGTGGATCCGGGGCGCCGCACGGCGTACGCCTTGCCGACCTCGCCGAGGCGCGGGTCGGGGACGCCGACGACGGCGACGTCCGCGATGTCCGGGTGGAGGCCGATGAGCTGCTCGATCTCGGCGGGGTAGGCGTTGAACCCGCCGACGATGAACATGTCCTTGATCCGGTCGGTGATGCGCAGGTTGCCGTGCGCGTCCTTGAAGCCGACGTCGCCGGTGTGCAGCCAGCCCTCCGCGTCGATGGCCTGCGCGGTCTCCTCGGGGTCCTCGAAGTAGCCCTGCATGACGTTGTACCCGCGGACCAGAATCTCGCCGACCCGGCCGGCCGGCTGCGGGTTCCCGTCGGGGTCCGCGATCATCACCTCGGTGTCGGGGATGGCCCGTCCCGAGGTCTCCGCGATGACCTGCGCGGGGTCCCCCTGGCGGCACATGGTGACGATGCCGCTGGCCTCGGACAGCCCGTAGGCGGTGAGCACGGTGGCGATGCGCAGCTCGCTGCGGAGCCGTTCGACGAGCTGGAGCGGGACCACGGCGGCGCCGGTGACGACCAGGCGCAGGGCGGAGAGGTCGTGGTGGTCGCGCTGGGGGTGGTCGAGGAGCGACTGGTGGAGGGTGGGCGGCCCGGGGAGTACGGAGATCCGCTCGGCGGCGACGTTGGCGAGGACGGTGTCCACGTTGAAGACGGGCTGCGGGACCATCGTCGCGCCGCGCATCAGGCAGGCGATGATCCCGGCCTTGTAGCCGAAGGTGTGGAAGAAGGGGTTCACGATCAGGTAGCGGTCGCCCTCGCGCAGTCCGGCGAGCTCGCTCCACACCTCGTAGCAGCGCAGGGACTGGCCGTGGGTGATGACGGCGCCCTTGGGGCTGCCGGTGGTGCCGGAGGTGAAGATGATGTCGGAGGGCGCGTCGGGGCGAATCGATTCCGCGCGCTCGCGCACGGCCCGGGGCGTGACCGCGTCCCCGCCGGCGAGGAAGTCCTTCCAGGTGCGGAAGGAGTCCGGGGCGTCCTCGGCGAGGACCACGACCTGCTCCAGGCGCGGCAGCCCGGGCAGCGGTCCGGCGCCGGGTCCCTCGGCGGCGGCGCGGCGCAGTGAGGCGACGTAGGAGGTGCCGAGGAAGGTGCCGGTGACGAACAGCAGCTTCGCGCGGCTGCGCTGCAGGACGTACGCGGCTTCCGCGCCCTTGAAACGGGTGTTGAGGGGGACGAGGACCGCGCCCGCGGAGACGGCGCCGAGCGCGGAGACGATCCAGTCCAGGGTGTTGGGGGCCCAGACGGCGACCCGGTCGCCGGGTTCGACCCCGGCGGCCATGCAGGCGGCCGCGGCGCGCTCGACTCGCTCGCCGAGCTGCGCGTAACCGATCCTGACGCGGCCGTCGACCACGGCCTCCCGGTCGGCGTACCGTGCGGCCGCGGCCCGGACGAGCCCGGCGATGCTGCCCCAGCGCAGGTCTGCCGTCACGTCCTCGCCCGCGTGCCGCCGCTCGTCGTCGCCCATGCGTGTCACCCTCCCGCGAACCCAGTAGCTGACTATCCGTCAGATTAGCTGTAGCCTTCGCGGCTGTCAGTACTGGTGCACTCCTCACCCCGGAGGTGGCGATGGCGGCAACGCTCAAGGACGCTACGGCGATAGTCGGCATCGGCCAGACCGCCTTTGCCAAACAGCTGTTGCAGACCGAGAAGGAACTGGCCTGCCGGGCCATCCTGGCGGCCCTCGACGACGCCGGGATCGACCCGTCCGAGGTCGACGCCTTCTCCTCGTTCACCATGGAGGAGACCGACGAGGTCGAGGTCGCCAAGGCCATCGGCGCCGGCGACGTCACCTTCTTCTCCAAGATCGGCTACGGCGGCGGCGGTTCCTGCGCCACCGTCGGACACCTCGCCGCCGCCGTGGCCACCGGCCAGGCCACCGTCGGCGTCGCCTGGCGCTCCCGCAAACGCGGCTCGGGCCCCCGCCCCTGGAAGAACACCGCCGTCCAGCTGCCCACCCCCGGCCAGTGGACCCGCCCCTTCGGGCTGCTGCGCCCCGCCGACGAGATCGGCATGCTGGCCCGCCGCTACATGCACGAGTACGGGGCCACCCGCGACCACCTCTTCAACGTGGCGATGGCCTGCCGCAACCGGGCCAACGAGAACCCGGCCGCGATGATGTACGAACGCCCGCTGACCCGGGAGATGTACATGACCTCCCGCATGATCAGCGACCCGCTCTGCCTCTTCGACAACTGCCTGGAGACCGACGGCGCGCTCGCCTGCGTGATCGTCTCCGCCGAACGGGCCCGGGACTGCCGGCAGAAGCCCGTCTACGTGCACTCCGCCGCCCAGGGCCTGCCCTCCCAGCACCACGGCATGGTCAACTACTGGAACGACGACCCGCTGAGCGGTCCCGCCTGGACGGCCGCCCGGCACCTGTGGAAGCAGGCCGACTTCGGCCCCCAGGACGTGGACGTCGCCCAGATCTACGACGCCTTCACCCCGCTGATCCCGCTCTCCCTGGAGGGCTACGGCTTCTGCGGGCGCGGCGAGGGCGCCGCCTTCACCGAGGGCGGGGCCCTGGAGATCGGCGGCCGGCTGCCCATCAACACCGGCGGCGGCGGCCTCTCCGAGGCCTACGTGCACGGCTTCAACCTGATCAACGAGGGCGTCAAGCAGCTGCGCGGCATCTCCACCGCCCAGGTGCCGGACGCCGCGACCTGCCTGGTGACGGCGGGCGAGGGTGTCCCGACGTCCGCGATCCTCCTGAGGAGCTGAGCCGGCCATGACCGCATCCATACCCGCGACCGCCCCCACCGAAGGGCTCCTCCTCCCCGTCCCCGACGAGGACGGCGCGCCCTTCTGGGAGTACGCCGCCCGCGGCGAACTCCGCGTCCAGGCCTGCACGGCCTGCGGCCGGCTCCGCTTCCCGCCCCGGCCCTGCTGCCCGCACTGCCGGTCCTTCGACAGCGAGTGGCGCCTGATGAGCGGCCGCGGCCGGATCTGGTCCTACGTCCAGCCGCACCCGCCTCTGCTCCCCGCCTACGCGGCGCAGGCCCCGTACAACGTGATCCTCGTGGAGCTCGCCGAGGCCCCCCACATCCGGCTCGTCGGCAACCTGGTGACCTCCGCCGACGCCCCGCTCGACTCGATGGACCCGGCCAGGCTGCGCATCGGCGCGCGGGTCCAGGCGGTCTTCACGACGGTCGACGGGATGGCCGTGCCGCGCTGGATGCTGGAGAAGTCATGACGGTGCGGGTGGAGCGGGACAAGGCGACCGGGGTCGCGGTCGTCACCCTGGACCGGGAGCGCCGGCACAACGCCATCGACCTGGAGACGGCCGCTGAACTCACCGAGGTGTGGCGGGAGTTCCGCTTCGCCGAGGACGTGCGGGCGGTGGTGCTGACGGGCGCCGGGAGCGCTGCCTTCTGCACGGGCATCGACCGGGGCGTCGAGGTGCCGCAGCCCGGGTCCCCGTACTCGGTCGACGATCCGCTCGCCGCGATCGGCCCGAAGGCGGGCGACCTGTGGAAGCCGGTGGTCGCCGCCGTCAACGGGATGGCCTGCGGCGGGGCCTTCTACCTGCTGGGCGAGTCGGAGTTCCTCATCGCGTCCTCGTCGGCGACGTTCTTCGACCCGCACACCGCCTACGGCATGGTCAGCGCGTACGAGGCCGTGTACATGGCGCAGCGCATGCCGTTCGGCGAGGCCGCCCGGATGTCCCTGATGGGCACGGCCGAACGGCTCTCGGCGGCGCGGGCGTACGAGATCGGGCTCGTCTCGGAGCTGACCGCGCCCGAGGAGCTCCTCCCGGCGGCGCTGCGGGCGGCCGAAACCCTGGCCGGCTTCCCGACGGAGGCCGTACAGGGCACCGTGCGGGCCCTGTGGTCGGCGAAGCAGTCCGCGCTCCAGCAGGCCCTCTCCCAGGCCCCGGCGCTGATCTCGCTGGGGAACCTGGCGCCGGAGCGGCAGGCGGAGCTGTTCGGATCCCGGCGGCCGGGCCCGGAGTTCAGGCTGCGCTGATCGCGCCGGCCGTCAGTGGGACCGGGTCGCCTTGGGCGTCGCCTTGGCCGGGGCCGTGGCCTTGGGGGTCGCCTTGGGCGTGGCCCCGGTCCCGCCGCCGGTCACTCCCCCGGTCCCGCTCCCCGTCTCGGTCCCCCTGACGGGGGCGTCGACCCGGCACTTCATGACCTGGGCGGCGCGCGAGGCGTCCTTGAGGACGACGTCGACCGTGCGGGCCTCGCGGGCCTCCAGGGTCACCTTGACGACGCTCTGCTCGATGACGGCGCCGGTCCCGCTCTCGCGGTAGAGGTTGACCGAGAAGGTCGCCTTGATGTTGAGCGTCGAGGTGAACCTGAGTGTGGTGGCCGGCGGGGTGGAGCCGGCGCAGGTGATCACCTCGACGGTGGCCGGGGCGACGCTCCCGGAGGCCGTGGCCGTGGCCGTGGCGGTCGCCGCGCTGCCGCCGCCGACGTGCGTCTTGCCGCTGCCGCTCTTCGAGCTGGAGCATCCGCCGCCGCTACCGCTGCTGTTGCTCTTCCCGCTGCCGCCGCTGCCGCTGCTTCCGCCGTGCGAGGAGAAACCGGTCAGCGCGAGCACGACCCCCACCAGCACCGCGGCAAATCTGATCCGACGTCCCGCCACCATTCCCCGGTTCCTCCCCCTGGATATCGGCGCGCCACGCTACCAGGATTCACTCCTGAACCGAACAGTCCAGTTGCAAGACTGAACCGTTCTGTTTAGTCTTCTCTCCGTCGGGGTCACCACGACCGCGCCGCACACCGAGGGGGACCGTCATGTCCGAGTTCAAGATCCTTGCCATCTCCGGCAGCCTGCGCGCCGACTCGCACAACACCGCCCTGCTGCGCGCCGCGCGCAAGCACCAGCCCGGCGGCCTGGACATCGACATCTACGACGGCCTGCGCGAGATCCCCCCGTACGACCAGGACCTCGACAACCCGCAGGACCGCCCGGCTGCCGTCGCCGAGCTGCGCCGGCGCATCACCGAGGCCGACGGACTGCTCATCGCCACCCCGGAGTTCAACTACTCCGTGCCCGGCACCCTGAAGAACGCCATCGACTGGGTCAGCACCGACTGGACCAGGCAGGAGGGCCTGCCCCTGCTGCGCAAGCCGATCGCCATCCTGGGCGCCGCCCCGACCAACTTCGGGACGGTGCGCGCCCAGCTGGCCCTGCGGCAGGTCTTCGTGTGGACCGACAGCGACATCGTCGTCAAGCCCGAGGTGCAGGTGTTCCGTTCGCACGAGCGCTTCGACGCCGACGGCAACCTGACGGACGAAACCACGGTCTCCCTGGTCCAGGACCTCCTCGGCGCCCTCAAGACCAAGATCGAGGCGGCGGCGCGATGACCGGCGCCGTGCCGGCTGCCGTGACCGCGGTGGCCCGCCTCCAGGCCCTGCCCGGCCGGGAGGCGGAGGTCCGCGCCCAGGCGCTCGCCCTCGTCGCCCCCACCCGGGCCGAGCCCGGCAACCTCTCCTACCGCCCGTACGAGGATCCGGTCGCGCCCGGCGCCTGGGTGGTCCTGGAGGAGTGGGCCGACGAGGCCTCCTGGCAGTCCCACCTCGCCTCCCCGCACCTGGCCGGGGCACTGGCCCGTACGGCGGCGCTCCTGGCGGAGCCGCCGGTGGTACGGGTGTTCTCCGCGTAGGAGCCGCCGGCCGGGCCCCTCACCGACGGGGGCCCCGGGCCCGGACATGGCGGCGGCCCCGGCCCCCTGAGAGGGGGCGGGGCCGGCCGGCCGGACTGGCGGGGTGGGGATCAGGCCTCGACGACGCCGGAGGCCGCGACCTCGATCTTGCCGCGGGTGGCGCCCGAGGGGGTGCCCAGCTTCTCGATCGCGTCGACGATCTCCGTGCCCTCGACGACCTCGCCGAAGACGACGTGCTTGCCGTCCAGCCACGGGGTGACGACGGTGGTGATGAAGAACTGCGAGCCGTTGGTGTTGCGGCCGGCGTTCGCCATCGACAGCAGGTACGGGCGGTCGTGCTTCAGGTCGAAGTTCTCGTCGGCGAACTTCTCGCCGTAGATGGACTTGCCGCCGGTGCCGTTCTGGCGGGTGAAGTCACCACCCTGCAGCATGAACTGCGGGATGACGCGGTGGAACGGCGAGCCCGCGTAGCCGAAGCCGTGCTGACCGGTGGCCAGCTCGCGGAAGTTCTGCGCCGTCTTCGGGACGACCTCGTCGAAGAGGTTGAAGACGATGCGGCCGGCGGGCTGGCCGTCGATGTTGATGTCGAAGTAAACGTTGCTCATGGGGTCCATCCTGTCACTCCCGGTGCCGTGCGCTACCCGGCGGGGCCGGATGCCCATCAGGTGGACGTACGCGTGCCCGTGCCCTTCGCCGCGTCCAGGGCGTACACGCAGCGGTCCTTGCTGCACGCGTAGACCACGCCCGCCTCGGCCACCGGAGCGCCCGTGATCTCCCCTCCCGTGGCCAGCTTCCAGCGCAGCTGGCCGCCCGCCGCGTCCAGGGTGTACAGGCAGTGGTCGGCCGAGCCGAAGTGCACCCGGCCGTCCGCGACCGCCGGCATGCCGGTGATCTCGCCGCCCGCCGCGAACCGCCACTTCGGGGTGCCGGTGACCGCGTCGAGCGTGTACAGCGCGCTGCCCGCGCCCAGGTGGATGTTGCCGGCCTCGACCACCACCGGATCGGTGGACGAGCGCGTTTCCGTCGCGATGCGCCAGCGGTCGTGGCCCGTGGCCGCGTCGAGGGCGTACACCGTGCCGAGGTAGTCGACCAGGTAGACCCCGCCGCCCGTGACCGCCGCGCCCGGCGCGAAAGCCGGGGGCGCCAGGAACACCGCGGGGGCCTCGAAGTGCCAGCGGACCCGGCCCGAGGCCCGGTCGACGGACAGCACGCGGGTGCCGGCCGCCACGTAGACGTTGCCGTCGGGGCCGGGCGTGACCCGGACCGGGACGTTCCCGCAGGAGCCGGCGTCGCCGACCGGGTACGACCAGGACTCGCGGCCGCTGCGGGCGTCCAGCGCGCGCAGCCGGGCGTCCTGCCACACGTACACGGTCCCGTCGTGCAGGACGGGCGCCGCCTCCGGGGTCTCGAAGTCGGTCTGGGCGCCGCTCAGCTGCCACAGCTGCTGGCCGCTGGAGGCCTCCCAGCCCTGGACGCCGCCCCCGCGCGTGGCGGTGACGACCGTGCCCCGCTCGGCGCGCACGGCGTACGCCCAGGCCTCGGTGGACAGCCGCCACCGCTCGGAGCCGTCCTTGGCGTCGAGGGCGTAGAGCGAGGGGCCGTCGGAGGCGTGGATGCGGCCGTCGGCGACGGCCATGGCCCAGGCGACGTCCCGGGTCTTGAACTGGCGGCGGCCGCTCGCCACGTCCAGGGCGTGCACCTCGAAGGAGGTGACGTAGAGCAGGTCGCCCGCGACGGTCGGGGTGCCCCACACCTCGTTCGACATGCGGAAGCGCCACGGCCGCCAGCGGCCGCTGTCCGGACCCGCGCTGGGCGTCGGCACCGGGGCGTGCGAAGGCGCCACCACGCCCGAGCCGCCCGGCGGGCGGACCCAGCCGGTCGCCGAGTCCGAGGCGGCGGCGTGGGAGGCGGCGGGCGCCGAGGCCGTCGCACGCGGTCCGGGCCCGATCGGCACCGGGGAGCCGCCGAGGCGGACCGGCTCGCCCGAGGGCACCGGGTTCATCGGCGGGCGGTCCGGGCGCCGCGGCACGGCCTGGCCGGTGCGCGGGTCCACCCACGGGTCGGCGCTGCCGCGCGGGCGGCGGTGCGTCTCGGCCGCGGAACCCGCGCCGGGACCGCCGGGACCGCCGGGACCGGCTCCCTGGCCGGGACCCGAGCCGGGGCGGGGGCCGGGCGTCTGCGGCGGCGTACGGTGCCCCGCCCGCCGGGCCTCGATCATCGCGACCGCCCGGGCCGGCAGCCACGCGGAGGCGGTCCCGCTCTCGTCGTCGCCCTCGAAGAGGTGCGGGGCGAGCTGTGCCTGCAGGTCGGCCGGGGTCGGCCGCAGCGTCGCGTCCATCTGCATGCAGGACTCGATCAGCGGGCGCAGCTCCTCGGGGAGCCCCTCCAGGTTGGGGCCCTCGCGCAGCAGCATGAACACCGTCTCGACCGGGTTCGCCCCGTGGTACGGCGGGTGCCCGGTGGCGGCGAAGACGAGGGTGGAGCCGAGCGAGAAGACGTCGCTGGCGCCCTTGACGCTGCGGGAGTCCTTCGCCTGCTCCGGCGACATGTAGGCCGGCGTGCCGACCGCCACGTTCGTCATGGTCAGACGGGTGTTGGAGACCCCGCTCGCGATGCCGAAGTCGATCACGCGCGGCCCGTCCTCGACGACGAGCACGTTGGACGGCTTCAGGTCGCGGTGGACCAGGCCCGCCCCGTGGATGGACTGCAGCGCCTCGGCGATGCCGGCCGCGAGCCACCGTACGGCCTGGGCGGGCATCGGCCCGCACTCGTTGACGATCTCCTCCAGGGAGGGCGCCGGCACGTACGCGGTGGCCAGCCACGGCACGGCGGCGCGCGGGTCGGCGTCGACCACGGCCGCGGTGTAGAAGCCGGACACGGCGCGCGCCGCCTCCACCTCGCGGGTGAACCGCACGCGGAAGAGCTGGTCCTCGGCGAGCTCGGTGCGCACCGTCTTGATCGCGACCCGCCGTCCGGACGCGGACCGCGCGAGATAGACCAGCCCCATGCCGCCGGCGCCGAGCCGTCCCAGCACCTCGAAGGGGCCGATCCGTCTCGGGTCGTGCTGCGTCAGCTGCTCCACCACTCGCCTCCACATCCCCGTACGGACCCTCGTCGACGGGTCCGCTTCCACCAGTCCGGGGCCTTGCCCCGTGCAGCGTCTCACTCCGGGCGCCGCCCGGGTCGCGCAACCCCGATTCTGTCAGGCCCGGGCCTGGTCCGGCCCCGGCACGGCGGGCCGGAGGGGGGTGGGATAGCCCACTCGCTACGAGCCCAGCCGCGTCCGGGGTTCCGACAGGAGCCCGAAGACCGCCCCCTGATTGTCGGCCACGACGGCGATGCGCCCGTACGGGGTGTCGAAGGGATCGGCGGTGACCCGCCCGCCGAGCCGCTGGACCATCGCGACGGACTGGTCGCAGTCCGGGACGTTGAAGTACGCGAGGAAGTGCGCGGGCATGATCTCCGGGAACGCGTCGGTGATCAGGCTGCGGCCGAGGACGGCGGTGTCGCTGCCGGGTGCGCTGCCGGGCGGGGACCAGACGCGGTATTCGACGCCGGCCTCGCTGTCGTTCTGGTCCTCGGGGACATAGCCGAAGACCTTGGCGTAGAAGACGTCCACGGCGTCGCGGGCCCGGGTGTAGACCTCGCTCCAGCAGTACGTGTACGGCTCGTTCTGGGCCTCGAAGCCGTGGTGGGTGCCGGGCTGCCAGAGGCCGAAGACGGCCCCGCCTGGGTCGGCGGCCATCGCGGCGGTCCCGTACGGGCCCACGGGCATCGGGTCCATGACCATCTGGCCGCCGGCGGCACGGATGCGCTGGGCGCAGGCGTGGGCGTCGGTGGTGTAGAGGTAGATCCCCCACACGGTGGGCATCCGGCCGTCGGGCTTGGGGGCGAGGGCGGCGACGTTGCGGCCGCGGCTGTAGGCCTGGGTGTAGTGGCCGTACTCCGCTCCGGCGCTGTCGCCGAAGGTCCACCCGAAGAGCTCACCGTAGAAGCGCTTGCCCGCCTCGACGTCCGGAAGCGAGGCGTCCACCCAGCAGGGTGCGCCTTCCGCGAATGCGGCCATGAGCCCGGTTCCTTCCGTTGTGCGGGGGTGTGTACCGTCCCACCTCTCCCACCTGTCCCACTTCTCACGGCCATGATCTGCCCGAAAACTTGTCCACAGCCTGTTGATAAGACTATTCGGGGGAAACACTGAGCAACCGGGCGACCCGCCGGTACCGGGCGGGGCCGTGCGGCGGGGCGGGCTCGGCGGGGCGGACGCGACGGTCCACGTGCGGGGCCGGGGGTGCGCGGGTCCGGCTCCCCGGGCCGGAATCCGCCGTCCTAGCCTCTCAAGTCCGCTTTCCCTCCAGGCCAGGCACCCCGTAACCCCATTTGCAGGCGGCCGAATAGCGCGCCGATCACCCCTCGGTAAGCTGACGGCATGACAGGACAAGTACGCACCGTCGACGGGCGTGTCGCCGGCCGGCGCGGCCAGGCGACACGGCAGAAGCTGCTCGACTGCCTCAGCGAGATGCTCAGCTCCTCGCCGTACCGCGACGTCAAGGTGATCGACGTCGCCCGCAAGGCCGGTACCTCCCCCGCGACCTTCTACCAGTACTTCCCGGACGTCGAAGGCGCCGTCCTGGAGATCGCCGAGCAAATGGCGACCGAGGGAGCGCAGTTGACCTCGCTCGTCGAGGGCCGCACCTGGGTCGGCAAGTCCGGGTGGGCGGCCGCCGAGGAGCTCGTCGAGGGCTTCCTGGAGTTCTGGCGGCGCAACGACGCGATCCTGCGGGTCGTCGACCTCGGCGCGGCCGAGGGCGACAAGCGCTTCTACAAGATCCGCATGAAGATCCTCAACTCCGTCACCAACTCCCTGACGGAGTCGATGAAGGAGCTCCAGGCCAAGGGCAAGGTCGACAAGGACCTCAGCCCGGCCGCGATGGCCGGTTCACTGGTCGCGATGCTGGCCGCGGTCGCCTCGCACCAGAAGGGGTTCCAGACCTGGGGCGTCAAGCAGGCCGAACTCAAGCCGAACCTGGCCCTGCTGGTCCACCTCGGCATCACCGGCAAGAAGCCGACCAAGTGACGGCGGACCCTGCGAGAGGGTCCGCCGTCCCGGCTCGGGCCGTCACCGCGCCACCCGCCTGAGATCAGCGACGCTCCAGGCGGAACAGCCGGATCTCGCGCTCGATGCGCGCCTGGTACGTCGCGTACGGCGGCCAGAACTTCAGCACCGCCTGCCACGCCGCCGCGCGCTCCTCCCCCTCCAGCAGCCGGGCCCGTACGGCGATGTCCTGGCCCCGCCAACTCACGTCCGCGTCCGGGTGCTTGAGGAGGTTCCCGGTCCACGCCGGGTGCCCGGGCCGGCCGAAGTTGGACCCGATCAGCACCCAGCTGACCCCGTCGGCCTCCGGCATGCACGCGAGCGGGGTGGTGCGGGGCTCACCGGTCTTGGCGCCCTTTGCGGTGAGGATCACGCCCGGCAGCATCTGGGCGCTGAGCATCACCTTGCCGCGGGTGAGCTTGTGCACCGCCTTGTCCATGGCGGGGATGAAGTGCGGTGCGATCTTGGCGAACAGCATGGTCGAGGAGACCTTCTGCATCACCTTGACGCCGAGCGCTGGAGCCATCAGACGGCCACCTTCCGGGGCAGGGGGGTGAAGAGGTCCGCGCGGTCCGCGGCGTGGGTGCGCAGCCGGTGGACGGGGCCGAACAGCAGCTCGTCGGCCGCCGCCCGCTTGAAGTAGAGGTGCGCGTCGTGCTCCCAGGTGAAGCCGATGCCGCCGTGCAGCTGGATGGCCTCGCCGGCGGTCACCCGCAGGGTCTCCAGCGCCTGGGCGAGGGCGAGGCCGCCCTGCTCCGGGTCCCAGGCCGCGTAGTAGGCCGCCGAGCGGGCCGCCTGTACGCGTACGTAGAGGTCGGCGAGCCGGTGCTTGACCGCCTGGAAGGACCCGACGGCCCGGCCGAACTGCTCGCGCTGCTGTACGTACTCCACGGTGCGGGCGAGGGCCTGCGCGGCCGCGCCGACCGCCTCGGCGGCGAGCACCGCGGCAGCGGTGCGGCCGGTGGCGGCGAGCGCGCCGAGCACGTCGGCCCCGTCCTCGGCTCCGAGCAACTCCGCGGGCACGTCGCGCAGTTGGATCCTGGCCTGCGGGCGGGTCTCGTCCAGGGTGGTCTGCCGCGAGCGCACGAGGCCGGGGGCGTCCTCCCGTACGAGGAAGATCAGGGTACGGCTGCGGGCGAACCCGCCGGTGTGCGCGGCGACCAGCAGCAGGCCCGCGCTGTGCCCGTCGAGCACCTGGGCCACTTCGCCGTACAGCCGCCAGCCCCCGCTTTCGGCGTCGGCGCGCGCCTGGACCCCTCCCGCGCGGCCGCCGCCGGACCACGGCCCGGCGGCGTTGTCGCCGGTCAGCGCGAGCGCGGTGGCCAGGGCCGGGCCGGGGACGGCGAGGGCCGCGGTGAGCCCGCCTGCCGCCAGGGGCGGGAGCAGCGCGGAGCGCTGGGCGGGGGTGCCGAGGGCGGCGACCAGCGGGACGCTGAGCACGGCGGTGGCCAGCAGCGGTGAGGGCAGCAGGGCCCGCCCGGTCTCCTCGCAGGCCAGGGCCAGGTCGGCGGGGGTGCAGCCGACGCCGCCGTACTCCTCGGGGACGGCGACGCCGGGCAGCCCGAGCTGCTGGGCGAGCTGCTGCCACAGCTCGCGGTCGTGCCCTGCGACGGTGCGGACGGCGGCCTTGACCTCGTCGGGGCCGCAGCGTTTGCCCAGGATCTCGCGCAGGGTACGCCGTATCTCGTCCTGCTCCGCGGTGAAGGCGGCATCCATCGTCGGGCTCCTCCCGGGGGCACCTCCCAGCGGTAGCTGGGGGGATATCTGACGGGCCGTCATATTAGGACGGGCGAAGGCAGATGCACAGGGGGCGGGAGCCGCAGCTTGAACCGCCGGCCGAACGCCGACCGAACGCCGACCAAGCCCGCCGACCGAACCGTCAACCGCTCTAGAAACTGACACTACGTCAGATGTACCTTCCCCCCATGCCTGGACTCACACCTGGACCCGGATCCCGACCCCGCCGCCGCGTCGCCGTCGTCGGCGTCGCCCTCTCGGACTGCGGCCGGGTGGACGGCCCGACCCCGTACGCCCTGCACGCACAGGCCGCCCGCCGCGCCCTGGCCGACTCGGGGCTCGACCGCTCCGTCATCGACGGCTTCGCCTCGGCCGGCCTCGGCACGCTCGCCCCGGTGGAGGTGGCCGAGTACCTGGGCCTGCGCCCCACCTGGGTCGACTCCACCTCGGTGGGCGGCTCGACCTGGGAGGTCATGGCCGCCCACGCGGCGGACGCCATCGCCGCCGGACACGCCAACGCCGTACTGCTGGTCTACGGCTCCACGGCCCGGGCCGACATCAAGGCCCGCCGCCGGACCTCGAACCTCTCCTTCGGGGCGCGGGGACCGCTGCAGTTCGAGGTCCCGTACGGCCACACGCTGATCTCCAAGTACGCCATGGCCGCCCGCCGCCACATGCACCAGTACGGGACGACGCTGGAGCAGCTCGCCGCGGTCGCCGTACAGGCCCGGGCGAACGCGGCCACGAACCCCGACGCGATGTTCCGCGACCCGCTCACTATCGACGAGGTCCTGTCCTCCGAGATGATCGCGGACCCCTTCACGAAGCTGAACTGCTGCATCCGCTCGGACGGCGGCTGCGCGGTGCTCCTGGCCGCCGAGGACTACGTACCCGACACGGCCAAGACCCCGGTCTGGATCCTCGGCGCGGGCACCTCCGTCTCCCACACCACGATGTCGGAGTGGGAGGACTTCACGGTCTCCCCGGCCGCGGTCTCCGGCCGCATCGCCTTCGAGCGGGCGGGCGTGACCCCGGCGGACGTCGACCTCGCGGAGATCTACGACGCCTTCACCTACATGACCCTGGTGACCCTGGAGGACCTCGGCTTCTGCGCGAAGGGCGAGGGCGGCTCGTTCGTGGAGAAGGGCCGCCTGCTGCGGGACGGGGAGCTCCCGGTCAACACGGACGGCGGCGGCCTCTCGGCCTGCCACCCGGGCATGCGGGGCCTGTTCCTGCTGGTCGAAGCAGTCCGCCAACTCCGCGGCGAGGCGGGCCCGGGCCAGGTGACGAAGCCGGGCGGCCACCTCCCGGAGGTAGCGGTCGCCTCGGGCACGGGCGGCTGGTTCTGCTCCTCGGGGACGGTGGTGCTGGGGCGGGGGTGAGTACGGACTCACGCGCGTGCGGGGCTTTTACTCCGTCGGGGGGTGGGGGCGGGGCGGTGTTTGCCCAGGCGCCCCGGGCTGCGGGGCGGGGGCTTCGCGGTTGGCGGGGTCCGGGCTGGGCGGAATCAGAGAGGGCGCGGGGGGTTTCCCGTCAGTCCCATAGTCCTTCCGTGTCGGGCCGGCCTGTAAAGGGCGCTCACTTCGTTCGCGTCGCTTCGCGATGGCCTTCGGCC
>NZ_JBFBFP010000079.1:0-21703 GCF_040684275.1 Streptomyces sp. NPDC091371
CGGGCAGAAGCCGGTCGTGACGACAACCTGCCCGCTACACTCCCACCGCTCGACGTTTCCCCAGGTCAAGCCACAAAGTACTGCTGGAGTACTAGTACTGCAGCTGGAGATCAGAGTGCTCGGCGAGGATCACCCGGCCACAGCCGGGATCCGACACGACCTCGCACACTGGCGGAACGAGTCCCGGCAGCCACCCCCCTGACGGGACGGCCCCGCCCCGGACCTGGTCGTCGGCTCTCTGGATTCGGCAGCGGGAACACGCCGGCCTTCGCGGCGGTCTTCGCACCTGATCCTCGACCCGCCCACCGCTGCCCTCGAAATCCACGACCCCCTCTACCGGCGCTTCTGTCTCTACCGCGAACGAGACTCCCGCGAGGGGCCGCACCAAGTTCGGCTCGTGGACGACACCAACGAATGAACGCAACCACCGCCGGTCGCCCCTGGCCGGCCCCGAAACCCGGATGCCTGAGCCGTGGCGGCGGCCCTACGCTCCCGTCATGACGCCCCTTCCGCGCACCGAGCCGAACAGGCGGCCGCCTACGCCGGGTGCACGACCGAGCTGGGCGATGCCCGCCACCTGACCGCTGCGGCCGACACGTACGACGCGGTGCTTCTGCTCGGCCCGCTGTATCACCTGACCGAACGGGCCGACCGGATCACGGCCTTGCGGGAAGCGCTGCGCGTGGCCCGGCCCGGGGCGATGGTCGCGGCCGCGGGGATCAGCCGGTACAGCCTGATGCAGGAGTACACCGTCCACGCTCAGCTCTCCCCGGAACTGCTACAAGCGGAGGTGGCCTCGGTGCTGGGCGACGGCGGGTACGACGGCAGTCGCGGCTTCACCATCGCGCACTTCCACACCGGCGCCGAGCTCCTTGCCGAAGCAGCGGCGGCCGGATGGCAGAACACCCGCTTGCATGGTATCGAGGGCCCGGGCTGGGCGTACCTGTCGGCCGCCGAACGCTACGCCGGAGCGGAGCACGCCGCCGGCCTGCTGCCCTCGGCCCTGGACACGGCACGCCTGGCCGACGTCCACGGGTCCGCCTTCGCAGACGCATCCGCCCACATGCTGATCACCGCCACCACCTGAACACGACTACGGCCCCCACGCGGAAGAGTGCAGCGCGCGGGCCGTAGGCATTGTGCGGTTCACCAGTCATAGCCGCTGTACAGCAGCTGGACGCTGCCCGTCTTGCGGACCTCGAGCGCGGCAGTCATCCGGAGTGCTGCGGAGGTAAGCAGGTGGTGTCCACCCCCTTGGCCGCTTCGGATCGGCGGAGGATGCGAATCCTGCTGCGGGCGGTCCTGGGACTGCACCTCCAGGTGACGGGCTGGATCTCGGTCGGCGGCCGCGACGGCCGCTCAGCCGCCGAGTGGGCTTGGCGGCGCTGGGCCTGCGCCTGGATCCCGCAGAAGCCGACCCGGCAGCCGGCCGCCGGTCGTCAGTGATCCGTATGGACTCCGCCTGTCGTCGTCAAGATGCCGTCAGGGGCAGGGCACGGAGGCACCGGTGCGGGCATAGCTTTCGAGTGCCGCCCCGGACTGCTTCCCGCACTCGGGGCGCCGTCTTCCGTCACGGTTCCTCGAGGAGGGCCCATGTGCTTGTTCCAGTACGACGACGACCCCGAGCCGGAGGAACGCATCCCGGCCGGACTCCTCTACGTCCCCGTCCGGCCGGGAACCGCGCAGGTGGTGGTGCGCATGTTCCGCACCCCGCTGGGCGCACGCACGGCGGTCGGGTTCACCGACCCCGGGCGGCTGGCTGCCACGTTCGGCGCGGAGCAGCCGTGGATCCGGCTCTCCGAGTCGGCGCTGCGAGCCGTGGCCCAGCCGCTCGGGGTGGTCTTGATGACCGTCGACCCGACGTTCACCGCTCCCGCGGTCACCGGGTCCGTTGCCACCGGCTCCCCCATGAACGGTCCCGCTCCGGCGCCGGCCGCACCGCGCGTGTCTCCGGCCTCGGCCGCCTGAGAGGGGGAGATCAGACCATGACCACTGCAGTCATACCCAGGCCGGAATCCGGAACCGATGACTACCTCTCTGTCTGGCCGGCGTCCACGACCCGGCTCGCGCACGGCGGGCTCGCCGTCGGCGGCGTGGACCTCGCGGACGTGGCGGCCCGGTTCGGCACCCCGGTCTACGTCCTGGACGAGGGCGAGGTGCGCGAGCGCTGCCGGACCTACCGGGACGCGTTCCCCGAGGCCGAGGTCCTCTACGCGGCGAAGGCGTTCCTCTCCCGTGCGATGGTGCGCTGGGTACGGGAGGAGGGGCTGGGCCTGGACGTGTGCTCTGCCGGGGAGTTGGAGCTGGCCGTCACGGCCGGGTTCCCGCCCGAGCGGATCGTGCTGCACGGCAACGCCAAGTCACCCCACGACCTCGACAGCGCGCTGCGGCTCGGAGTCGGGCGGATCGTCATCGACAGCCCGTCGGAGATAGCCCGGATCGCCGCCGCCGTGGGACCGGGAGGACGCCAGAAGGTGATGGTGCGGGTCGTCCCGGGCGTCTCCGCCGGTGGCCACGACAAGATCCGTACCGGTACCGAGGGCCAGAAGTTCGGCCTGTCCGTGGCCGACGGCTCGGCGCAGCACGCCATCGCCCGTGTCCTCGCCCAGCCGGAGTTGGAGCTCACGGGCCTGCACTGCCACATCGGCTCCCAGATCTCCACCGTGAAGCCGTACCTCACGGCACTGCGCCGCATGGTGGGGCTGATGGCCCGCATCCGCGATACCTGCGGGGTCGTCCTGCCCGAGCTGGACATGGGTGGTGGCCACGGCATCGCCTACCGGCCCGGCGAACCCGCCCTCGACGTCACCGCCCTCGCCCGCAAGCTGCGCAGCGAGCTCGTCGGAAGCTGCGCCGCCGCGGGGATGCCCGTCCCGCGCCTGCTCATCGAGCCGGGCCGCGGCATCGTCGGGCCGGCGGGAGTCGCCGTGTACCGGGTGCTCGCCGTCAAGCACACCGGGGACACCGTGTTCGTCGCCGTCGACGGCGGTATGAGTGACAATCCGCGGCCCGCCTTGTACGGGGTCCGGTACGCGCCCCGGCTGATCGGCCGGACCTCTGCGGCCGCCTCCCGTACGGCCACGGTTGTCGGGCGGCACTGCGAGGCGGGGGACGTGCTCGCCGCCGGGGTGGAACTGCCCGGGGACGTCCGCCCCGGCGACCTGATCGCGGTACCGGTGGCGGGGGCGTACCAGGTGTCCATGGCGTCCGGCTACAACATGGTGGGCCGCCCCCCGGTGGCCGCGGTCCACGAGGGCGCCGTCCGGCTCCTGGTCCGCCGTGAAACCCTGGAGGATCTGCGCCGGCGCGACATCGGCACGTAGCGACGCGTCTACGACCGGTGGACGAGCTCGATCAGCATCGCTGCGATGAGGGCCGACATGGTTCGGCGGACGGGCCGGTCAGGGCCCCAAATGGCGGTCACAGCAGAAGAATCCCGCCGCTCCCCCATTCTTGCGAGGGACCGGCGGGATTCCTTGCGCTTCCCATACAAGAGTGGTCAGCCGGCGTGGACGTGGGGGCGGCGGGCACGGTCGGGTTCGGCCTCGCGGATGACCTCTCGGGTGACCGGGGCAACCTCGCCCTGCCCGAAGAGGAAGAAGCGCAGGAAGTTCGCGAGGGGGTTGCCCTCGGTCCACTCGAAATAGATGTGCGGGCGCTGGCCCGTCTCGTCCCGTACGTGCAGGAGCAGCGCGGCAAGTGCGTTGGGGACGCTGGAGCTCTCCAGGGTCAGGACGCGGTAGCGGTCGTGCAGCACCTCGCCGCGGACCCGCAGCCCGGATTCGAACTCGGACGCGTCCAGGACTGTGACCTCGACGAACATGACGTCGTCACCGGCCGGGATGTCGTTGTCCGCGCGGATCTGCTCCTTCTTCTGCCGGTACTCGGTGAGGTCACGGCTGTCCGGCTCGTTGGCGATGAAGCGGATCGTGCGGTTCGCGGTGTCGCGGATGAACCGCTGCGCCATGTCGTCGAGCTCCACGTCGGTGACGCGCAGTTCGAAGACCCGGGCCAGGCGGGAGAGGAGCGAGAGCGCCATGATGCCGGCGATGAAACACGCGCCGATCTTCACGCCGTCGGGGCGTTCGACGACGTTGACGGCGGTCGTGTAGATGAAGACGGCCGAGATGATGCCGAAGCCGATGGTCCAGCCGCGCTCGCCGGCACGGCGGGCGGCGATGGTGACCGCGACGGCTGCCGAGGTGATCAGGACGAGGACACCGGTGGCGTACGCGCCGCCCTGCGCGTCCACGTCGGCGTTGAAGATCCAGGTCACGAGGAACGCGATGAGGGTGAAGACGATGACCATGGGGCGCAGGGCGCGGGCCCAGTGCGGGGCCATGCCGTAGCGGGGCAGGTAGCGCGGCATCAGGTTCAGCAGGCCCGCCATGGCGGAGGAGCCCGCGAACCACAGGATCAGAATCGTGGAGATGTCGTAGACCGTGCCGAAGGCGGAGCCCAGGTGCTCGTGGGCGAGGTAGGCGAGGGCGCGGCCGTTGGCCTCGCCACCCGGCTGGAACTCCTCGGCCGGGATGAGGAGGGTGGTGATGAAGCTGGAGCAGATCAGGAAGACGCTCATGATGATGGCCGCGGTCGTCAGCAGCTTCTTGGCGCCGCGGATCCGGCCGGCCGGCTTCTCCACCGTGTCGTCGGGGTCTCCCTTGACGTGCGGCATCACTGCCACGCCGGTCTCGAAGCCGGAGAGACCGAGCGCGAGCTTCGGGAACACGATGAGCGCGATGGCAATCATCATGAGAGGGTTGCCGTGCTCGGCGGTCAGCGCCTGCGTCCAGTCGGTGATGACGTGCGGCTCGGTGATCACGTTCCACAGGCCGACGGCCACGACGATGACGTTCAGGCCGAGGTAGGTGGCCACCAGGACCACGGCTACGCCGATGGCCTCGCTGAACCCCTTGAGGAAGACGGCTCCGAGGAGCGCGATCATGATCAGGGTGATCAGCACTTCGTGGCCGTGGAGGGTGCTGGTGAGGTGCGGATTCTCCACCAGGTGCGCTGTCGCGTCCGCCGCCGAGAGCGTGATGGTGATCAGGAAGTCGGTCGCCGCGAACCCGAGCAGGGTCAGGACGAAGAGCTTGCCCTTCCAGAACGACAGCAACTTCTCCAGCATGGCGATGGAGCCCTCGCCGTTCGGACTCTCCTCGGCCACCCGCCGGTAGACGGGCAGCGCGCCGAAGAGAGTGAGGAGCACGAGCACGATGGTCGCCAGGGGCGACAGCAGCCCGGCGGCCAGGGCGGCGATGCCGGGCTGGTAGCCGAGGGTGGAGAAGTAGTCGAGACCCGTGAGGCACATGACACGCCACCACGGCCGGCCGTGGGGCTGTGCCGCCGCCTCCTTGGCGGCGGGCGAACTGTTCTCGGCGGTCAAGCCTTCCAGCAGCCACGCGCGCAGGCGCGACGTGCGGGCAGGGGTGGCCATCGTGGGGTGCTCCTGTCGTACGGCAAAGAATCAGCCGTCGACGTCGACGGCTGAGCCAGCGTACGCAGCAGGATCATTCCTGCACGTGAGTGAGCCGATCCTGACACTTCCTTAACGCGGAGGAAGCCTCCTACGGCGTAGGAGACATGACTGTGAGGGGGGCGGGGCTGACTCCGCCCCCGCAGGAAACCTCATCCGAGGCCGGGGATGGTGGAGACCAGGAGGTCGATGAGCTTGATGCCGACGAAGGGAAGGATCAGGCCACCGAGGCCGTAGACGCCGAGGTTGCGGCGCAGCAGGTCGTGCGCGGAGGCCGGCCTGTAGCGGACTCCGCGCAGGGCAAGCGGGATCAGCGCGACGATGATGAGGGCGTTGAAGATGATCGCCGAGGTGATGGCGGAGGTGGGGCTGCTGAGCCCCATGATGTTGAGCGCGCCGAGTCCGGGGTAGGCGGACGCGAACATCGCCGGGATGATCGCGAAGTACTTCGCCACGTCGTTGGTGATCGAGAAGGTGGTCAGGGCACCTCGGGTGATGAGGAGTTGCTTGCCGATCTCGACGATCTCGATGAGCTTGGTGGGGTTGGAGTCCAGGTCCACCATGTTCCCGGCCTCCTTGGCGGCCGAGGTGCCCGTGTTCATCGCGACGCCGACGTCGGCCTGGGCGAGGGCCGGGGCGTCGTTCGTACCGTCGCCGGTCATCGCGACGAGCTTGCCGCCGGCCTGTTCCCGCTTGATGAGGGCCATCTTGTCCTCGGGCGTCGCCTCCGCGAGGTACTCGTCCACGCCCGCCTCGGCCGCGATGGCCCGGGCGGTCAGCTCGTTGTCGCCGGTGACCATGACCGTACGGATGCCCATGCTGCGCAGCTCCGCGAAGCGCTCGCGGATGCCGTCCTTGACGACGTCCTTGAGGTGGATGATGCCGAGGACCCGCGGCCCGTCCCAGTCGTGAACGGCCACCAGCAGGGGTGTGCCCCCGGATTCGGACACGGAGACCGACCACCCGACGGCCTCGGCGGGTACCGTTCCGCCGCGCGCCGCGACCCAGTCGCAGACCTGCGTGACCGCTCCCTTGCGGATGGCGCAGCCTGCCCCGTTGTCCCAGCTGAGGTTGATTCCGCTCATGCGGGTGCGGGCGCTGAACTCGGTGAAACGGGGGTTGCTGAGGTCCTCCGTGGCGGTCGGCTGGAGTCCGTACTGCTGGGCCAGAGCGACGACGGAGCGGCCTTCGGGGGTCTCGTCGGCGAGGGAGGAGAGCTGGGCGGCGTCCGCGAGCTTGATGTGGTCGATGCCGGGGAGCGGTATGAAGGCCGCGGCTGCCCGGTTGCCGTGGGTGATGGTGCCGGTCTTGTCGAGGAGGAGGGTGTTCACGTCACCGGCCGCCTCGACCGCGCGGCCGCTCATGGCGATGACGTTGCGCTGGACGAGCCGGTCCATGCCGGCGATGCCGATCGCGGAGAGCAGGGCGCCGATCGTCGTCGGGATGAGGGTGACGAGGAGCGCGACCAGCACGGTCGTCGACTGGGCGGCGCCCGCGTAGGCGGACATCGGCTGGATGCTGACCACGATCAGGATGAAGATGACGGTCAGGGCGGCCAGCAGGATGTTCAGTGCGATCTCGTTCGGCGTCCTCTGCCGGGACGCGCCTTCCACCAGGGCGATCATCCGGTCGATGAAGCTGTTGCCGGGGCGCGAGGTGACGCGTACGACGATCGAGTCGGACAGGACGGTCGTCCCGCCGGTCACCGCGGTCCGGTCACCGCCCGATTCCCGCAGCACCGGCGCCGATTCGCCGGTGACGGCAGACTCGTCGACCATCGCCGCCCCGTCGACCACGTCGCCGTCGGCCGGGACCAGTTCACCGGCTTCGACGAGGACGAAGTCGAAGGGCTGGAGCTCGGCCGGGGTGACGGCCTCGGTCCTCGCCTGCCGCAGGTTCGCCCCGTACGTCCAGTGCTCCAGCCGCAGCGCGACCGTGTCCGTACGGGCCTTGCGCAGGGACTCGGCCTGGGCGCGGCCCCGGCCCTCGGCGACCGCCTCGGCCAGATTGGCGAACAGGACCGTCAGCCACAGCCAGACGCTGATCACCCAGGTGAAGACGGACGGGTGGATGAGGGCGGAGAGGGTGGTGAGGACGGAGCCGACGGCTACGACGAACAGCACCGGCTTCTTGACCAGCTCACGCGGGTGGAGCTTGGCAACGGCATCCCGGGCGGAAGTGGCAAGGATCTCGGGCTCCAGCACGTTCACCTGGCCGGGGCGTTTCCGGGAGGGCCGGTTGGCCGGAATCCGCGGCGGGGTCCCAAGACCCGGGGGAACGTGCTGGGCGGCGGCGGGAGCCATGAAACGACCTTCTGGTGAGTGTGGCTGGGCACCCCTCATCGGCCCTGGCGGGCGAGAGGCGGGTGCGCGGGTGAGGGGTGTCGCCGCCGGGGGTCCTCTCCATCGACCCCCTCGGCCGTCATGTGAGTTCGAGACCCCCGGCGGCGCAACAGGCAGGAACTTACCGCCTGTTGGTCATGCGATCCCCTTTCCGGCAGGGGAATTGGCACCGTCTTGACGGCGGCGTACGGGTCGTGTCAAACCGCCGTCAAGGGTGTGTCAGTGAGTGTCGGACGTGACACGGAACCGCAGTCGGCAGATCACCGCGTCGGTGTCCCGCCGGACGGCGTGGGCAACGACCGAGCCCCGCTGGTTCTGGAGCAGCCGCTGCCACAGGCGGGCTGGTTCGGTCTCCGGGATGAGCACGGTGACCTGGGTGTCCGGGTGGGTTCGCGTCAGCTCGCGCACGTAGCCGGACACAGGACGCCCGAGGGACCGGGTCTGCGAGGAGAGCTCGATCAGCTCCACACCTGGCTTCCACAACTCCCAGTCCCGGAGCAGGGCTTCGGCAGCCTGCCGGTCCTCGGGGGTGGGGTGGGTGACCGTCACGGCAAGGACCTCGTCACCGAGGGAGCGCGCGGCCGTCAACGCCTGGCACGTCAGTCGCGACAGTCCCGAAACGGGCACCACGACGAGGGATCGTGAGCGGTGCGGGGCCACCGGTATCCGGCCGAGTTCGAGACGCTCGCCGATGTCGGCGTACGCGTGGTGGATCTTCTCGAAGCCGAGGACGAGCAGCGGCAGCGCGAGCACGATCGACCAGGCGCCCTCGGTGAGTTTGGTGGCCGTGACGACCACGGCCGAGACCCCGGTGAGCAGTGCGCCGAAACCGTTGAGGGCGGCCTTCGCCCGCCAGCCGCGCGGGCGTTCGCCGTACCAGTGCCGGACCATGCCCACCTGGCAGATGGTGAAGCCGACGAACACGCCGATGGCGAAGATCGGGACGAGGGTGTTGGTGTCGCCGCCCGAGAACACCAGCAGGGCCGCGGACACGAGCGCCAGCCACACCACGCCGTGCCGGTGGACCTGGCGGTCGGCCTTCAGCGCGAAGACGTGCGGCAGGTAGTTGTCCCGGGCGAGCAGGCTCATCAGGACCGGCAGGCCTCCGAAGGAGGTGTTCGCGGCCAGCGCCAGCAGCACCATCGTGGCGAACTGCACCACGTAGAAAGCCGCGTTGTGGCCGAACGAGGCGTCCGCGAGTTGCGCGAGGACGGTGACGCCCTCGACGGGCTGGAGGTGGAACCGGCCGATCAGCACCGACAGGCCGATCAGCATGACGCCCAGCAGTGCGCCGAGCGCGACCTCGGTCCGCTGGGCGCGGCGGGCGGCCGGGGCGCGGAAGGACGGTACGGCGTTGGCCACGGCCTCGACGCCGGTCAGGGCGGAGCAGCCGGCCGCGAAGGCCTTCAGAAGGAGCAGCGCGCCGACGGCCCCCGAACCGTGTTCCAGCGCGCCCTCGCCGAGTGCGGAAGCATGCCCGGCGACGGAGGCCGTACTGACGGGCCCGTCACGGAAGAGTCCGACGGCGATCATCGCCAGGACCGAACCGACGAACAGCGCGGTCGGAAGCAGGAACGCCTTGGCCGAATCGACCACGCCCCGCAGGTTGACGGCGGTGACCAGGACGAGGACACCGAGGCAGATCCACACCCGCTCTCCGTACAGCTCCGGGAAGGCCGAGGTCAGGGCGGCCACGCCGGCCGTGACGGACACGGCCACGTTCAGTACGTAGTCCAGGATCAGCGAGGCCGCGGCCATCAGGCTGGTACGCCGTCCGAGATGCCGCTTCGCGACGGCGTACGAGCCGCCGCCGTCCGGGAATGCCGCGATCACCTGGCGGTACGAGGCCACCAGCACGGCCAGCAGGGCCGCGATGGCGAGCGTCACCGGGAGGGTGAAGCCCATCCCGTACGCGCCGGCCGCCGCCAGCACCAGCACGATCGACTCCGGCCCGTACGCCACGGACGCCATGGCGTCGAGTGACAGTGCGGCGAGTCCCTGCAGCGCGGTCAGCTTGTGCCGTTCCCCGGCCACCGCCACGGGCGTCGCCACACCGGTATCAGGAGGCTCCTCCGTGCCGGGAGCCTGTCCCGCCGCCGCCGGCTTTCCCATGTGTATGGACATCTTCGCTGTTCCTCCGTTGGCCAAAGTGAGGCCAGCGTCGGGACGCCGCCGCAGGATGAACAGTGCTCTTGGCGAGATCCATACGGCGGTTACCGCACTCTTCACGCGCTCCTGACGGCGAGGGCGGGCGCGCGTATGGGGTGCGTCAAGACCGGGACAGGGTGCGTGGCTCCCCCGTCGCCCCGGGGCACGCTTGAAGTGGGCGGCACGCGCCCGTTGTCGCCATGTCCGGACCGGAGGCATCACATGTCCGGGTTCCGTTTCCACGACCGTGCCGCGCTCCTCGCGGCCCTCGTTGCGCCCTTCCTCGTCGCGCTCGCTCTCGTGCCCTTCCGTACGGATCTTTCCGCGACGAACGAGGCCCTGATCATGGTGGTCGCGGTCGTCGCGGTCGCCGCCTCGGGCACGCGGGCCGCCGGAGCACTGGCCGCGCTCTCCGCGGCCGCCTGGTACGACTTCTTCCTCACCAGGCCCTACCAGCGGTTCACCATCTCCGACCGTGACGAGATCCGGACGGCCGTCCTGCTGCTGCTCACCGGCCTGATCGTCGGCCAGCTCGCCGTACGCGCGCACACCCTGCACACGACCGTGGTCACCGATGCCGCGCACCTGTCCAGCCTCCAGCGGGCCGCCCGGCTGGCCGAGGACGGCGCCTCGCCGGACTCGGTGGTCGAGCACGTCCGCCGGGAGCTCGTGGGCCTGCTGCGGCTGCGCGGCTGCCGCTTCGAGTACGGCTCGCTGACGGGCCGGCGGCCACGGCTGGAGCACCACGGCGGGCTGTGGCTGCACCGCCCGGGCCGGGTGACGGAGTACGCCGACTGGCCTGACGGCGAGACCGAGCTGCGGGTCGTCGGCGGGGGCCACTACTACGGCCGCTTCCTCCTCGACGCCCACCCCGGCCGCCCCCTGCCGCCGGAGCAGGACCGCTTGGTCGCCGTCGCGCTGGCCGCCCAGGCGGGCGCCGCCCTGGACACGGCCGGCCTGTCCCACCAGGGCTGATCGGGCGGTCTCCAGCCCGTGCCGTAAGGGCTGCGTTAAGAGTTCCCCCGCCCCCGTATGGACCCCGTCAAGGCGTCTTAACACCGGGATGAAGACACGGTTGTCTCGTCCTCGGCCACATGGCCGATAGACATCTTCCACTTAATCCAGGAGCTCACGGTGGCCGATCTGGCCTTCGTCGTCACCACGGTCGCGGTCTTCGCGCTGGTGGCTCTCATCGCCCGGGGGGTGACCAAGCTGTGAACGCCGAAAACATCGTCGGCCTCGTCGTGGCCGTCTCCCTGCTCGGATACCTCGTCCTCGCCCTTGTGTACCCGGAGAGGTTCTGAGCACTGATATGAGCCCCGTAACCGCTGGCGTGCTCCAGCTGCTCGCGCTGATCGCCGCGCTCGCGCTGGCCTACCGTCCCCTGGGCGACTACATGGCCCGTGTCTACTCCTCCGAGAAGCACTACAAGCCGGAGAAGTGGATCTACAAGGCGATCGGCGCCAACCCCTCCGCCGAGATGCGCTGGCCCGCCTACCTGCGCGGCGTCCTCGCCTTCTCCGCGGTGAGCGTCCTCTTCCTCTACGCCCTCCAGCGCGCCCAGGACATCCTGCCCGGCTCCCTCGGCTTCGTCGCGATCGACCCCGACCAGGCCTTCAACACCGCTGCCTCCTTCGTGGCGAACACCAACTGGCAGTCGTACTACGGCGAGCAGGCCATGGGCCACGTCGTACAGACCGGCGGCCTGGCGGTGCAGAACTTCGTCTCCGCCGCGGTGGGGATGGCAGTGGCGGTTGCTCTCGTACGGGGCTTCGCGCGTTCCCGCACCGGTGAGCTCGGCAACTTCTGGGCCGACCTGGTCCGCGGCACCGTCCGCATCCTGCTCCCGATCTCCGTGATCGGCTCGCTCGTCCTGGTCGCCTGCGGTGCGATCCAGAACTTCGCCGGGATCCACGAGGTCGGCCAGTTCTTGAATGGGCACAGCACGGGCGGTATGCAGCAGTGGAACGGCGGCGCAGTCGCCTCGCAGGAGGTCATCAAGGAGCTGGGTACGAACGGCGGCGGCTACTTCAACGCCAACTCCGCGCACCCCTTCGAGAACCCGACCCCGTTCTCGAACCTCTTCGAGATCTTCCTGATCCTGCTGATCCCCTTCGCGCTGACCCGCACCTTCGGCCGCATGGTCGGAAACCTGCGCCAGGGCTACGCGATCCTCGCGACGATGGCCACCATCTGGATCGGCTTCACCGCCCTGATGATGTGGACCGAATTCGCCCACCACGGACCGGCCTTCGACGTCTCGGGCGGGGCGATGGAGGGCAAGGAGACCCGGTTCGGCGTCGGTGCCTCCGCGATCTTCTCGGTCGCCACCACGCTCACCTCCACGGGTGCGGTCAACTCCTTCCACTCTTCGTACACGGGCCTGGGCGGCGGCATCCAGCTGCTGGGCATGCAGCTCGGCGAGATCGCGCCCGGCGGCGTCGGCTCCGGCCTCTACGGCATGCTGATCATGGCGATCATCGCGGTGTTCATCGCCGGCCTGATGGTCGGCCGCACCCCCGAGTACCTGGGCAAGAAGATCGGCACCCGTGAGATCAAGTTCGCGGCCTGCTACATCCTCATCACCCCGGCCCTGGTGCTGGGCTTCACCGCCGCGGCGATGGCCCTGCCCACCCCGGTCAACTCGATGACGAACTCCGGCGCGCACGGCTTCTCCGAGATCCTCTACGCCTACACCTCGGGCGCCAACAACAACGGCTCCGCCTTCGCGGGCCTCAACGCCGACACCCAGTGGTTCAACAGCACCATCGGCATCGCCATGCTGCTCGGCCGCTTCCTGCCCATGGTGTTCGTCCTCGCGCTGGCCGGCTCGCTCGCCGAGCAGAAGCCCGTCCCCGAGACGGCAGGCACCCTGCGCACCGACAAGCCGCTCTACACCGGCCTGCTCGTCGGCACCATCCTCATCGTCACCGGACTGACCTACTTCCCCGCGCTCGCGCTGGGACCGCTCGCCGAAGGGCTCGCATCATGAGCACCGCCACACCCACCAGGGCCCCGCACCAGGACGTGCCCACCGGCCACAAGCCGGCCGCCGCCGGACGCGTGGGCGGCGGCCTCTTCGACCCCAAGCAGCTCCTGAAGTCCTTCCCGGACGCGGTGCGCAAGCTCGACCCCCGCATCATGATCAAGTCCCCGGTCATGTTCGTGGTCCTGATCGGCTCGGTGGTCACCACCGCCCTCGCGCTGAAGGACCCCACCGACTGGTTCGGCTGGGCCATCACCGCCTGGCTGTGGCTGACCACGATCTTCGCGAACCTCGCGGAGGCCGTCGCCGAAGGCCGCGGCAAGGCCCAGGCCGACACCCTGCGCAAGGCCAAGACCGACTCCGTCGCCCGCCGCCTAACCCAGGACGGCCTCGGCGAGGAGCAGGTCCCCGGCACCGAGCTGCGCATCGGCGACCTGGTGGTCTGCGAGGCCGGCGACATCATCCCCGGCGACGGCGACGTCGTTGAGGGCGTCGCGTCCGTCGACGAGTCCGCGATCACCGGTGAATCGGCCCCGGTCATCCGGGAGTCGGGCGGCGACCGCTCGGCCGTCACCGGCGGTACGAAGGTGCTGTCGGACCGGATCGTCATCAAGATCACGACGAAGCCCGGCGAGACCTTCATCGACCGCATGATCAACCTGGTCGAAGGCGCCGCCCGGCAGAAGACCCCCAACGAGATCGCGCTCAACATCCTCCTCGCCTCGCTGACCATCGTCTTCCTGCTCGCGGTCGTCACCCTCCAGCCCTTCGCGATCTACGCCGGTGCCGAGCAGTCGATGATCGTGCTCACCGCACTGCTGGTCTGCCTCATCCCGACCACCATCGGGGCGCTGCTGTCCGCCATCGGTATCGCCGGCATGGACCGACTCGTCCAGCGCAACGTCCTCGCCATGTCCGGCCGAGCCGTGGAAGCCGCCGGCGACGTCTCCACCCTCCTGCTCGACAAGACGGGCACCATCACCCTCGGCAACCGCCAGGCCTCCGAGTTCGTACCGGTCAAGGGCACCACCGAGGCCGAGGTCGCGGACGCAGCCCAACTGTCCTCCCTCGCCGACGAGACCCCCGAAGGCCGTTCCATCGTCGTCCTGGCGAAGGAGAAGTACGGGCTGCGCGAACGCCACCAGGGCGAACTGGCCCACGCCACCTGGATCGAGTTCACCGCCCAGACCCGCATGTCCGGCGTCGACGTCGACGGCAGGCAGACCCGCAAGGGCGCCGCCGGATCCGTCATCAGCTGGGTGCGGGAGCAGGGCGGCGAGGTCGCCGAGGACGCGGAGCTCCTCGCCGACACGATCTCCGAGGTCGGCGGCACCCCGCTCCTGGTCGCCGTCAAGGACGACAGGGGAGCCAGGATCCTCGGCGTCATCCACCTCAAGGACGTCGTCAAGGAGGGCATGCGCGAGCGGTTCGACGAGCTGCGCCGCATGGGCATCAAGACCGTCATGATCACGGGTGACAACCCGCTCACCGCCAAGGCCATCGCCGAAGAGGCGGGCGTCGACGACTTCCTCGCGGAGGCGACCCCCGAGGACAAGATGGCCCTCATCAAGCGGGAACAGGCCGGCGGCAAGCTCGTCGCCATGACCGGCGACGGCACCAACGACGCCCCCGCCCTCGCCCAGGCCGACGTCGGCGTCGCCATGAACACCGGCACCTCGGCCGCCAAGGAGGCCGGGAACATGGTGGACCTGGACTCCAACCCCACCAAGCTCATCGAGATCGTCGAGATCGGCAAGCAGCTCCTCATCACCCGGGGCGCCCTCACCACGTTCTCCATCGCCAACGACGTCGCGAAGTACTTCGCGATCATCCCGGCCATGTTCGCCGTGGTCTACCCGGGCCTCGACAAGCTCAACATCATGGGCCTGGCCTCGCCCGAGTCGGCGATCCTGTCGGCCGTCATCTTCAACGCGCTGATCATCATCGCCCTGGTGCCGCTCGCACTGAAGGGCGTCCAGTACCGGCCGACCAGCGCCGACAAGATGCTCCGCCGCAACCTCGGCCTATACGGCGTGGGCGGCCTGATCGCCCCGTTCATCGGCATCAAGCTCATCGACCTGCTCCTCTCCCTCATCCCCGGGCTCGCCTGAATTTAGGAACGTGCTGATCCGCCATGAACAACTCCGTAGGAAACACCGCACGGTTGATCGGAGCGGGCCTGCGCGCCCTGCTCGTCCTGACTGTGATCTGCGGCGTCCTCTACCCGCTCGCAGTCACCGGCATCGCCCAGGCATTGTTCAACGACAAGGCCAACGGGTCCGAGATCAAGGACAAGAGCGGCCAGGTCGTCGGCTCCTCCCTCATCGGCCAGAGCTACAACCTTCCCAAGCAGAACCCCGACGACGCCGAGGAGGCCGCGCGCCCGGACCTCAAGTGGTTCCAGCCACGCCCCTCCAACGGCCTCGGCGCCAACAGCGTCAACACCCAGTACTCGCTGATCCTGTCCGGCGCCACCAACCGCTCCGCCGACAACGGCGCGGTCAACGGCCAGTGCACCAAGGATGCCGAGGAAGGCACCCTCTGCGCCCAGGTCGTGGCCGCCAAGGAAGCCGTGATCGCCGACAACTCCACGGCCGGCTACACGGTCAAGCCCGAGGACGTACCGGCTGACGCCGTCACCTCCTCCGGCTCCGGCCTCGACCCGAACATCTCCCCCGAGTACGCCAAGCTCCAGGTCCACCGGGTCGCCGAGCAGAACGGGCTCGACGTCAAGCAGGTCGAGAAGCTCGTCGCCGACCACACCGAAGGACGCACGCTCGGCTTCATGGGCGAGCCGAGGGTCAACGTCCTCGAGCTCAACATCGCCCTGAAGGCGCTGTCCAAGAGCTGATGTTCCACATCGCACGGACCGGGAGCCGGCGGGGCGCGCAGCTTTCGCGCCCCGCCGGCTTCTTACCGTGCCCGTAACGAAGGAAAGGCTGCACACCGATGACCCGGGTGCTGGTGGTGGAGGACGACCCTCAGCTCGTCCGCGCGCTCAAGATCAATCTCCAGGCGCGCAAATTCGAGGTCGAGGAGGCTCCCGACGGCGGCTCTGCCGTGCGGCTCGCGGCCGCCCGCAAGCCGGACGTAATAGTGCTGGACCTCGGGCTGCCCGACATGGACGGCGTCGACGTGATCAAGAGCGTCCGCGGCTGGAGCCGGGTCCCCATCCTGGTCCTCTCCGCCCGTCACACCTCGGAGGACAAGATCCGGGCCCTGGACGCCGGCGCGGACGACTACGTGACGAAACCGTTCAGCATGGACGAGCTCCTGGCCCGCCTCCGGGCGGCCACCCGGAGACAGGAGGCTCCCTCGGCATCGCAGGCCGCCGAGGTCACCGTCGTCACGACCGATGAGTTCACCGTCGACCTGGTCGCGAAGAAGGTACGACGGGGTGAGCGCACCGTACGGCTGACCCCCACCGAATGGCACCTCCTGGAGATCCTCCTCACCCACCCGGGACGACTGATCACACAGAGTCGCCTGCTGCTGGAGGTCTGGGGGCCGACCTACGGGGAGAACACCAACTACCTGCGCGTCTACATGGCCCAGCTGCGGCGCAAACTGGAAGCGGACCCCTCGCACCCGAGGTATCTGATCACGGAGCCGGGCATGGGATACCGCTTCGAACCCTGATAGTCCGCCTGATCGCCATCAGAGACCCAATCGTCAGCAGAGAAGAAGAGTCGGAAATATGGGACGCGGCAAGCTCCGCATCTACCTCGGCGCGGCGCCGGGCGTCGGCAAGACGTACGCGATGCTCTCCGAGGCGCACCGCAGGATCGAGCGGGGCACCGACTGCGTCGTCGGCTTCGTCGAGCACCACAACCGGCCGCGCACGGAGGTCATGCTGCACGGCCTCGAACTCATCCAGCGGCGCGAGATCGAGTACCGGGGCGGCACGTTCACCGAGATGGACGTCGACGCGATCCTCGCGCGGCGCCCGGCCGTCGCGCTGGTGGACGAGCTCGCGCACACGAACGTACCGGGCTCACGCAACGCGAAGCGCTGGCAGGACGTCGAGGAGCTCCTCCAGGCCGGCATCGACGTGGTCTCCACCGTCAACATCCAGCACCTCGAGTCGCTGGGCGACGTGGTCGAGACGATCACCGGCGTCCGCCAACGCGAAACGGTCCCGGACGAGGTGGCCCGCCGGGCCGACCAGATCGAGCTGGTCGACATGTCCCCGCAGGCCCTGCGCCGCAGGATGGCCCACGGCAATGTCTACAAGCCGGACAAGGTCGACGCGGCCCTGTCCAACTACTTCCGGCCCGGCAATCTGACCGCTCTGCGCGAGCTCGCCCTGCTGTGGGTCGCGGACCGGGTCGACGAGTACCTCCAGGAGTACCGGGGCGAGCACAACATCCGCTCCACCTGGCAGGCCCGCGAACGCATCGTCGTCGGCCTCACCGGCGGCCCCGAGGGCCGCACGCTCATCCGGCGTGCCGCCCGCCTCGCGGAGAAGGGAGCCGGGGGTGAGGTCCTCGCCGTGTACATCGCCGCGAGCGACGGCCTCACCTCCGCCTCCCCCAAGGAACTCGCCGTCCAGCGCACTCTGGTGGAGGACCTCGGCGGCACCTTCCACCACGTCATAGGCGACAACATCCCGGACGCGCTCCTGGAGTTCGCCCGCGGGTGCAACGCCACCCAGATCGTGCTCGGGGTCAGCCGCCGCCGGTCCTGGCAGTCCGTCTTCCGCCCTGGTGTGAGCGCCACCGTCGCCCGCGAATCCGGACCCGACCTCGACGTACACATCGTCACCCACGACCAGGCCGCCAAGGGCCGGGGCCTGCCCGCCGCCCACGGCACGCGTCTGGGGCGGCCCCGCGTCATCTGGGGCTGGCTGACCGGCATCGTCGGCCCCGCCCTCCTGACGGTCCTCCTGAACCAGGTCGTCCCCGACCTCGGCCTCGCCAACGACATGCTGCTCTTCCTCACCTTCACGGTGGCGGCGGCGCTGCTCGGCGGACTTCTCCCCGCTCTGGCCTCGGCTGCCTTCGGGTCCCTGCTTCTGAACTACTTCTTCACCCCGCCGCTGCACGAGTTCACCATCTCCGACCCGAAGAACATCGTCGCCATCGCGATCTTCGTCGGTGTCGCGGTGTCCGTCGCCTCCGTGGTCGACCTGGCCGCCCGGCGCACGCACCAGGCAGCACGCCTGCGTGCCGAGTCCGAGATCCTCTCCTTCCTCGCGGGCAGCGTCCTGCGCGGTGAGAACTCCCTGGACGCCCTGCTCGAGCGGCTCCGCGAGACCTTCGCCATGCAGTCGGTCGTCCTGCTTGAGCGCACCAGCGAAGTCGACCCGTGGACCACCGCCGCAGCCGTCGGCATCAGCCCCGTCTCCCGCCCCGAGGACGCCGACGTCGACCTGCCCATAGGCGACAACATGGCCCTCGCCCTCACCGGCCGCGTCCTCCCCGCCGAAGACCGCCGCGTACTCGGCGCCTTCGCCGCCCAGGCCGCCGTCGTACTCGACCGCCAGCGCCTCGTGGACGAGGCCGGCAAGGCCCGCGAACTCGCCGAGGGCAACCGCATCCGCACCGCCCTGCTCGCCGCCGTCAGCCACGACCTGCGGACCCCGCTCGCCGGCATCAAGGCCTCCGTCAGCTCCCTGCGCTCTGACGACGTCGAATGGTCCCAGGAAGACAAGGCCGAACTCCTCGAAGGCATCGAGGACGGCGCCGACCGCCTCGCGGCCCTGATCGGGAACCTCCTCGACATGTCCCGCCTCAACACCGGCACCGTCGTCCCGCTCATCCGCGAGACCGACCTGGACGAGGTGGTCCCGATGGCCCTGGGCGGCGTACCGGAGGACAGCGTGGACCTCGACATCCCGGAGACGCTCCCGATGGTCGCCGTCGACCGCGGCCTCCTGGAACGGGCCGTGGCCAACATCGTCGAGAACGCGGTCAAGTACAGCCCTGCGGGGCAGCCCGTCCACGTCTCCGCCAGTGCCCTCGCCAACCGTGTCGAGCTGCGCGTCGTCGACCGCGGACCCGGTGTGCCCGACGAGGCCAAGGACCGCATCTTCGAACCCTTCCAGCGCCACGGCGACGCCCCGCGCGGCGCCGGCGTGGGCCTCGGCCTCGCTGTCGCCCGCGGCTTCACCGAAGCCATAGGCGGCACCCTCGCCGCTGAGGACACCCCGGGCGGCGGCCTCACCATGGTCCTGACCCTCCCCATAGCGGGTGGCACCCCACCGGTCACCGCGGAGCTCCCGACGTCAGCCGTCACCTGACAGCTCCGCGGACACCGCCCGCAAGCACGCGAGCCGTCCGGCCCCGGAATCCCCACCCCGGAGAGCCGGACGGCTCATGTGTTGTGCGACAGGTGACCGGCACGCGGTTGCGTCGGCCCGTACCCCCACGGTGGGACCGTGCGCTTCTCGGGCGGTGTTCAGGCCACCGCCCACCAGTCGCGTGCCGCCGGTCCGTCGTCCGGCTCCGTCGCCACATCAGTCTGCGCCCGGCAGGCGGCCCTGGCATCACTCCTTGACGGGTTCCTTCCGCCCGGAAGTCGATCTTTGATGCGCCCCTGACGGACGGACGTCAGAAGGCCGTCAAGGAGCCGTGGAGGACTTGCCTCCTCCGCACCTCATGCGCTGGGATTGCGGTCATGAACAGCGGTCCGCGCTACGACGACCGGCCACCCCATCGGGTGCAGCCGACGGCGTCGCCCGCTGTCCGCCCGGCCCTCTGACGTCGGCCGAGCGTCCTCCGCGGAACCTGCCACCAGCCCCCTGAAGGGCGCTGTTCGAGGCTTCGTACGCATCCTCACCTTCACCGCATGACCTGATCCCACGCCCACGCCCCCCGCGCGCCTTGCGCCGGGGCGCCGGGCAGGTCAGCCATGCCTGCTTCCGGGAATCCGACATGTCTTCATCCCTGTCCGGCCGTACCGTCCTCGTCACCGGCGCCACCTCCGGCATCGGCTACGAGACCGCGCGCCAACTCTCCGAGCGCGGCACCACCGTCCTCCTCCACGGCCGCACACCCGAGGAGGCCCAGCGGGCCACCGACCGGCTGATCGCCACCACCGGCGTCGACGGCGCTCTTCTCCGGCCGCTCGCGGCCGACTTCGTCCGCCTGGAGGAGGTCGAGAGCCTGGCCCACGCCGTCGTACGGGAGCACCCGCGCCTGGACGTACTCGTCAACAACGCGGCCATCGCGGCGCCCGAGCGCCACACCCTGACCGCCGACGGCAACGAGATCGCCTTCCAGGTCAACTTCCTCGCCCACTACCTCGTGACGACCCTCCTGGAGCCGTCGCTGACCGCTGACCCGGGTGGCCGGGTCGTCAACGTCTCCTCCTCGCTCCACCGCACCGGCGCCATCCAGTGGAACGACCCGCAGCGCATCCGCCGCTACTCCCGCCTCGCCGCGTACGCGCAGTCCCAGCTGGCCCTGACCGTCTTCGCCGCCGATCCGCGCGTCACCGCCGTCTCGGTCAACCCCGGCGTCTGCGAGACCGGCCTCCTCCCGCTGTACGGCCACGAGGGCGTCCCGGCCGCCGACGGCGCGGCCCACGTCGTACGGCTCTGCGACCCGGCCACCGAGATCGTCAACGGCGCCTACTACGACGGCGACGAGCGCGTCGCCCCGGCCGCGGCCGCCACCGAGGACCGCACCGTCAAGCGCCTGGGCAAGCTCGCCGACCTCCTCGTCGGCCACACCGCCTGAAGGGAACCACCACCGCCATGTCCAAGCGCGCACGCAAGAAGAGGGCCCGCCGCAAGAAGGGCTCCAACCACGGCAGCAAGCCGTCCTGCTGACCAGCGACCCACCTACTCCACTACTCCACGGGGCGGCCCTCCGAACAGGGCCGCCCCGCCTCCATGTCCGACACGAGGAGCACCAGCACCGTGATCAACTTGCCGTCCCACCGGTTTCCGGCGCTCGTCCGCTGGTTCCCCACGGGCACCCCGGGCTCGGCCGCCCTGCCCGAGCACGTCCTGACCACCGAGGCCGGCCAGTGGCGGGTCGACCGCGTCATCCAGCCCCGCGTGATCGCCGCCTCGTGCGGGGACCACGTACTGCTGCACGGAGACCCGCAGGCCCTGACGCCGAAGCACCTCGCAGGCTTCGCGGAGCGTGCGATCGAGGCACCGGGGCGCTTCCTTCCCCTGATCGGAGCAGCATTCGACCGGGTCGTGCCGCGGCAGCGCCTGGTCTACGTCAAACGCTCCCCCGTGCCGGCCTCCCGGCCGCCGAGGGGTGTGACCGTACGCAGGCTGAACGCGCGGGACACCCAGGCGCTCACCACGCTCCCGCCCGCGATGAGCTGGATCCACCACACCTGGGGCGGTCCCGAGGCCCTCGCCCGCTCCGGTTACGCCTGGGCCGCCTTCCAAGGCCCCCGCATCGTGGCGGTGGCCTGCACCTACTTCCTCGGCACCACCTACGAGGACGTCGCCTGCGTCACCGTGCCCGACCCGCGCCTGCAGTACCTGGCACTCGACTGCGTCAACGCCCTGTGCTCGGACATAGCGGCCCGCGGTCACACGCCCAGTTGGACCTGCTCTGCGAGCAACCGCCCCGGCCGGCTGCTCGCCTGGACCGCCGGCTTCCGCCCGGAGCGGGAGTACGCCCACTACGCCGTCGGCACACCGGCGGCGGCCGGAGGACCGGCCGCGGGATGACGGGCGATACCCACCCCTAGTGCTGTGACCGGCAAGGTTCACCGGGTCACGGCGCCCGGCACGGCACCTCGCTGCGTTGTCGGACCGCGCAAGTACGTCCAGTACGAGCC